>NZ_JBALQL010000028.1:0-15972 GCF_036964885.1 Bacillus sp. JJ1122 | reverse complement strand
AAGCGATGGCCGACTAAAACCGCCACATCCTGTGGCAACGTCGGCACTAGGACGTCGTGTCCGTCGGAGGGCCGGCCAGTGAAGTCGCTCTTTGACTTCATTGGACGGACCGAAACTAGACATGCGACTCGAGGGGCTAGGCGCTGGAGCTAGACACAAATAGATGTGTTGAAGGTTTATTATTCTTTTATATAACACAAATTTGAGGAGGTTTTTATAAAATGGCAAAAGACATTTTGTTCAGTGAAGAAGCACGCCGTGCGATGCTTCGCGGGGTTGACGCTCTTGCAAATGCAGTAAAAGTTACTCTTGGACCTAAAGGACGCAACGTGGTTCTTGAGAAGAAATTCGGTTCACCACTTATCACAAATGATGGTGTGACAATCGCGAAAGAAATCGAACTTGAAGATGCTTTCGAAAACATGGGTGCTAAGCTTGTTGCTGAAGTAGCAAGCAAGACTAACGACGTAGCTGGTGACGGAACGACTACTGCAACGGTTCTTGCTCAAGCGATGATCCGTGAAGGTCTTAAGAACGTAACTGCTGGTGCTAACCCAATGGGCATCCGCAAAGGTATGGAAAAAGCTGCTGTAACTGCAGTTGAAGAATTAAAGGCTATTTCAAAGCCAATCGAAGGCAAAGCTTCAATCGCTCAAGTAGCTTCTATCTCTGCTGCTGACGAAGAAGTTGGCCAATTGATCGCAGAAGCAATGGAGCGCGTTGGCAACGACGGCGTTATCACAATCGAAGAGTCTAAAGGCTTCACAACAGAATTAGACGTTGTAGAAGGTATGCAGTTCGACCGCGGATACGCATCTCCTTACATGGTAACTGATTCTGATAAAATGGAAGCAGTTCTTGAAAATCCTTATATCTTGATCACTGACAAGAAAATCGGCAGCATTCAGGAAATCCTTCCTGTTCTTGAGCAGGTTGTACAGCAAGGCAAGCCATTATTGATGATTGCTGAAGATGTTGAAGGTGAAGCACTTGCTACATTAGTAGTTAACAAGCTTCGCGGAACATTCAATGCAGTTGCAGTCAAAGCTCCTGGCTTTGGTGACCGCCGCAAAGCTATGCTTGAGGATATCGCTGCATTAACTGGCGGAGAAGTGATCACAGAAGAACTTGGCCGTGACCTTAAATCTGCTACAATCACATCTTTAGGACGCGCTTCTAAAGTTGTTGTTACAAAAGAAAACACAACAATCGTTGAAGGTGCTGGAGACAGCGCACAAATCGCTAGCCGTGTTAACCAGATCCGCGTTCAAATGGAAGAAACAACTTCTGAATTTGACCGTGAAAAGTTACAAGAGCGCCTTGCTAAATTAGCTGGCGGTGTTGCAGTCATCAAAGTTGGTGCTGCTACTGAAACTGAATTGAAGGAACGCAAACTTCGCATTGAAGATGCATTGAACTCAACTCGCGCTGCAGTTGAAGAAGGTATCGTATCAGGTGGTGGCGTTGCGCTTCTAAACGTATATAACAAAGTTGCTGCAATCCAGGCTGAAGGCGACGAAGCTACTGGTGTGAACATCGTACTACGTGCAATGGAAGAGCCAGTTCGTCAAATCGCTCACAACGCAGGCCTTGAAGGCTCTGTCATCGTTGAGCGCCTGAAGCGCGAAGAAGTCGGCACAGGCTTCAACGCAGCTACTGGAGCATGGGTAAACATGATCGAAGCTGGTATCGTTGACCCAACTAAAGTAACTCGTTCTGCACTTCAAAACGCAGCCTCTGTTGCGGCTATGTTCTTAACAACAGAAGCAGTTGTTGCTGACAAGCCAGAAGAAAACAAAGGCATGGGCATGCCAGACATGGGCGGCATGGGTGGCATGGGCGGCATGATGTAATAAAAAGAAAAAAACCCTTGTCGCGTAAGGGTTTTAGAGTAAGTGAATATTGATTTGTTGACATTTTGTTGACATCGAAACTTATTTTAATGTTTTGAACTACAAAATAAGTTTCTGAGAGAGGCCTTTCATTCGTTCACTGAACGCTTGAGAGGCCTTTTCTTTCATATTTTTCGTCATGTGAGCATAAATGTTCATGGTTGTATTTATATCGGTATGTGCAACACGGTGTTGAATTGCTTTTAAATCTACGCCAGCTTCAATTGGAAGTGAAGTATGAGTATGCCTAAAACTATGAAGGGTAATATGTTTAGTAATGTTCGTCTTTTTCAAAGCGTTGTAAACCTTTCATAACGAGTTTAATCGGCAGTGGATACCCTTCTTCTTCAGTGAAAATAAAATTCTCATCACGATAGAATAACCTATTTTTCATCATAAGCTCTTTTTGATGTCGTTTATGCTCCCTTACATCTTTATAACGGTTTCATCCAAAAGTTCCATTTAACTCATGTTCGATTTCTGTTGACGGTATAATCGTTTTATCCTGGAAAGCGCCCATTTGTGTTGGCTAGATTTCTCTGTTGTATATCTGGGTACGTTTTTCTCAGATTTTATTATTGTTAAAATTTGTTGAAATTCTTCCATCATTTTGCCGTTATCCATCGACGATTGTTCAACCGCATTCATCATCTCGTTGATTTTCTCATTTGCTTTTTCTTTTTTTCTGCGGCTCATTTTTATGCTTCGGACCTGTCTTTTTAGAAACTCCAGATCGGATTTTTCCAATTCAAATCACCTCTTATTCCAGCCAGGTATCATCTTGTCATTCTACTTGCTTAATGATCATAGGAATCTCAGCAACAGATGCACTCCGTATAGGAGAATTCAACTTCAATATCACATTCACCTGTAGGTCCGCCCGATCCGCATGGACATTCACATGTAGCAGTTACGAGTATGATCCGTCCCGGAATTGAAAATGTCATCTCGTCTCCGGGTTGAACGGTTTTATCAATCGTTCCGCCATTTTGTTGCAGGAAGTGAAGCGTAACAGGGCAATCTCCAAAGTTCTCTATATCTGTTATCAGATTTTCCAGCGGTCTTATATTGGCTTCCACCAAAGTATGGGTATTTTGGTCACATTCATCTACAAACGCAGCAAATCCAAATCGAACAACAGATTCACATTCACCAGTTTTACATTTTCTTTCTTTGCTCTTTATATATTTATCTTTACTTGACATCGTATTCACCTGCCTTCTGTAGAATGTAATATTCGGGTCAAGCCGGGTAGTCATCATGGCCATCAGGGCAGCAGCAAACACACTGTGAAAAAGTCACAAATGCGCCAGCGTCACATTGATTGCCTGTTCCACATGGACAATTGCATGTAACTGAGACCAAGAGGATACGGCCCGGGATTTGTACCACTCGAATTCCTGCATTAGCCGGGACAGTTTTATTAATCGTTCCGCCCTTTTCTTGCAGGAAGTGAAACGTAACAGAGCAATCTCCAAAGTTTCCTATCTCTGCATCCACGTTTTCCATTGGTGTTGCAGTTGCGTCAATTAAAGTGTACGTGTTTCCGTCACACGGTCTAAATATTTCACCGAAAGCTTCTCGCAGTACAACCATCTTTTCACAGTTGTAATTTTTGCTTTTATCTATGGTTGACATTGTGTTTTTTCCTCCCTTCTTGATGTTATCCCTACATAATATTAAGAAGTACTATAATTTGAGATGGCTAATGGCTCAGTAGATTCGTACAATTATGCATAAAAAAGAGTCTGGCGCGCATTTGGTCCGGTTTCTTCCTGGGCCTTTTATTGCGGGCATTTGGGGAACTCTTACGATAATAGTAGTCAGTCTTAGGGGAATGAGAGAGGATGCATAAAAAATGGTTTAGCTTTATCGGAATGGCTAAACCCTTTAGTATAGGAGGAAAGAGGATTCTATTGTAGGAATTGTAGGTCTTTATGTGCAAGCAGTTGCTATCGTGAATTTCTTATCAGTAAATTGTTGATTACTTTAAAACAAACAGTGATATTGCTAGTTGGGCTTTAAGTTGTTAATGTCTTTATTTTCTTCTTCGTCGTTTGTAACCGCACTGTACAGGCTTTGCACTGAGTGGGACGGCTGCTCCGGGGCTTGATCTTCCGTGTTCTTCCGGGCTTCTGCGTTATTGTTCGGTTGTCATCAGTACACTGATCAGGTAGAAAGTGTTCTTTTTAATATAGTAAACGTGTAAAAGTATAGCTGTGTAAATGGTTATATATCGTTTCATAGATAGGTATTTATAAAGAATATCGAATAAATAAACGCGTGTGGCATGATACACTCTCAAAGGTAAACAGAGAAAAGGGAGATATGGCACTAGAATAGATATGGGCGATATGACTCTTTCAAAACAGTACAAACCCTTCAAATGAAAGACAGGAGGTGCGATACGTTATACAACCGAATGAACGGGCTTACTCTACCAAGGAAGTGGCAGAAGAAGTGGGAATAGCGACTCCCACCGTAAGAAAGTATGGACAAATATTAGAGCGCAATGGATACGAGTTTATGAAGGATGGCGACCGCCGTATTTTTGTCCAATCTGACATTAGTGCGCTCATAGCGCTACGCGATACGGACAAGCCACTGGATGATACAGCAAAAGACCTTGTAGAACAGCAAAAAGGTAGATTAAAAGGATCCAGTGAAACAAATATAGCGACAAGCGATACAAACGATACATATGAAAATTTTCCACAAGACCCTAATCAATTTAAAGAGGTCTTTATGTTTTTAGTTAATGAGCTTGCAGCGGCACGTGAAATGAATGTTCAGTTGGCAAACTAAGAAACAACTTTTGAATTTGACCGTGAAAAGTTACAAGAGCGCTTAGCTAAATTCGCTGGCGGCGTTACAGTCATCAAAGTTGGTGCTGCAACTGAAACTGAATTGAAAGAACGCAAGCTTCGCATTGAAGATGCTTTGAACTCAACTCGCGCTGCAGTTGAAGAAGGAAGGTATCGTATCAGGTGGTGGCGTTGCGCTTCTAAACGTATATACAAAGTTGCTGCAATCCAGGCTGAAGGCGACGAAGCTACTGGTGTGAACATCGTACTACGTGCAATGGAAGAGCCAGTTCGTCAAATCGCTCACAACGCAGGCCTTGAAGGCTCTGTCATCGTTGAGCGCCTAAAGCGCGAAGAAGTCGGCACAGGCTTCAACGCAGCTACTGGAGCATGGGTAAACATGATCGAAGCTGGTATCGTGGACCCAACTAAAGTAACTCGTTCTGCACTTCAAAACGCAGCCTCTGTTGCGGCTATGTTCTTAACAACTGAAGCAGTTGTTGCTGACAAGCCAGTAGAAAACAAAGGCATGGGCATGCCAGACATGGGCGGCATGATGTAATCTGCCCCTCGAACCCTTAATATATTAGGGTTTTGAAGTGGTTTTTTAACAAAATGCTAACAATGTAAATTAAGAGAGGCTTCTCATTAGTTCATTGAACTTCTGGATAGCCTCTTTTTTTCTCGTTTAGAAAGAACAGAAGAGAGGTATTTTTTCTTTTCTTAGTTGGTAAAAATTATTTTTCGGAAAATCCCCCCAAAATGCAAATAATATTCTTTGGGTATATTCGTGTTTTCCATCCTTGAAATTTAATTATTTGATAAAGAAGAGGAATTCCCTCACAATAAACGTACTCATTCTCTCTCGACGAAAAAAGAGGGAATCGTTTAGTGGAGCATGCTGCATCAAAAAGTGAAAGGAGCTTTGCCATGAAGGAAGTAAACCGCCAAATTGTATTAGCGAACAGACCTAAAGGTATGCCTGGAGCTGAGACATTTCAGTTTGTAGAACATGACATTCGAGAGCTTGCGGAAGGGGAAGTTTTACTGCGTACGCTTTATGTGTCTGTTGATCCTTACATGAGGGGCAGAATGCAAGATGCGGAATCATATATTGAACCTTTTCAACTTGGTAAAGCGATTGAAGGCGGTTCAATTGGAGAAGTAGTGGAATCTAAGTCTGAAAACTTTAAACAGGGTGATATCGTTATTGGGATGTTTGGCTGGCAGACGCATTATGCGGCAAAAGAGAAGGAAATCAGAAAAATCGACCCATCGTTAGCACCGATTTCAACGTATTTAGGCATATTAGGAATGACGGGACTAACCGCTTATTTTGGATTATTGGATATTGGGAAGCCAAAAGAAGGAGAAACGGTCGTTATTTCTGGAGCGGCAGGAGCAGTCGGCTCTGTTGTAGGGCAAATTGCCAAAATAAAAGGCGCGCGAGTAGTTGGAATTGCGGGGTCTGAGGACAAGATCTCTTTCTTGAAGGATGAGTTGCAATTTGATGAAGCGGTTAACTACAAAACAGCTGGGGACTTGAAGCAAGAAATATCCGAGGCATGTCCTAATGGAGTGGATGTTTATTTTGATAATGTCGGCGGTGAGGTATCGGATGCAGTGCTTGCGAACCTGAACCGATATGCACGCATACCTGTTTGCGGATCGATTTCTTCTTATAACCTGGAAAGTGTAGATGTGGGACCTCGTGTGCAAACAACGTTGATTAAGAAAAGCGTGCTCATGCAAGGTTTTACGGTAGGTGACTTTTCCGCTCGGTTCCAGGAGGGTGCAATCCAGCTTGGGAAATGGCTGCAGGAAGGTAAGCTTCAATACCGGGAAACCATTCGAGAAGGCTTTGAAAATATCCCGAATGCATTCCTTGATCTCTTTAATGGCAATAATACAGGTAAGCTGCTTGTAAAAGTGGCTGACCGGCAATATGAACAATAAGCAAATGACCAATAAAAAACAAAGGGCACCTGCTAGCCAGGCGCCCTTTATTTTTATTGGTCAGATTCAACAGCTTTTCTGGCTTGTTTGGAAGGCCAGAACACGTATTTCCCGATCCATACCGTTAAGGCAGGGACTAGGAATGGACGGACGATAAAGGTATCGAGAAGTACACCGATGGCTGTGACAATTCCAAATTGGACTAGTACTTGTATTGGCAGGGTAGTGAGCACCGCGAAGGTTCCTGCCAGGATGAGGCCTGCGGACGTGATGACCGACCCTGTCTGGGCCACTCCTTCTTTCACTGCTAGTGGCAGGGCGTGCTTCCTGCCCTTTTTCCATATGCTTGAAACCATGAAGATGTTGTAGTCTTCTCCCAAAGCGACAATGAACACGAAGGCATATAATGGGATGAACCCTTGAATCGCATTGAAATCAAGTAAATAGTGTAGAACGAGCCAGCCCAGTCCTAATGCACTGAAGTAGGACAAGAGCACGGTTGCCATTAGGTACACCATCGCAACGAGTGAACGAAGGTAGAAGAACAATAACAAGGCGATCATTACGATAATCACAGGGATGATGATTTTCGCATCTTCATCGGTCACGCTTCGTGTGTCATATTGGTCAGCTGTTTGACCGGCGATCCATACTTTGTCAGATGATTTTTCGACTCCCTCAGACTTTAGGGAAGAAGCGACCGTTTTCTGGATGACTGGAATTCGATCCATCGCTTCATTGGAATATGGATTATCCTTCAGTTCAACTGTGTAAGAGAGCAGATTAGGGTCAGATTTTCCTTGCTGTGGTTCGGAAACCTTTGCAACGAAATCAAGGTCCATTAACTTTTCGGCTGCTTTGACATCTTTTCCTTCCGTTTGAACCATTATTTGCAGAGGAGCAAGCTCACCAGGAGTGAAATGGTCAGAAATCAGCTGGAACCCTTCTCTTGAAGGCATATCCTCTGGAAAAGAAGACAATGTATCAAATGTATACGTGATATTTGTTGCTGAATAAGCGAGCAGTCCAAGAACCAAAGTGGTAACAATTGTGATGGATTTTGGGAACTTCGTGATGAAGTGGCCGAATGCCCTGCCAACTTTGTGTTTTTCTTTCGGTTCTGGAACAGGCTTTCCTTTTTTCAGAGCGCGTTCCTTGATCATTTCCTCTGTTCTAGGGATGAACGGGAAGAAAGAAACCCTTCCAAGGATGCTTAATAGCGAAGGAACGAGAGTTAAACTAGCAATCATCATGATCAAAATCGATAAGCTGAACGGCACGGCAAACCGCTGAATGGAACCGTACTGGGCAAGAAGAAGTGCTAAAAGCGAAAACACAACGGTTAGTCCACTCATGGCGATCGCTCCTGAAGAGTTGCTTAAAGCTTTTTTCAGGGCAGTCAGTTTGTTATCTTCTTCTTCAAGCTGACTACGATATTGAGCTATCAAAAAGAGACAGTAATCCGTTCCTGCTCCAAATAGAAGCACGGTCATAATCGACAATCCCTGGGAATCAAACGTCACCCATTCTTCTTTCCCAGCGATGCCAAGCAGCGGACTGATGACACCATAGGCGAAGCCAACGGCTATTAGAGGCACTAATGCCAGAATTGGTGAACGGTAGATGACAAGAAGGAAGACAAGTACCAGGATGACGGTTGCTAGCAACAGCTTCACATCTCCCTGTGCAAACAGTTCTGTTGCATCAACTTGAATGCCAACAGGGCCGGTTACTCGAACGAGCAAATCGTCTTCTGCTTTCATCGTTGTCTTTAGTGGGTTTTTCACAAAGATACTCGAAACACGCTTATCCAAAGCTTCGATACTGTCATTTAGATCTTCTGTACTGGCTTCTTTGTCAAAAAGGACTGGAAAAATAAAGGCCTTTCCATCTTCGGATAATTGTTCCTTAAGAGCAGGCAGCGGTATCTGGTGCAAAGGAATGCTATCGAGCTGGTGCGGCAGTTTTTCTTTCGAAAGGCCTTCGGACAACTTTTGGATGCTTTGTAAATCTCCATCCGTAATACCAGTGCTTCGGTACCAGGTAAGCAGTGCAGGCTGGCCTGAACCTGATGGGAATTCTTTTTCAGCGAGCTTTTGCGCGATCACAGATGGCTGGTCATCGGTAAGGTTGGCAGCAAGGTTATTTTCATAGGAATTCGCCTGCGGGAAAATCATGTTCAATAAGGCTACGACGGCAATCCAGATGACCAAGGTCAGCCATTTTCCGATTTTCCCTCCAACAGCTTTCGTATAGGTATGGATAAATCCTTTCATTTCTAACTCCCCTTCCTTATCATTCGATAAGTTTAGATTATATAGATAGTAAATAAACGTGATAAAGAAAGATTAAACGGAAATGAAAAACTTATCAAGTGATAAGTGTGCTGCAAAAAAATATAAATATGTTTATATTTTTTTTTCCTCTGAAGCAATGCCATATAATAATACATTAACAAGCATTTGGACATGCTGCTCGTAAATTTTCTTTTGCTCCTGTGGTGAAGCTCCTGCCGCCTGTGCTGGGGAATGGCTCAGCATATTCAACAGTAAAAAGGCGGAACTGACCGAGTCTGCCCCAAATACCTCAGGATTGCGGAGTTCGCCATTCTGGATGCCCTTATCAAAAATCTCTGCCAACGGATGGACGTAGCTGTCAAACCAACTTTTAGAGATCAGCTGACGGGATTCAGGATTTAGTTCTTGTTGAATGTCCCTGAACATTTGATGCATTTCTTCTGGTTTATTCAGCAAGATATAATGGGCGATTCCCATTAGACATTCCTTTAGATCCTTATGGCGTTTTATGATTCTTTCCAAACTGTTTTTCGTTTTCTGAAGCTCGGTCAGGATGACTTCGATATAAAGGGTTTGCTTATTTTTAAAATGGTGATATAGAGCTGGCTGCGTCACTCCGCAGGCTTCGGCGATTTGCCTGGTCGAAACAGCCCGATAGCCTAATTCCATAAACAGCTTATGTGCTGTTTGAATGATCGTCTGTCTTGTTTCACCCAAATCAGCCGTTTCATGGTTTTTCATCATGCAAAATCCTTTCCTCAGATCCTTACTTTCATCTTATCTTCTAAGATAATTCAAGTCAAAGTGTTATTGAATGCTAGAATAATGTGAGAAACATTTCGGATTGCAATTCAGTAATAGATTGTGTACTCCAATTTGGTTTGTATCGTATGCCGATACGACTTGCAAATAAAGCTAAAAACATTCATATTAATAGAAAAGGAGGTTCGATATGCGACGCGATATACAACCTAATGAACGAGCTTTCTCCTCGAAGGAAGTAGCGGAAGAAGTGGGTATTGCCACTCCTACTGTTCGTAAGTATGGCCAGATCTTGGAGCGGAATGGCTATGAGTTTTTAAAAGATGGCGATCGACGTATTTTTGTTCAAACGGACATCGGAGCGCTTATAGCGTTACGCGATACAGACAAGCCCCTGGACGATACAGCGAAAGATATTGTATCTCAGCAAAAAGAAAGATTGGAAGAGTCTAGTGGAACCGAGGTTGTGATTTCTGATACATATGAGAATTTACCCCAAGACCCGAATCAATTAAAAGAAGTACTAATGTTAGTCGTCAATGAACTTGCTGCGACACGGGAAATGAATGCCAAGCTGACAAATGATATGGCCCAGCTTAAAACAACGGTTTCAAGACTCCAGCAAGACCATCATGTTATAAGTTCTACTATTGGCAATTCCGCGCAGAAAACGAATGTTAAAATTGAAAAATTAACTGAACAACAAAAAAACTATTATGAAACTATGCTGCAGCAAGAACAACAAAAAAGCGAACTCTTGCAAAAAGAAATCCAAAGCATGCGGGAAGAACAGCAAAAAGAATGGCGTTCACAAAATGATTTTAATAATCGTTTAGAAGAAGCGATCCAAAGACCAAAAGATAAATGGAGTCTGTTTTTTTCCTTATTCCGAAAATAGCAGATTTTGTTCATTCTATCTGGTTATCGAAAAAACAAAGGCATAATAGATATTAATTTCTTAATCGATATGCAGGTAATCGGACTTCGTAAATTGAAAAAGGTGAAAATCATGATCGAGGCAGTTGAAAGTCCATTTCGACTGGACAAGAAGGGTTAATCGGTTCTTTTTCATTTCGTATCGCAGGGTGATATAAGTGACAGTAAAATTCAAAATTGATATAAAATTAAACTAGGGTCAAAGATTTAACACCTTTTGAAGACTATAGTGGTGAAACGACATGGAACACTATAGCGTTTCGTGATACGTACAAGACCTATACGATATACTGAAAAATCTTTTGTATCAGCATAAGTTCATTAGAGGATTCATTGACCAATAGTTATCAAACATAACCCATGTTCTCATTTTTCAAATTTCAACAATTTCCCGAGAAATATCTACAAGTTTCGAGTGAATATCGACAAACTTAAAGAATTAACATAGAGGCCTTCCATTCGTTTTCTGGACTTTTGGGAAGCCTCTTTTTGTGTTGTTTTTATTACTAAATAGCCAACAACATCCATTTTTAATAACAGAATATTCATTTCAATAAGAGTAACTCTTGCAAAAAATATGTCAAAGCCTATAGGGTTTGTCCAAACCACTAATCTTTGAGAATCATAGAGTATAGTGACCGTTTATGAAATTGGTCAAAAAAATAAGAGAGGTGAGTGTAATGACAATTATTTGTGTCCCAAATGATCAGCCGACAATCCAAGCCGGAGTGAATGCCGCGAATCCTGGTGATGTCGTATTGGTCAAGTGTGGATTCTACAGAGAATCGGTGGTGGTTGAAAAAAACTCCATACGGATCATTGCTGAGGAGAAACATGGAGTTACCCTTGAAGCCAATAACAGAGGAGAGAACCCGTTCAGTCTATTAGATGTGACGGATGTGGAAATCTTCGGCTTCGTAATCCAAAATTCCTTAAGAGGTGTCTGGGTCTATTTAGGCGGCTTTCATCGCATCATTGGGAATGTCATGCAAAACAGTGGCGAGGGTATCTTACTTGAAAATTCCACTGGTAACTTTATGTATCAAAACACTATTCGTAATAATGACTCCGATGGGGTGATCTTCGGTTGGTTCCCTGGTTCATCTAATAACTGGCTGGTAGAAAATGAAATAATTGAAAATGGAGGGGACGGTGTAGATGGCTGGACAGCCACCGCAACTGGAAATGCCTTTATAAACAATAAGTCTGTCTGCAATGCTCAAGATGGCTTTGTGGTAAGAGGGCAAAACACACTTGTATATGGCAACCATGCGGAAGGCAACTCCTTTAACGGTATTTTAATCGCAGATGGCAACAATTCTGTTGCTGTAAACAACAATGTTAAAAACAATAAATACGACGGTATTGAAATTTCAAGCCAAAGCAATATTGCATACGGCAACGAAGTGGAAGAAAACTGCCAATCCGGCATTGAAGTGAACGGAAACCTAAACATCGTTCAAGATAACGATGTAGAAGAAAATCATGACGATGGTATTGAGATTAACGGCAATGACAATTCAATCTTCGGTAATGAACTAGAAGGCAACACTCCGCAAAACATCGACAACAATGGAACGAACAATAACATCTTCGATAACGATAATGACTAACAAAGCGAATGCATCAACACGGCTTTGGCTGAAAAGGATTGCATGCTAGTGTTACAGCTGAAGCCATTTAGCGGATAAAGTAATTAAAAAGAAACGTTAAATGATCTGCCTCATAAAAGTGAGGCGGATTTTTTATTGAATAGGCTATGTTAAAGCTGAATTTGATTTTAAACCCTGTTGATTGTAGTGTAAGGCGCGTAGACTCCTGCGGGCGCAGCTGGTCAGGTGAGACCCCGCAGGAGCGCAGCGCCAGCCCCGCGGAAAGCGGAGCGCCTGGAACGAAAATCGACAGCTTTGTTTAACAGAGCCATTGAATAAAAAGAGCATTGCTTAGTTCGAATACAGTACTTCACTTCGAGATGCTGTTCATTATTAAATTGGACTGGAATTTTTTCATGACGACAGGACGATAAAGCGGACAAGGCATTTATTTCATAATAGAATCATATAAAGGGTGAATGAGACAGTCATGTAAAAAGGTACATAGGTCCCAGGAACTTTTCTGCCAGGAAGCCGTAAATTAATCTGCAAATAGAGGACGATCCGAAGGAGGAAGCCATGAATTCCAAGAATCCTATTTTAACGGTGATGCTGCTGGTAATGAGCGCGATTTTTATTCTTTCGGGCTGCAGCGACTCAAGTCCGAGCGACGCCAAAGCGAAAGCGGAGAAAAAAGAAGAGGATAAATATGAAAAGCTCGTAAAGGAAAAAAACAAGGAAATAGAGCTTCAGCCACTTGAGATCAGTTCTTATAATCAAGAAATTAATTCGACATTTACAAAACCGGAGCACAAGGAGTTTGCTGTTAACGGGGAAGTGATTGTAGAAGGCAAGGTTGAAAAATTTTCTTCGTTAAAATCGAATTATGTCTGGATCAAGGTATCGGCTGAAGAGGAAGGCCCTGCTGGAAATCAGCATGAGTACTACACGAAATTAAAAGAAGGAAAGTTCAAGCAGAAGATTCACTTTTTCAATGGTGAGGGGAAGTACCATGTGAGTGTCCAGATTCCGAGTACTGAAACGGAGAATTATTATTTTGAGGCAACGGCTTTTGATGTCCACAATGTCAATCCTGAAATTGTTCGAGATATTACGCTGACTCCCTTTGGCCAGGATGCCGAAGTGACTCTCCTAAACATGGACTCAAGCTATATAAAAGAAAATGAGATTTTTAGCTTAAAAGGGGAAGCGGGTAAGCTTGCTGATGAGGATACCGTCATGCTTAAGCTTACAAAGGGTTCGGAAAGCTGGAAGCATGTCCTTCCAATCAAGAATGGGCATTTCAGCTATGATGTACCGTTATTTTACGGGAAAGGCGTACATGAGCTGGAGGTTCTGGTGCCGGATAAAGAACGGGAAAATTACTACCAGACTGCTGCGACAATTTTGATTGATAATGAGTCCGATCGTACGATGCTGCCAATCGAGTATATGGATGTCTACCGCGAAAGAGGAGTTACCCTGGAGTCGCCGGTCTTTGGGGGCGAGGAGACGGATGGCATGTATCATGTGAAAGGAAAAATCGATCCAAATGCTGAGTTTGGGCCTGAAACTACACATATTTATATCACGACTAAAAAAGGTGAAGATGAAGCTTTAGACGTAATTCCAGTTAAGGATTTCAAATTTGATGATTCTTTTTATCTGCGGTTCGGCCCTGGGACGTATGAGGTTGTCCTCAGTGTGCCGGAGATAAAAGAAGAGAATAGCGACTACTTCAGGTATTTTGGTTTTGCCAAGTTCGAGGTTGAATCGACTGGCGAAGATCGACGCGACCTGCTGCCATCAAGGGGCGTACAATCCGATGCTGAACCGATTAAACAGTTGGCAAAGGAAATTACGGCCGGAAAGAGCACGGAAAGAGATAAAGCGAAAGCGATTTATGAATATGTAGCCAAAACGGTTGCTTATGATGTTGAAAAGCTGGAAACGGATGATTTCAACTGGGATGACAGTGCTTTGAAAACCCTGGATTTGAAAACTGGTGTCTGCCAGGATTATTCGTATCTGACAATTGCCTTGCTGAGAGCGAGCGATATTGAAGCCCGGTTTGTTGAAGGGATGGCAAGAGGCGGCTGGTGGCCATCAAAGCATGCATGGGTAGAAGCGGATCTTGAGGGCGAATGGGTTACAATGGACCCGACATGGGGCTCAGGTTATGTGGATGATGATAAGTTTGTCGCCAGGTACGATGAAAAGTATTTTGATCCTAATATGGAAGAGTTCAAAAAGACTCATACTCGGACTGGAGTGTCATATTAAAAATCTTGCAGCATATAGAAGGACTACTTCCAAGGAGGTAGTCTTTTTTTGTTATTTAGCCCCCAATCTATCATTGTTGCCACCATTCAATATAAGAATGGTGGCTAATTTTTAGTTAAAGCTTGATGGGATTTATTCCTGAACGGAGAATACTCATCAAATTTGAATGATATTAACTTTTAGTAAGGACATGAGCTGTTTCCCAATCAACGGTGTCAACAGGAACCGGATCGACCGGATTAACATGACAAACGGGGGAGGATGAAGAAGATAGCCAGAAGCAAGAGGGAATTAGGAAATTCAACCACCATTTGTTCTACCAAAAGATTGAGGTTACGGTGTAGTTGGCGATTTTGCCCAGTTTTTCATGGTCTGCGAGATAACATTAGACCAATATATAGAATTAGATAAACATTGTCCCCAAATTTTAACCTCCTTCACAGCCTCCACCTCCATTTATATTCTAAGGCAGGTGTGGAATTTCCCTAACGCTTCCAGAATTTATATAAATAGTCCAATCCCCTGTAGAGAAATCCCCATAAAATATTGTGTTCTCAATAAAAAATAAGGGAGTGAGATAATTGAGAGATAAAGAGAATCATAATAAGGAAATTTCTGCGAATATTAGCAATTGTACAAACAGAAACGTAGTACCGGAAGTGAATTTTGATGCAAAAATAAGCAAGGTACCTGTCGTCTTAGCTGAGATTGAAGTGAGTACTCAGGTTAAAGCTAACATTTCCTTTCCCGAAGATGTATTGGAAATCAAGGATATAAAAAAACGAGTAGTTCTTGTGCAATGTCGTCTGCTTGTGCCAACCGACCAGTTATTCATAAAAGGATATGTAGAAAAAAATATCAGATACGCTGCTGCACCAGCAGGATGGATGCGGAAGTCTATAGACTCAAATATCCGATCTCTTACCGTGAAAGTTCCTTTTGAGTGTACCACTACAATTAGGGAGTTCATTACTCGTCCAGTAAACGTTAAATTTAACCAGCGCAGTGAATTTGATTTTTTGATTACCGAACCTTTACCGGAGGGCTTTCCTGAAAAAGATGAACTGCTAACGAGCGACCCTTCGCAATTTCATCAAACTAGTACTCAACACTATAATGAAATTCCATACTGTGATTTGATCTCCAGCGATATTATAGAGTGGGATGAAGCAACGGACAGGGTACTGTTACAAGAAGGAGCAATATTTGAAGGAACCTTTAGGAACATCGTGGAAAAGATGATTGTCAATTTTACAATCAAGCTGCTTCAGAAACAACAAGTGCCAATTGGTGGAGGAGCGATAGGGCCGACCGGGCCGACCGGGCCAACAGGAGCAATCGGAGCCACAGGAGCCACAGGAGCCACAGGGCCAACCGGACCAACAGGACCGACAGGACCGACAGGACCAACGGGACCGACAGGACCAACAGGACCGACGGGACCAACAGG
>NZ_JBALQL010000027.1:43214-43462 GCF_036964885.1 Bacillus sp. JJ1122 | reverse complement strand
GTATTAATAGATCTCTCCTATGAATTAACTTTTCGCTTGTATTTTTAAATATATTTAAAGATAAAAACACTGCAATAATTAAAATTAAATTATATATAACCAGTCTAGCTGTAGCCCCTGTTTCTACTGCATATCTCGCTTGTTCTGTAATATAAATTTTGCCGTGTTCAATATAAAGACAAGAAATTATTGCCCATAATTGAGGAACAAAATAGGGGATTAAAAACACCATTTTTTTATCTTTTTTC
>NZ_JBALQL010000027.1:0-43093 GCF_036964885.1 Bacillus sp. JJ1122 | reverse complement strand
AACATATAAATCCCATACAATTTATGCTTAATACTAAAACTTTTTAAAAAATAGAAAGGGAGATTGGGGATTGAATAAATTTTGAATATTACTTCCTTTTTTTGTTCGCCTTTCAACTTTTTCGAAAATTTCAAAGCATTAAATATACATAATACAATCCAAGACAATATATAAGGATTGTTTTTATCAATATCTAAAATTGCCTTGGCGACAGAAATATAGTCAATCGCCTTTTTATAATATTTATTTCCACTCATAATAGAGTTGTGACGTTGTCTATAATTTACAGTTAGTATATCAATCTTTCTTACGCCTTTTGCCTTTTTAAAGATCCTAATAGTGTATTCCATATCCTCAAAATAAACATTTTCTATAAAATTTTCATTTCGAACCAAAGTTGACTTATATAATTTATTCCACACTACAGAATTAAGTGTATTTGATTTTATCCCTGCTTCTAGCATTTCAATCCCAGACATAGTTACATTATTAGTAATATCTGATGCCATGCCATATATTTTATTTTCTCTAGCATTATCATCGAAATAATACTTATACGAACCAAAAATTATATCCAAATCCTCTTTCGAAGCTTCTTTAAGCATACACTCGAGTACAGTGTTATCACTAAGAAAATCATCACTATCTAAAAAGTAAATATAATCTCCACTAGAATGCATAATTCCAGTGTTTCTTGCTCCACTAAGACCTTGATTTTGTTGATTTATAACAGTTAAATTATTATATTCATCCAGGTACTTATCTAAAATTTCTTTACTCCTATCAGTCGATCCATCATTTATACAAATAATTTCTATATTTTTATACGTCTGCTTTAACACACTTTGAAGACATTCTTCTAAGAATTCTTCAACATTATATATTGGAATAATTATACTTATTTTAATAGTAATCACCTTCTTAGCTTATGCTTCCTCTTAAGCAAATCATTATAAACAGATTTATATTTATTCACCATTATGTCTATATCATACTGATTTGCTCTTTTCATTCCCAAGATAGAATATTTTTCAGCCAGACTTTGATCTTCTAACATTTTACTTATGTTCTCTGCTAACTCTACATAATTACCCTTTTCAAATAAAATACCCGCGCCTTTAACAACATTATCCAACCCAGGGACTTTACTAGCCAGCACAGGTATCCCAGCAGCCATAGCTTCAATAGCAACTAGTCCAAATCCTTCCCAGTTAGATGAAATAATACTTATATTTGCAGATTTAACAATCTCAGGTACATCTCTTCTTCTACCAATAAAAAAAACTCTATCACTTATATTTAATTCTTTTACTCTATTTTGATAGTGGTTCTTTAAAACTCCTTCACCGACCAAAATTAATTTAACACTATCATCTAATAGAGTTAATGAATTTAATAATGTTTCATGATCTTTTTGTTCGTCAAATCTAGCTACCATTATTAAAAATCTATCACTAATATTAACATCTTTAACTAATAGATTTGATAAAGAAATTCCTTTAGCATTTTTAAACTTCTTTATGTCTATACCGTTTAATATGGTCTCAAACCTACCACTAGGTTTTTCTTTTATCCAATTAAGTAATTCTGTTTCTGTCTCGGGAGTAATGGAGATAATTTTGTCATATAAGGAATAGATAAACTTTTCTAGTATCCAAAGAAATTTATAGTTTCTTCTTCTGTTATAGGTGTTGTGCTCTGTTGCTATTAAAATAGGTTTATTTTTTAATCCTATTGTTGCTAATGCAACCCAATATAACATCGGGAAAATATGGACATGTACAACATCAAAATTCTTTATTTTTCTTCTGATAAGAAATAAATTCCTAAAGTCAAACTTATTATTGTATTTTAGAATATCTATTTTTACCTTGCCCTCTACCAATTCTTTTTCAAAGATGTTATTCCCTTTATCCTCGAGCAACATAACTTCTACGGTACAATCTTTTTTCGATAATGACAGTGCCATATCTGTTATTAATCGTTCTGCCCCCCCTGCAACTAATCCCGTGTTTGCATGAAGAATTTTCAACCTTTTATCCATTCAAAATACCTCTTTTTAAAATCATGATAGTATTTAGAATCTTTAGACCATGGACCAATAATAATATGATTTTTATATAATGTGAAATCTCCACTAAAAACTTTTTTACTCATCTCAAAATAATTTAAGCATGCAAACTTTACTGTTTTATCTCCAAAATTACTTAATAGGAAGTCATAGACTTGTTTAGCGGTATGTCCTGTGTCTATTGAATCATCTACAATCAAAATATTTGATACTTTATCTAGTATTTCTTGTTCTTTTGCAAAATATACTTTTCTATTTGAGTTGTTATTATGAATCCCAGATTGGAGTTCTCGTTTCCTGAGGTGATTTTTTAGATTCTTAGGAATTATTTTTAATAAAGGACTAATTAACTCTTTCAGTTTATTACCTTCCCGTACTGCATATACTTCAATCAAAGGAACATTAAAATACTTACTAATAGTATCGCCAATAATAAAAGACCCTTTTGCTATAAAGACCACTACTTCAGGTCTAAAATTTCGATCCACTTTTCGAGCTAAGTTGATGCTTGCTTCTTCGGTATCTTTTATGGATAATTCTAAAAAGTTCATCGAATCTCCCTTTTCTTAATAACTTTACTATTCTTACAAGTTTTGTGATTTCATGTGCAAGTTGGATACAATCTGCTTTTACATAATTAGCATAGTTCAGATTGTTTAGAAATTCTTCCTTGTTGTTAAATTCTTTCATAAGATTATAATTTCTACCCAATTCTATAAAAGTGTGAGCATCACTACCAACACTCTTAATCTTTCTGTAATTGTTAGCTATATCTAATTGAATATCTGAAAATTGCCTCTTTATATTACGTCCATTATGAATCTCTATAATATCAATCAGATCTATGTTTTTCCGAATTTCATCTTCATGTAAGACCGTTTTGTATCTTTTCTCATCATAGGGGTGAGGCACATATACTATTCCGCCCTGCCTTCTAATCTCGAGCATAGTCTCTCTTGGTGTTAGTCCTGGATTTATCTTCTCATTTAAAAATAAACCAATAACCTCACCTTTGCTGGTAAACACTTCCTCGCCAACTATTACAATTATTCCGAATTTAACCAGAAAGTCTTCGAATTTTTTTGCGCCGATTATTTCATTATGGTCCGTAATCCCTACTACTTTAATTTTCCTTATCTTTAAAATGAATAGGTACAACCACCTATTAAGAAAGCTATCATGGGAATAATGTGTATGAGTATGAAGTTCCACTTTTATTTCCATTTAACTCAACCTTTCAAAAAGGATATAATTAGTATTTTGTTTTAATAAGCACCCTTTTTTAAAATAACTAATAATACTGTTTTCAAAATGATTTTTATATCGAACAAAAAGGATTGATTATATACATAATGGAGTTCAAGGTGTACTCTTTCAGGATATCCAACATTACTTCTTCCACTTACCTGCCAATAACCTGTTGCACCAGGTTTTACAGATAAAAATTCCTTTGTCTTTTCACCATACTCTCGTAATTCCTCTTGAACTACTGGCCTTGGACCAACTAAACTCATGTCTCCTTTGAATATATTAATAAACTGTGGAATTTCATCCAAGCTTGTTTTCCTTAGAAATCCTCCAATCTTAGTAATACGAGGATCTTCATGTGGTTCTAGCTTGTAGTTATTATCTAAATATTTTTTATAAAGCTCTTTATTAGCCTTTAACTTATTTTCAGCATTTACTACCATAGAACGAAACTTGTAAATATAAAATAATTTCCCGTTTCGTCCTACTCTCATTTGTTTAAAAACAGCGGGTGCTTTTGAATCCTCAAACTTAAGAAGAGCTGTGATTAATATAAAAACAGGTAGTAGTAACATAAGTCCACTCAAAGCGCCAACAATATCCACCAAACGTTTCATAAACATATATATATTATTGTTTTTAGTTGTTAAATTTTGTAGTACTGAGGAGTTTTGGTCCATTTTACTTTTAACTACAGAGGTCATTTCTGTCCACCCCATATCCTTTTATAGTGTTACTTCTTTATTATTGATGATTTGTTCCATATATTTCAGCAGATCGGTCTTTAGATCTTGTTGCTGTAATGCGAACTCGATTGTAGTTTGGATGAAGCCTAGCTTTTCACCGACGTCATAACGTTTACCTTCAAAGTCATATGCGAAAACACGCTGAATTTGATTCAATTGTTGAATTGCATCCGTCAATTGAATCTCTCCACCAGCACCTTTTTCTTGCTTATCTAGGAACATAAAGATTTCTGGAGTAAGAACATATCGGCCCATAATGGCTAAGTTTGAAGGAGAAGTACCAGTAGCTGGTTTCTCTACAAAATTATTTACTTGATATAGACGACCATTTTTTGTTGAGGGGTCAATAATGCCATAACGATTCGTTTCCTGATCTGAAACCGTTTGAACTCCTATTACAGAAGATAATGTCTCTTCATAACGATTAATCAATTGACCTAAACATGGTGTGTCACTCTGAACAATATCATCACCAAGTAATACTGCAAAGGGCTCATCCCCAATAAAGTTTCTTGCACACCACACCGCATGTCCAAGACCTTTTGGCTCTTTCTGACGAATATAATGAATATCTGCAAGATTCGTAGAATATCGAACTTTTTCTAGAATATCAAACTTCTCTTTTTCAATTAGGTTTTGTTCTAATTCATGTGCATAATCAAAATGGTCTTCAATTGCACGTTTACCTTTCCCAGTTACAATAATGATATCTTCAATCCCTGACTCAATAGCTTCTTCTACTATGTACTGAATCGTTGGTTTGTCTACTATTGGAAGCATTTCTTTCGGCATTGCTTTTGTTGCTGGCAAAAATCTTGTTCCAAGTCCAGCAGCAGGGATAATGGCTTTTCTTACTTTTTTCAATTGTTTTTCCTCCTGATTTATTTCAATTTTCTTAATTTAACCTTTATTAACTAAGTATTTGACAAAAATAAATATCTAATGAAAACACACATGTCTTTACATGTTCTTTCATTAGATATCTATTGTTTTAATATAAAAGTTGGGCATCTAACCCGTCCTCACATCATGCTATTGACAACTCGCGTGTCTAAGGATGGCATTTTAGCATCCCACAGCATGATCGAGTGCCCCCATGGGTAACGGGTAGGAGGCATCGCCGGTCAAAAATTCTGACAATGTTGTATGTTAATTCTTGATGCTATTTAGATCTCTACGCCTTAAAAAATCCCGAGGAATTTTTTCTTTTTAACTTGATGAGGAATTTCCCTGTATACATTTTGACCTTCGACTAATAGTTCTGCGTTTTCCTTAAAGAGATAAACCATATCTACACCATAACGGCTGTCTATATGTTCAAATGCACTTTCCAAATGTAAGGCCCGATTGGTTAAATTGTGAGCATCGGAAGCGATGAAATGCACAAGGTTTGCGTCTATTAACTGTTCAGAAAAACTCTTCACTTTTTTTCCGAATTTCCCATTTACACTTGACGCAGTCAGCTGTGAAAGCGCGCCTTTTTTAATGAATTGGTATAAAAGATCAGGCTTCTCGACAATCTCCTGATTCCGTTCAGGGTGCACAATAATTGGGATTAAACCTTTGAGTTGGATATCAAATAATAACTTTTCTGTATAACGAGGAACATGGCCTGATGGAAGTTCGATGAATAGGTACTGGGTACCATTAAGGGTTTGAACTTCTCCATTCTCGATGCCTTCGAGGATTTCTCCGTGGATTGCTGGCTCCTGGCCAGGCAATACCTCTAATGGGATTCCCTCTTCCTGAAGACGCAAGTTTAATTGTGCGGTTTTTTCGACAATCACTGATTTTGGATTATCGTATCGTCCGTTTTTATGGTGGGGTGTAGCGATGATTGTGTGGATTCCTTCTTTGACTGCCGCTTTTGCCAATTCTAGAGAATCCTCCAAGCTTCTTGCTCCATCATCAATACCTGATAATATGTGACAATGTATATCAATCATCGCAATCACTCCTTCCAAACTTTTGGTAGTTTTATAGGTCTTTTACCATGCTAACACGTTGAATTAATACGGTAAAGGGTGTATTTTGTCACACTTTGTCGAATGACGTTATTTTTTTCCGTAATAGTAATAGTAGTCGGACTCTGTAATTTTTTTATTGTTCAATACTGCTCCGAGAAGCTTTCCTTGAGAGGCGATCAGTAATTCCTTTGCTTTTGTCGCTTCTTCGATTTCTGTCTTCCCACTAGAAACTACTAATACGGCACCATCACACTTATTCGCTAGAATCTGAGCGTCTGTTACAGCGAGTACCGGCGGGGTATCGAAAATAACATGTTCAAATTGTTCTGTAGCGTGCCTTAGAAATGTATCCATCGAGACTGAGCTTAATAATTCTGCAGGGTTTGGCGGGATCGGTCCGCTTGGAAGAATGGATAGACTTGAAATACTTGACTCTACAAACGCATCTTCTAACTCTTTCTGCTTTGTCAAAACACTTGTTAAGCCAACAGTATTTGTTAAATTGAATGTATAGTGTACTGTAGGCTTTCTTAAATCTGCATCCACTAGCAGGACTTTTTTACCCTGCTGTGCGAAAGTAACAGCAAGGTTTGCTGCCGTCGTTGATTTACCATCTCCAGGTCCTGCAGATGTAACCATAATTGTATTTAATTCTTTGTCGATCGATGCGAATTGGATATTCGTTCGGATGGTCCTGTACTGCTCTGTTATCGGTGATTTCGGATCAAGGGCTGAAACGAGCTTCCGTCGATTATCCAACGTCATTTTTTTATTTTCTTTTTTAAGACCCAACAGACTCACCTCTTACTCTCGCATTTCGTTCATTCCTGCTGTTTCTGTTTTGGATATGAGAGTCATCTATTTGCGCTATCACACCTAATAAAGGCAATCCAAGAGCCTTTTCGACATCCTGCTCATTCTTGATCGTATTGTCAAAGTACTCCAATAAGAACGCAAGTCCCACTCCAGCCATCAATCCAACCACTAGTGCAATTGCGATATTTAACAATGGCTTCGGTTTAATTGGTGATTGATTATCTACCACTACTGCTTTTGCCAAGATGCTGACATTGTCCACTTTCATGATGTTCGCAATTTCCCTTGTGAATACATCAGCTGTTTTATTTGCAATCTTAGTAGCCTTCATAGCATCTGAATCTTGCACTGAGATATTCACAACTTGGGAGTTTTGTTCACTTTGAACAGTAATTTTCTCATTCAGTTCAGCGGCTGTCATATTTAAGTCTAGGTCATCAATTACTAGATCCAGAATAGCCGGACTTTTAATAATGACGTTATATGTGTTGATCAATTGAAGATTCGTTTGGACTTCATTGTAGTTGTATACACCTTGCTCATTTTTCGACTGATTGACTAGCAACTGCGTTGAGGCTTGGTAAATAGGGGTTAATAAAAAGAAACTAATCAAGCCGCTCACGGTAACTGCTAAGAGAGTGATCACGACTATTAAACTCATTCTTTTCTTCAACGTTTGCAGCAATTCTTTTAAACTAATTGTCTCCTCCATTATGCTCCTCCAGTTTATGTTGAAAATTCCTTATAAATAATACCATATTTCATTGAATAATTTGTTGTTAATTGTCATAATTTTAATCATAATGTAATTTAATAGCTTACTGGAATAGTTTAACGGTTTATTTTAGTAAAGGAAAGGTATATTTTGTAACTGGAAATATTTTAAAGTTTAGCTTTACAATAGATTGGGAAGAAATACAAGTTTGGGGGATTTTTGCATGAAAGCATTTTTCACTACCCTTCTAGCAATCATATGCATGGGTGTTTTATTATGGGGAAATATTTATTGGACAAAAAAGACTACCGTTTCTGGGGAAAGTAATGAGAATCCAATCGTTTCTGAAACAAAGAAAGTGGAAGAAAAGACTGAGGAACCTTCAGATTCTTTATTAGAATTAACTAAGAATTGGCCTGAACATGGTGTGGAGAGCTTTAAAAAGGCATTGAAAGAAGAAAGACCGTTTAAAGTACTCTTGATTGGGTCGTCAGCTTTAGGAGATGAACAGTCCGGCTGGGCTGCTCAAACTAAAGAACAACTGGTAACTGCTTATGGACAAGACCATATGGATGTTGAGATTCAGGTTTTTGATCAAACATCCCGGGAATTTACGAACGAAGGCGGAGTAGAGAAGGTAGCGAATGCACAGGCAGATATGGTATTGTTCGAGCCTTTTACTCTAATGGATAATGGTGAAGTGGCAATCGAGGATTCACTAAACAATATCCAAACAGTGATGGACGGAACATTAGAAGTGAATCCTAATACAGTATTCATTCTTATGCCGCCACACCCAATTTACAATGCAACTTTCTATCCAAAACAAGTTGATGCACTTAAAGAATTTGCTGCCGAAAACAATATTCCTTACCTTGATCACTGGGAAGCGTGGCCAGATTATTCATCTGAAGAGGTTAAGGAATATATTTCATCTGACAACAGCCAGCCTAGTGAAAAAGGACATGAACTTTGGAGCACGTATGTAACGGATTATTTAATAAGCAAGTAAAAAAAACAGACACCTTCTTCTAAACTGGAAGGTGTCTGTTTTTTATGGAATAGAGAAAAGTCCGGCAGTTGATTGACTGGGGGACTCCCTTTTTTAGTTATTGAATGTGTCGTCTAATAGTTTCGCAGATACTAGGAAATTAGCAAGAATAGCTGCCATTTCATTTCGTTGGGTGTAGCCGTTCGGGTTGAAAGTGCCGTTGCCTTTTCCTTTGACGATTCCTGCCTGGTAAACAGCTTCTACACCTGATTTAGCCCATGATCCTACTTGTTTTGCATCTTTGAAGTCTTTTAGTGATTTTGTTTTATCTAATTTGCTGAAGTCATAGTTCACGAATGAAATTCTCATTGCGCGCTCGATCATGGCTGCTGCTTGTGCACGAGTGATTTTTTCGTTAGGAGCGAAATTGCCATCGCCCTTCCCTTTGATCACACCATACTTAACCGCTGCCGTTAATTCGCCATTTTTAGCAAACCATTCAATTCCTCGTACATCCTTGAAGCCTCCATCGTATTTCTCAGTTGGAAGACCAAGAGCACGTACTAGAAGTACTGCGAACTCTGCACGAGTCATGTGTTTTCCTGGCTCGTATTCACCTGTTGCTTTACCAAAAACGATATACTTTGAAGCAAGTGTGTCGATATATTCCTTCGCCCAGCCACCCTTTACATCCTTGAACGTTTTGCTGTTTTCCACGATTGTGTACTCTGAGTTACTCAATGATTTTACAGTCGCTGTTTTACCGTTGAATAAAGTCGGGATCGCAGAGAATGTTCCATTTGGATTCAATCTTACTGCTACAGACTTTTCTTTGTTGAAGTTTGCGCCGCCATTGATTTCACGTTCTACATAAGTAGAGAACTTAGACACTGTCTCTTTCTTGCTGCCAGCAACTGCTTCGATTGTAAAGTCGATTACGTGTGAAGCAAGCTTTAATCCTGTCACATTTGCAGGGCTAACAACGTTTACTGAAATATTGATTTTTACATTATCTGCTGTTGTTCCAAGCTTTTTAGCAAGATCGGCGACCTTAATTTCTGAAACTGGAAGCTTGTAAGATGCTTCAGCTGTAGTAATTTTCACGATAGCCTTTGCATTTTTCTTTGCTGCTTCTGTGAACAATGATGCAGGAACTTCTGCCTTCGCTTTTTCACCTGCTGCAGGTGTTTGAAGAACGACTTCAACTGTGTTCTTTTCAGCGGTGATCAAAGCAACGATTTCAGCTACCTTTTCAGGAACGATCTTTGTAATAACCTCTACCATTCCTGAAGCATTCTTCTCCCTCACTACTTCTGCTGCCTTTTCAGGTAGCTTGATAGCATGCGGATCTGAATTTCCAGGAGGTGTTGTTGGTGGAAGTGTTCCGCCGCCGCCAACTGGAGGTGTTGTTTCGGTGTTAGGGTTGCCGGCTTTAAGCGCTGCAAGTAGAAATGCATCTTGTAAAGTTTTAAGATCAGAAGATTTGATAAGATTTTTCTCTACTAATTTCTCGTTAATACGATTCTTCATCCCTAACAGGCCATCAAGATTTGTTCCCATTTTAGTATAAAGGTCGCTATTCAATTTTGCATAAGCCGGATTGGACGCTATTACATCGGATCTAATTTCTTTTACAACCGTTTCTAATGTACCATCACCTAATGCTTTTAGTAACTTATCCTCATATTTTTCGTTCCACACCATTTTCTCTGTATCAACTAATAATTGAAGAATTAAATCGATTGACTTAGGACCCATTACCTTTTCGATCGCTTGGCCAGAAGCGGATGCTTTAAAGGCAGTGTATTTGGTCGCTAGATTCGTAGCATTGGAATCGTAAACGAATGTTGCGATTTCTTTTACAACGGTTTCAGCTTTTACTGAAGTGTTTGCAGCCGTAAGACTAGCTTGCATTTGGGATTTCACAGGCGCTGTTAATACATAAGTCCAGTCATCGGAAGTAAAGGTAAAATTGTCCTTCAATGCCGCTGCTACTGTATTGAACAGTTCCTTTTCACCAAGGTTGCTATAAATAAGAGTCACACGGTAAACTGCTGTATCTACTGTCGATACTTCTGCAGCATGTGCTGTCGAAGTTTGTAGTAATAAGCCCGTAAAGGCCAGTGGCGCAAATGCGAACGATGCTGCGATAATCGCCTTCATTGTCTTGTTGCTAAATGGATACTTCTTCACTTTTAACTCACTCCAGTATGATTTTTCTCTTAAAATCTAGTTTTTAACTAGTTCCTATGTAGATAGGTCTATATTAATTCATTAATTTACCAAAAACAATGCTTTATTTAGAATATGTCGAAAATTGGAATTTTCTATATTTTAGAATCATCTCCTTTTTTCGACATTTTTATGGTAATATTTATATGTTTTTACGGATATGGGAAGGGAGAAACACCAACTAATGAGAAAAACTTTTAAAATGGCGATTTTCACTGTTCTGTTGCTGCTCGTCGGCGGTGCAGGAGTTTTATACTACTACATGAATGTGAAGGAATACGACGTTGCAGATGAAAAGGTAGAGGAAATTACGAAGAAGGACTACCAGATTGACCTTCCTGATCTTGATGGTGCTGTAACTGGAGAGGATGGAAGCAGCGAGGATCATACGGATAGTAATGCTGCGACTGCTGATCATGATGCGGGCAGTAATGATCTAGATAAAGGTGAAGCTACGGAGGGTGCTAAAGAGGACACTAAAGTGGCTCGTACAACAGCGGGTGCTGATTCGAAAGGTGATGGTACGGCTGAATCTAGTCATGATTCTTCAACGGATGCAGCGAGTAAGAAAACTTCTACCAAAAGTGACCGTTCGAAATCATCAGCTGGTACACCATCTTCAAAAAATGGTTCGGATAAGAAAGACGATGGTAACTCAGGTCATAATTCCAACAACAAGCCAGTAATAACAGCCGACACCATCAAAGCGGCGTACCGCCCAGCGTTTGAATCGTTACAGTCCCAAGCAAATGCAAAGATTGATGCGCTTGTAAATACGGCTTACAATGAATACCAGTCTAAGAAACAAAGCGGCGAGTCTGTATCTATTACATACTTCTTCCAGAAGTACACTTCAGCCGGCAAAGAACTCGAGAGCAATACAGACGAAACCTTCAACTATATTTACGGAGCCCTTGTAAATGATTTACAAGACAGAGGCTTCAGCAGCTCCGAAGCAAACGAATTCAAAACACAATACGAAAACGCCAAATCAGCACGCGAGTCCGCATTGATCAGCAAAGCTAAATCAGCATTATAAGAACATGGGGACGGTTCTCATGTTCCATCGTGAAACACGATGGAACGCGAGAACCGTCCCTTTATTTCTTCCATATATAAATGATTGCTGCTAATAATAGGAGTTCTAATACGCCGTACATCATGATGTCGTTCCAGACGGGATAGGCGGTTACCTGGTTGTGGAAGTAATCCCTGGCGATCATGTCTGCAATTACAGCTGCGGCAAAGCTCATGACCTGGAGCGCAGCTGCCTTCCAGAATTGGCCCCATCTGGTCAGAAAGATCGCTGCCTGAATGATGATCGTCGCAACAAGGAGCACCAGTGTAATATTTTCATAGACTGCTTCATACTGCTGCGGTACAACCAGCGTACCCGTCAGCGCATACATGATATATTCATACCCAATAAAAGCTGCACCAACCAGCAGCAGAACCAGCTTCTTGATCATACCTAGTCTCCTTTGGAACGTGGGGACGGTTCTCGTGTTTCTTTCTGGAACACGAGAACCGTCCCTTTGTATCATTTGATTAATTCTGCAATCTTTTCATATACGATTTCTTGTTTTGTCATATCGCTGTGAGATGATTGGGATGAGCGTCCGACTACGACGAATGCCTGGTCGTAGGGTACTGCCTCTACTCCCTCTTCATTTTCTCTTTGAAAGTCGGCTGGTATGCCAAGCTGGCTGCCGATGGTTACGATATTGTCGCCAAAGTATTTTTCACTCAAGACATCTTTATTTTCATCCGGCAAAGTAATGCCGTGCTTGCCTAGCTCTCTCTTAATATCGGAGAATAGCTGAGCGTCTGTTTTACTTTTACCCTGAGGGCCGAAGGTTAACATAATTGGAGCCTTGTCGGATGGGATGTAATACTTATCTACTTTGCGCGGCGGGATACGGTCCCCTGGGACATCATCAATCATTTCATAGTATCTGCCGATCAGTCCGCCGAAGAAATAATAGTTTGTGCTGCCTTTGTTATCGGAATTCAATGGCTGCTGGCCATAATCAGGGCACCAGTTCTTTGGATCCTGATAGAACAGGTCGCTGTCTTCACGGTCAAGGTCGGCTGCCACGAGGCCGCACACTCCGCCATTGTTCAGGTAATCGGAACCATAGTGAGGTGTATCGACTGTGACCAGGTTGTCGATTCTCGGATCAGAGCTGTCCTGAAGCGTTTCGATATACGTACGTGACACCAATCCGCCGGCACTGTGGCCAACCAGTGAAAAGCTTGTTTCCTGGCTGTACCCCTTCGTGACATCGACATCCTGATTTGGCAGGTAATTGGCGATCAGATTTTCCAGGTATGTCTCAAGGTGCTGGGCGGCATAAAGGACATGGTCCATGTTCTCCCAGTTAAAGACAAAGATCGATTCGTTCGCATCATACCCTTGCATTTCCAGATGCCTTGCAAGAGAATCAGCCCGCACTTCTTTAATATACTGTGCATCAAGGTGGTTATATGTCAGGTTGTCTCCTTTGCTATAAGCCGTTTTCGTTGCGGTCAGGTAGCTTGGGACGTCCTTTGTAAAGTCAGGCTCATCCTGTCCGGCAAACAGTGACAGGTTGCCATTGTCCAGCCATGCATCGCCGCCCCATGTATCGCCAGTGTTTGAACGGATGCCGTGAAGCAGGACGACTGGCTTGATGTATTCGCGTAATGGTTTGTCATCGTACTTGTCATTATCGTTGTCACCGTCCGTATCCTCATTATTCGGATTGCTGCGCGGATATTCTTTTAAATAAACCTTTGTCTTGTTGGCGTTGACATAAATATTGCTCAGTCCGCCAAGCTCATCAGCGTCATTGACTTCATCGCCATCTGTATCGGCAAGATCGAATTTGGTGGTGAATTTGTTTTCGACTGGAATCTCGATATCAGTGAACGGAACATGGAAGGTATTCTTCAAAATGAAGCCACCATTGCTTTCCGCCAGCTTTTCCACCCAGTCTGGCAGGCCATCGACGTCTGTGTCATCATTGTCGATTTGATCCTTTGATCGTTCAAGGACGATTTCCAGATCTTCAGCGGACTCTACATGGTAGAAGTCCCCACCTGTATCATCGGCAATTTTTTGTAAGAGGTTGAAGTCGATGTACTCGCCAAGACCAATTGTCGTAATCTTGACACCCATTTGCTGCGCCTTCGTTGTCAGGGTATGTGTATAGTACCCTTCACCGTCTGTCAGCAATATGATTGCCTTGTCGGCATCTGCGCGTCCGTTCTTTTCTAGTTCGGCAAGGCCTACGGTAACTCCTGCTGCGATATCCGTTCCGCCGCTGGAATCGATTTTATCCACCGCTTCTTTCAAAGCTTCTTTATCCTCTGTCAGCTCCTGAAGCAATTGAGCCCAGCCATCAAAATCAACCACTGCCCCGCGATCCCCGACAACCGCTACCTGATCGCCTTCCTTCAAGGAATCGATTACTTCTTTTGCACCTGATAGTCGGTAATCATTCGGGTCATTGCTGGACATGCTGCCTGAGCTGTCGATGACAAGCACAAGGTCAAGCGGCTTCTCTTGCTCTCCGCCAGCATCAGGTGCCGGAGGAGTCTTCGTATTTTCTTCCCATGATTTTGCCCATAGGCTTAAATCACCGAGCACATAAGTTGAGAAGTGAGTAAGAGTTGCTGAAACCGTTGAATTTCCTGTGTTCACCTGCTGGTTTTCAACTGGTTCAAGCTGGTTTGATTTCGGATTGAAGTAGAAAATCCTCAAGTTTTCCGGCTGGATGCCGTTCAGCTGATTAGGATCGTAATCCACCGTTAGGGTTGCACTGTCAAATTGTGATGATGTTGTGATATCGATTGGTTTGCCCACAACACCAGCACTGCCGACAATTTTGCTGACAGACTTATCTTCTTTTATCAGCGTTGTTTCCGTTGCGTCACCTGTCGCTGCAAATGTCAGCTGAACATTCTGCGCTGCGGACTTCAGCGTTTGTTCTCTTTTTTCCAGACCGTCGATGATGCCGTCTCCATCCGTGTCTGGGTTTAATGGATTGGACTTGAATTTAATTTCCGTGCCATCGTCCAATTGGTCATTATCTGTATCTTCGAGCGTTGGATTTGTTTTATAGACACCAACCTCTTCCTGATCCTTCAGGCCATCTCCGTCTGTATCATCCGATAATGGGTTGGTCAGGAGCTGCTGTTCCTGGATTGTCGTGATTCCATCACCATCAAAGTCCTCGAGCGGGTCCGGGACGCCGTCTTCATCTGTATCCGGTTTTAATGGAGAAAGATCTGACAGGTACAGAACTTCGTAGCTGTCTGCAAGCTTATCGCCATCGGTATCTGGGTTGAGCGGATTGGTGCCAGCTGCTTCTTCGAGGATGTTGACTAGTTTATCCTGGTCATAGTCCTCGGCTCCGTCAGGAATTTTATTGCCATCTGAGTCCGGTTTGAGCGGATCGAATTTTGCTGGCATTTTTGCCTGAACTTCGAAGTAATCCGATAGTCCGTCACTGTCTGTATCCGGGTGCAGCGGATTCGTTTTATACGTGTTGGCTTCTTCGCCATCCTTCAGCTGGTCGCCATCGGTATCAGGCTTAGCCGGATCTGTGCCGATTTGTCTTTCCTGTTCATTGGAAAGGCCGTCAGAATCACTGTCTGTAACGGTTGTTTCCTGAAGCTTCTCAACGGAAATCGCAGCGGATTTCTCGATGAGGTACTTTTTGCTTTTTGTTGTTACTTCAATTTTTACGACGACCGTATCGGTTTGCGTATTGTTTTTAGCGGCTGTCCACTCTGCCGATTGCTTGTCGTTTGCGACGGTCAGGTTTCCGGCTGTGGAACTCCAACTGGCTGTGTAGATAAGGTCTTTGTCTTTTGCTTCGAGAGTTAGGGTTACTTTTTCACCATAAGTGATTTTGCTCTTGGAGGCTGTTAGTTTGAATTTTTGTGCGAGGGCCTCCACTTCTGCTTTCTTAATGCCGTTGATATAGCGTGACAGGAAAAGTGAGAATTGAAGTCTTGTGATGTGGTCTCCTGGTCTGAATGTTCCGTCTCCGTAACCGGTCGTGATGTCATTTGCGGCGATTGCCCGGATGAAGTCGTGTGCCCAATATGTTTTCGGGACGTCTTTGAACTTTTCGCTGTATGTAGCTGGTGTCTTCAAGCTGTATGCTTTCACTAAAATCTTCGCCATCTCGGCACGGGACAGCTTGCCCTGCGGATCGAAATTGCCGTCTGCCTTGCCGCTGATGATGCCTTCCGCTACCGCAGCAGCGATTGCCTCATAGCCAGGCATACCCTTCTTTACGTCCTTGAAATTTGGATTCGGCCGGTTCTTCGTGTCCAGCTGCATTTCCCTTGCGATCATTGTGACCGCCTGCAGCCTCGTGATTGGCAGGTTCGGCCTGAACGTATTGTCCGGATAGCCGTTGATGATGCCAAGCGACACCAGCTCCCCAATCTCCTTCTGGTATTTTGGCAGATCCTTGAATCCCTTTTGCGGGCTGGCCAGGGCCACTGCTGATAGCGACTGCATGATCAGGAACACGATCAGCAAGACCGAGAACAGCCTTTTGGTTTTCTTAGTAAACTTCAAACTCACATTCAATCCCCCTAGATTCGGATTTTCGTTCTCAGATACACATTATATTGTTCGTTATTGGGAACAATTCCTCCTGCATAAAAGATAAAAAATTGGAACCGTCCCCCAAACAAAAAACACCTTCCATTTTTACTGGAAGGCGTCTCTTATTTTTGATGCAGTTTTTTTAGGTATTCATCAATGTTATTGGAGGAAATCTTTTTACCAAAGTCCTCAGGTACGTCCGGAGGGTTATTCATACTCAGGCGATGAGCGATCAGTGTTCCCACTTCTGGATAGAAGTGGTGGCCGTCAAAGTAGTTGGAGGTGTCTTTTGTGACGGTATTGATGTCCATGAAATTATATACCTCTCCGAATGCGTCAACCATTTCATGAAGCCATTTTTCATAATGCGGATAGGCTCCTGAGTCGATGAGTGCCTGGAAAAGAGGTTCAGATACCGGCGTCGTATAGACGATGAACTTTGTATCAGGATTCTTATCTATTAAATTCTGCATGATGTTCTTGTAGTTGGGATTGTATTGATATTCCCCGTAAAATGTTTCTGTGAACTTCTCTATTTTCTTTTGGAGCTCTTCTGCTGCTTCTTCTTCTGATAATCTAAAAGTTGTAGCGACATTTTTCCGGTTGTAAGTGCGAACAAATTCAGGTTTATTTTTAATAGAAGCTATGAAATTATAATAGGAATATCTCGTTAAATCATAGGATATGAGATTCTTCCACCTGACGAAAGGCTTGTCCAGCGTGCTGGCATATGGATAGATTGATAATGGCGTTCTGCTTTCCGGGAGACTAGATTTGAAGAAATCCAGTCCAATAATGACCGTCTTTATTTCCCTATCGCTGTTATCCTTCGCAAAATGGATATAGCTTTCATACTCCTGTACAGACATATTTGCCACTGAATAATTGTAGACATCCATACCTTCGAATTCATTTTGATTGATATATGTGCTGCGGCTGCTGCCGATCAGCAGTGTGTCAGGGCTGAATGGCTGGAACTTAATCCGGTTCGTTTTTTGCTGGCGTTCGTTGATTGTATCCTGGACATCATTGAAGCTATGTGCCCCGCCATACATCCACATTGGATCCATCCAATAATTGAATCCGCCAATTACAGCAATCATCGTGACCAGAATAACCAGAAGCTTAATCGCCCAAGCTTTATAATTCATGTATTTTCACCTAATTATGTTTTTCTAGTTTCGAGTCTTGATTATTATACAATACCTGGCTTGATGTGAACATGGGGACGGTTCTTGTGTTCCATTTGGAACACAAGAACCGTCCCCATGTTCCTACTTTAGTCCTAATTGTCTAAATTTGTCTAAATTACCAGAATAATATCCCGATAGAAAAATGAGGAATTTTTCACTGACTTAAAAATATTTGCGTAGGGAGTATTTACAAAATACATTCTAGCAAACTCCTGAATTTAGGTCGGTGTACCTTCACCATTCAAAGGGGGAATTAACTTAATGATGAAAAAGTCATACAAAAGATTTTTAGCAGCAGGTGTGTCAGCCGTTATTGCTGTCAGTGCATTTAACACTTCAATTCCTTTTAACACTCTTCAGGCAAAAGCAGCATCTGTGAAATTTTCAGATGTAAATCAAAGCAATTATTTTTCTGAAGCTGTTCTTAAACTGTCAGAACATGGAGTCCTTAAAGGATTTGCAGATGGTACTTTCAGGCCAAATCAAGTGGTCACACGGGCTCAGGCAGCTGTCATTCTAGCATCGGCTTTAGGATTAGATACGAAATCCGTTAACAATCCTGGCTTCAAGGATGTTCCAGCTGGCGTCTGGTACTATAGCTCAGTTGCGGCACTAGTGGATAAAGGCATCATGAACGGACTTGATCATGATTACTTTCTTCCTGGCAAACAGGTTACAAGAGCTGAAATGGCTAAAATGCTGAGCATCGGATACAACCTTAAGGCTGCAAGCACAAAGACAAACTTTACTGATGTACCCGAAAAAAGCTGGTTTTCAGGATATGTAAGTGCGATTGCTGAGAATGCGATCACATCTGGTATTTCTTCCACATCCTTTGCACCTGGGCAGTCCGTAAATCGAGGACAAATGGCAGCATTTGTTTACCGGGCGGAAAATCAAGGTGTGAAGGAAGATGGTGGTGAGCCTGATAGTGAGGTTGTCGTGCCTCCTAGCCAGGATAATGGTACAACCACTCCTCCTGGCGGAAGTACTCCACCTCCAAGCGAGGACAATGGAGGAAGTACGGCACCTGTTGAAGGACCAGCGCCTGAATTAGCCGTTTTATCCGGCACAGGCTTTACTTTAGGATCAACTGCTATTTTCCTTGAATCAGGAACGGTGAATTCTACTTATTATCGACTATCCGAACAATCTGTGTCGACTCCATCTGTTGGAAGTACTCTCCCAGAGGGTGTAATACAATTTACAACATCCACTGAAATTAAAAGTGTTCAAGCCGGCCAGTATATCCAAGTATATGAGGCAGATGCAAATGGTAAGGTCCTTAAATTCAAGGAAGTACAAATTACGAGCCAGGATATTATGACGCGTAATTTTCACAGACTAGTCTATGATTATAGTTCTTCTGCTATCAATTCAATCTCAGTAAAATTCAATACACCACTTTCTGATGCATCACTTTCCAAACTGACTGTAGATGAGGTAGTCGATGTATTGCAAATTACGAATGTGGGTTCGGCAGCGGATTTTGAAAAAACAAATATCGATTCTATCAAATGGGATGTTGTAGATACAAATACTGAATTAATTTTCAAATTCAAAACACCAGTTCCATTAGCTGCAAACCGAATCATTGAATTGAACTTTGCTAATCAAGCAATCGTATTTCAATCGACCCCTAATAGTCAATTAGGCGGAATACTATCAAGAATGAACAGCACTGACTTATTAGAATTAGAACACTTAGTAAATCTGGCAAGCTCAACAGATTCCCCAGGTTTAGCTGATTGTGTAGGTGATTGGCTCATAACCTTCCAGGGCAAGAACTTGATTAACAACTACATCCAAGCCAATAATCCAAATTACTTGATTGCCATAAAGAATAATGCCGATCAAATTACCAATTTCGCATCATTGCAAAACGTTATTGATGCTGCGAATTAATTGATTTAAAGAAATGATCTTTTTTCTTAAAGCGGTCATCAATAGCCAGCTAATTAAGTTTGAATAAACAAACAGGCACCTCCCCTTTTGCAGGGAAGGTGCCTTAATCATTGGGACCGTGTCCCTTTGTTAATACATTTTTTTCTAGCTTGCTGCTGCCACTTTAAATGGAGATTCCATCAGATTGCCTTCAGAGTCATAGAACTTGATTGCAGATGTCTCAACGCCTGCTTTTACGTTCCATGTCTGAACGTTTTCTGCTCCGTGGATTTCAGTGACGTTTGCATTGTCGATGAATACTTCTTTTGTTTTTGCACCGCTTAAATCGATAACAGTACCCGTTTGAGCCGGGCTGATCACAACTAATGTGTTCTCAAGTCCAGCACCCTTTACTGTTGCTGATTTTTTCAGCCAGATACCTTCGCTGATTACAGAAGTGCTGTCAATGTTAATCAAGCTGTTTGTAGTACCAACAACTAGTTTCTTCGTTTTGAAGCCTGTGAGGTTATAAACTTTGTTATAAACCTTTTCGATTGCTTTAAGATCCGTTTGGATAAGTAGTGGGTCATGGTCACTTGCACGTCCATGCGCTTCCATGAATCCAGAGTTGATGTGGACCATATTAACAGTTGTTGCTGCTTCCATATTCTTTGTTACTAAGATATGGTCCAGTACTTGAGCATTACCCTGGTAAGAGTAAGAGTATCTTTGGTCAGCAGGAACATTTTCAACCATGTCCACTAATACATTTCCTTTTAATGCCTTTAAGGGATTCGACCATTCGAAATCGTTAAAGTCACCTAATAGGATGACATTTGCATTAGGGTCCTTCGCTTTAACGTCATTCACAAAACCATTAACGATTTTCGCAATTTCCATGCGCTGTACTTCACTCTTCAATACTGGAGGCTGATTTTTACCGAATAACGGCTGGTCTCCGCCTTTAGAGTTGAAGTGGTTCGCTACTACAATAACGCTCTTGCCCTGGAACTTGAATTGAGCTGCAAGAGATTTGCGGCTAGATTCATAAGCTGGATTTGTTGGATCAATACGGCCTGGGTTCAGCGTCAGCTTGCCGTTTTCAAAGCCTACTGCCTGGTCAGCAGTTCCTTTTGTGCCTTCCATTAGTTCAACACGGTCTTCATTGTACAGGAAGCCTACACGGATATTACCGCCTGGCTGTCCGCCGTCCTGCTTGTCCTCTGGTGCGATATCAATAAACTTGTAGTTTGGACCACCAAGTGATTTAATTGTCTCAATCAATAGTGCTGCACTTTGAGTAGCATCAGTTGTGCCGCTGTCTGTTGGGCCATCATTGTCCTGTACTTCAGTCAGGCCAAGGATATCCGGAGACTTAAGATTTTTCACGACTGCTTCAGCAAGCTTATTGACTTTCTCAGCGTCTACTTTTGGAGAGAAGTTCTCAACGTTGTAGGAAGCCACTGTCAGCTTATCATCTGCAGGAACGATTGATGTGATTTCACGAGCGTTTGTGCCCTCTTCCAAGGCAGGAAGATCAGCTTTTTTAGTTAAAATTTTGTAGTTACTAAAGCCATAGCTCATTACACCTTTGATGGAGCCTTTGAACTGATCACCCATTTTAGCAACGAATTTCTCGTCGTTCATGTCGATGGTAATTCTCTCAGGGTTGAAATCGCCTTCAGTGATGCGAAGTCCACCAGCAGTTGTGTTAGCCTCCATTGTTCCAGGAATCACAACTACTTCACCATAGTTTTGTGGAGCAACGACTTTCGCGTCGTCAACCTGAACTAGCATGCCTTCTAAGCTTTCATAGAAGTCAATTGCATCTTCTTCTGGATCGAATTTTGCCAATCCATCATTGTCGATTACATCCGTAGGAGCTGTGCGGTCTTTTCCGATTACGACTGGAGCAGGAAGAGTTTCACCGCTACGAACCTTTTCAACAGTTGATGCCGCAATTTCTGTAGAAGGAAGATCAACCTGGTAACGATCGTCATAGCCTTCGATATAATGCTCTTTAACTTGACCAGAAACTTTTACAACATCACCAGGAACTAATCCATGGCCCTTTTTATAGAGAAGGATTCCTTCTGCTGTATTGTCGTCTCCATCACCTTGCAAGTCTTGGATATAAACATCATTGCTGCCAACAACATAGGTTACAACACCTTCAACATTGTTTACATTTAATCCTTCATATTTAGAGAAGTGGCCTTCACCCTGGATATCATGGATGCGGACAACATCTTTTTGGATAATATATTCATATGTGTATACTTTGCTGCTTGTTAAGCCTTCTTTTACAGCAAAAGCCTTGATTGTCATATCTCCGTTTACCACGATTGGCGCACTATAAACTGTGCTGCCAGTTGTAGGCTCACTGCCATCAGTTGTGTAGTAAATCGTAGCATCCGCTGTATCAGTAGAGAGTGTTACTGAATCGCCTGCTTCGATGAAACCAGCGCCAGGCGTTGCCTTAACTGGACGTACGAAACTAGGATCAAGTACGATATCAGCTTCTGTTCTTGGAGTTAATTGATAAACGCCTTTAAATGCCCCAAGCACACCTGTAATGGAATCATAAGAAGTGTCAACTTCAAGCCATTCTGCTGTTCCCGGACGAACTTGATAAGGGTCACCGTTCGCGTCAACAGCAGTGTAGTTACCACCTGAATAGCTTTCTACCTTTGACTTGCCTACTTTTACAAGCATAGCCTCATATTTCTCAGACAATTCTGCTGCCGTCACTTCTTTAGCAGCTGGGATTTCTTTTTGTCCAAGGACTTTAACATCCTCTTGTACTACTTCAAGTTCTAAAAGTGAATTATAATCAGAAATTTTACCTAATGCTTCTACTTCATCTCCAGGATTGACATTAAGTGTTCCATAAAGAACGATACCCGCATTGTCGTCCTGGATGTAAATGTTCTTGCCTAAGACTGCTGTAACAATACCTGATGTAAGCGCGTAGTCGCCAGGCTGCAATGTTCTTACTTCAGTAATTGTTTTATGTTGTAAAACAGTGTAATTGAATTCCGCTACATCGCTGTTTTCTAAACCATCTGCTACAGCAATCGCCTTGATTGTGGTATCTTCATTGATTGTAATTGGTGCTGAATATACATCAGAAGACGTTGTTGGTTCAGAACCGTCTACTGTGTAGTAAATTGTTGCTCCATCAGTTGCAGTTGTTAACGCTACTTCAGTACCTGCTTTTACAGCAGTCGCTGATACAGAAGCGGAAACAGATGATACTTTAGTTGGAACGTCTGAAGAGCCATCCATTGTGTGGGTGCCTAAGTTTGAGAAATCATCCTTAGAGAATGCATCCCATTCAGATGCTGGGTCGAAAGCATTTGAAGGGTCTTTATCACCTGAAATGATGGTACTCTTACGAACAAGGGTGCGGTCAACACCTGTAAATGTTGATCCCCATGTTGCGGAGTCCCCCACTTTACCATAAGAGTCAATAATTGTAGTATTGTGTTTTAATACAATTGCATCGTTACCATTGAAATTTGTTACTGCATCCTCTAAATTCTTTTTTGCTTTTAAATCGGCATTTGAACCTGAGTTAACGATTACAAATGTTTCTCCATTTGAAAGCACAGCATCGGTTGCAGATAAACCTTCAAAATTTAGAGTGTTGGTAGCAGATGTAGCACCATTAGAATAAAGTTCAACAATATACTCTTTTAAATTAACATCTTGTCCAGTGCCGTTATACAATTCAATAGCCTTATTGTTACTTGACCCTTCCACATACTCAGAAATGAATAGATCTGAAGCAACAGTAGCCGCCTTTACTTCCTGAGAAATAAAAGGCAGGAACAGGTTAATGACTAAAGCCAGCGTCAAAACAATGTTTAATGACTTCCTTTGCGAACGGTTAATCATTAATTAAGTCTCCTTTTGAAGAGGTTTTTTGTTTTTTGAGAAAGCCTGTCACTTTTGAGACAGGTCGAAAGTCTGACATTTAAAGAAATGACAGAGATAGCCTCCAGCATGTTGATTGCCAGAGGCTATTCCCAATTAGTCTTCTAAGATCGTGTCGCCTTCAACTGTTACGTTTGATAGTTCTACAGTTGAGTTTCCTTTAAGGTGAAGATCACCTTTTACTACTGCATTCTCAAGCTTTGCTACTCCAGTTACATCTACGCTAACAGAACCTTCGTAAACTTTTGGAGCTGCTGCAGTACCGTTGAAGTCAGCTGAATCAACAACCACTGGTGCTGCTGGCATTGTTGCTACGTCAATGATACGGCCTTCGACAGCTGGGCTGATTGTATCATTAGGCTGTGCATCAAGGTATTCTTTGAATACTTCCCAGTCAACAAAGCCAGGTTCACTTACGCGGCCTTCACTATAAGCTTTTGCAAACATTGAGAAGTTGTCTCCGCCTTTTGCAGTAAAGATGTTTGTAGCTACGAAATATTTCTTGTCAGCTTCAAGTGCTGAGTAATTTCCGTCTGTACCTTTTACTTCAACAGATACAACTCTATCGCCAGCTGTTTTTCTGCTGTCATAAGTATATTTCATTCCAGCAATCTGCAAGAATGCTCCGTTTGCACTTGGTGCGATTGAAACGGCATGTTCAAGAGCAGCTTCAAGTTCTGCACCTGTGATTTCCATGATTGCTAATGCATTACCAAAAGGCATTACTGTCTGTACTTGTCCTAATGTGATATCTCCAGCAGAAACGGAAGTTCGTACGCCACCACCATTTTGCAATGCGATTACTGTATTAGGGTTGATAGATTTCGCCTTTGCCAGCATACCATCAGCAATAGCATTTCCTAGATTCGTTTCTGCTGTTCTAGCTGCTGGGTTTCCACCAATTAAATCAACAGTAGTTTTGCCTACTACCAAGTTTTTAGTTTCATCAATTTTAGCCTTATAAGGTGCTAGAAGAGTTTTCGCTTCAGCATCTTCGGTCATTGTAGCAATATCAATCAGCTTTCCGGCATATCCTGAAACCTTGCCATCTTTATCAAATTCAACGTCAAGAGTTCCAAGGAATTTATTATACTCGTTTGCCTGTACGATAACAGTAGCTTCCGTACCTGTAGTATCCAAAACCGGAGCAGTCAATTTGTCATGGGAGTGGCCGCCAACGATTACGTCAATACCTTCGACTTCTTTTGCTAAAGTAACATCGTTATCTCCGCCGCCATCCATGTAACCAAGGTGGGAAAGGGCAACAATCTTATTTACACCTGCAGCCTTGAATGCCTTAACAGCATTCTCTGCAGCAGCAATATAATCTTCGAATTTCACGCCTTCTCCAGGACTTGAGATATACTCAGTTTCTGCAGTAGTAAGACCGAAAATCCCAATCTTTTCGCCATTAACAACTTTTACGATACCGTTATAAATTTCTCCGTTTGTACCAGCAGTTGTAGAAACGACATCCTTGAAGTCATCCTTCAAGTTTGCATCCGCAGAGAAATCTACGTTAGCGCTTACAAACGGGAATTTTGCACCTTCAACAAAGGCATCAAGCGTTGCTGTACCTTTATCGAATTCATGGTTACCGAATGTCATTGCATCATATTTCATTAGATTCATGAATTCCAAGTCTGCTAAACCATTAAACTCGTTAAAATAAAGTGTTCCTGAGAATACGTCCCCAGCACTCAATAAAAGCGCATTCGGGTTAGCACTTCTTACCTGCTTAACTGCTGTAACTGTTTTTGCAATATTATCTAAGTTTGCGTGTGTATCGTTTGTATGCATTAAGGATAATTTAAAATTGTTATTAGGTTCGCCATTGCCAGGTGGTGTCACTGGTGGAGGAGTAACTGGTGGCGGTGTTACAACTGGTGGTGCGCCAACAGCTTTTGACGATTTATGTAAGAAGATAGCAAAATCGCCGCGTTTTACATTAAGGTTTACTCCAAACTGGTCAGACGACATGCCTTTAGCAATATTATTAGCTACTAGAGCTTGTACTGCTGTTTCATAATTTTTTGTTACATCTTTAAAGGAAAGATCCGCGCCACCTGTTAGCTCAAAGCCTTTTTGAAGCCAAATCGCTAGTTCACCGCGAGTAATTGGGCTGTTTGAACCAAAAGTCGTTTTTGTTTTACCAGAAGTAATTCCTGCAGCTTTAAGAGCATTCACAGCTTTTACTCCGCGAGCTGGTACATCTGTAAAGCCAGAAGCAGGAGCGCTCTCAATATCCAATCCTAAAATCATCGCTGTTAGGACCGCTGCATCGACACGCTTGATTTCTTCATTTACACCAAAATATGAATCACTGATTCCTTTTGCACCTTTAGATAAAAGAAAATCAACAGACTCTGAATATCTTTCTGACACATCTGAGAAACCTGCTGCAGAAATAGCCGGAGCTACTACTGCTGTAACCAGGGTTGCTGTAGCAGCAGTCGCAATAAATTTACGGTAAGACTTATGCTTTGACACCATTAACCAATCCTCCCTTAATTTTGTAGGTGAACACGAAAATCTTTAAACTATGAAATTCGAGTTCGCTCAAAATTACCAAAAGAATAAATTTTTAGAATCATAGTAATTTTGACCCAACTCTTATTATATCAAATTCCACAGAACTTTCACTATAGTTCAACATTTTTTTACGTATAATTCATTTAGTTTTTACATTAGATGACATAAGTAGAACCGCGTAATCACTAGGTTTCACTCTTTTGCGAGAATATTTTTTATGTAAAGGAACTATTTACCATAATTTAAAAGTTTCAAAGGGAGTTTGCATAAAATGATTAATCTATTTACGTTTCTATTTATTCACCCAGATTCAGCTTCATTTAAACTAGAAGAAATCTATGTTTATCCAGACAATATGCACTGTGCTTGAATAGAGGTAACATTTTATAACCAGTGGCGAAAATAGAACTCTAATTGACCTGAACTAAAAGAAAGACAAAAAAGGATCCTCTGCGTTAGCAGAGGATCCTCTTATTGTTTAAAGATTACTTAGAAACTGTGCTGTTAGCAACTTTGTTTCCGTTAGCATCTCTTAGGTTAGTATCTTTAAATTCAACTGTGATTGAATCAGTTGGATTTAGGTTGTTAACTGTAGTAACTTTAACGTCACCGTTTGCTACTGTTACAGCATACTTATCAGTAGCTAATGCAGTTCCGTTAACTTTAACTGTTACACCAGTAACTGTAGCATCAGCGTATACTGCTTCAGAGAAGTCAACAGTGAAGTTTTTGCTGTCAGCAAGAACTACAGTAGTAGCTGTTGGAAGAACGTTTTCTTTCAATGTTAAAGTTTGTGTAACTTTACCACCTACTAGAGTGTTTCCGTCCTTGTCAGTTAGGTTAGTACCTACAAGAGCGTAAGTTCCGTTAGCTGTTACAGAACCTTGTGGTAATGTAATAACTACTTTTGATCTGTTATCTACGAATTTCACAGTAGAACCAGTTGGTAATGCTTTTCCGCCTAGTGTGTAGTTAGAAGCATTAACAGCTGAATCACTCATAGACTTGTTAAAGTTTAGAGTAACATCTACATTGTTAGCTGCAGGAGTAGCAGTGAAAGTTACATCCTTAGCATCTGTAGAAGGAGTTGCTGAGAACTCAGGAGCTACTGCAGAGAAGCTTACAGTGCCAGCCACTTGGTTGCCATAAGAGTCAGCAACTACTTTACCAGCTAATTCAAATGAGTATGAAGACTTTTCTTTAGAATCGAAAGTGATTGCAACAACGTTAAGTTCGCTGCCTTTTACGCCGTCTTTTCCGTCAACATCATAACCATAAGTTACGTTTCCAGTGTTTAGGTCTAATTTGTTGTTAGACTGATAGATACCATCTACTGACTTAACAACAAGCTCATTCAAGCCTGAAAGGTCGCCAGCTTTTACAGCATCATCAAAAGTCAATAGGATTAGATCAGAAGTAGAGTCTTTTGCAACTGTTTTGATAGCAGCTGAAACGAACTTAGGAGCTGTAGTATCAGCAGTGAAAGTTGCATTGAACTTAGATTGGTCCATCTTGTTAGCTGACTTGTCAGCGAAGTCGCTTACAACTACTTCTCTTGTGAAGAATGTTGTTCCGCCAAAGAATCCAGCGTCTTGAACGTCAACTGTGTAAGTCTTCTTGTCTTCTGAAGCTACAAGCTTGTTAGCAGCAACTGGAGTACCGCCGATTGTTACAGTACCAGGAGTTACTTCTTCAGAGAAAGAAAGTGTTAATTTGTTACCAGATACTGTTGAAGAAACAGTTGGTTTTGAGTTGTCAACAACTGGCTTAGAAACTGTGAAGTTTACAGTGATTTGGCCAGATAGGTTACCAGCAGCATCTGTAGCACCTACAACGTCAAGCTTGTAAGACTTTTCAGCTACTAGGTTTTTAACTGTGATAGTTTTGCCGCTTACAACATAGTCTGTGCCAGCAGTAAGTTGCTTACCATCTAAGCTAACTGTTCCAGCAGAAGCAAGTGCTTCGTTAAAAGTTACAACCGCTTCAGTTCCTTTAGCTTCTACAGAAGCAACAGCTGGAGCTGATGAATCTTTGTAAGAGAATAAAGTTACGTATTTAGCAGTTTTAACATCTGCGTCAGCTTTAGTTTTGATCGGCTGGATTTCTAAAGTAGCGTTAGTAACATCAATTACATCAGTCGCTGTAAGAGTTACAGTTTTTCCATCTTCAGAAACAGCGATACCACTGAAAGTTTCACCAGTTAATGAATATTTAGAAGGAAGTAGAGCGTCTGTCTTGTCAACAGCTTGGTTGAACTTAACAACAAGCTCTTTACCGTTAACAGCAGTTGCACTTACAACAGCAGGAGTCTTAACAACTTCAGCAGCGCGCTTCAAGAAGATTGCAAGGTCTCCGCGAGTGATGTTCATGCTTGTGCCGAACATTGTGTCTGATTTACCAGTAGTTACGCCGTAAGCGAAAAGACCCTGGATAGCAGTTTTATAGTTACCTACAGCATCTGTAAATTTAGTAGCTGTATCTGATTTTAGGTCGTATGCGTTAGAAAGCATGATTGCCATTTCGCCACGAGTTACAGTAGCGTTTGGAGCGAATTCAGTTGCAGACTTACCAGAGATGTAGCCTTTAGCTTTAAGAACTGATACGTAAGCATCATAACGAGTGCCTTTTGTATCTGAGAAGCCAGAAGCAGCAGCACCAGTAGTGTCAAGCTTAAGAGCTTTTGCAAGCCAGATCGCTAGGTCGCCACGCTTAATGTTGTCATGAGTTCCGAATAGAGTGTCGGAAGTTCCTTGAGTGATGTTGTTAGCTACTAGGTAGTCAACAGCATCTTTGTACTTTGGAGCAACATCCGTGAAGTTAGATGCAGCGCCCACAGCTGGAGCGATTGCAGATGCAACTAGAGTTGCAGTAGCAGCAGTCGCTACAAATTTGCGGTAAGATTTTGGTTGGTATGCCATTTTGTGTTTCCTCCCTGTTTTGTAAATAAATTGTTCTTGGTGCCTCCGGACTGGTAAGATCCGGATTTGAAACGTGTTGTAATAGTTTTATAGTCTATCTCTTCTGATAATTCGGTCTGAAAATCCGTTTTCACTGTCTATGTATAATGGAAAATCATAAACTTTCAGATACAGTAAATTAGACAGAAGAAAATAGGGTTACTATACATGTACATTATTCTACCAAACTTGGTTGATTTTTCAACCTTTTTTTACATTTTTCTACCTATAAAACAATTTTTTGCTAGAAAAGTAGCATAATACTCCTGTTTTTGGGCTATTTACCAGCACAACACAATATGATTATACTACTATTATTCTTTTTTTGGAAGTTTTACCATGGAAGAAAATTGATTGGAAGACATAGTAATTGTTTCCACTTATTTAAGACGGATTGGGTATGAAGAAAGTTTCATATATTAATAAAAAATTTTCCAAACAAAAAACATGCAGGGTTCCCTACATGTTTTTGGCCCACAAAGATATAACTATGACGAAATCTTTGTGTGTATGCTAAATTTTTTTGTAAGTTTCTTCTGTGCTTTTTGCCAGCTGGTCCACGGAATAAAGTTTTGATGCTTTTTCGTACAGATTATTTCCGAGCTCCGCTAAATTTTCTTTGTCGACCGCTTCGTTGATCGCCCCTGCAAGTGCATCCGCATCCTTAATTGGAACAACCCACCCTAATGATGGATCAGAAATTAAATCCTTCACACCTCCAACATCCGTGGAAATGACCGGTGTATGGGCTCGGGCTGCTTCCAGGATGACGAGCGGGAAGCTTTCGCTGTAGGAAGCGAGCAGTTTTACATCAGAGATGCACAGATAGGAGTGCACATCCTGCTGGAAGCCGAGGAATCGAACGTGTGGCGTTAGTCCCTTGCTATTGACTTCCTGTTCCAGCTCCTCCCTCTCTGGCCCATCGCCAATCAGGAGTAATTTTACAGTAGGGTTTGCTGCGGTTATTTTTTTCATCGCATCAAAGACGACAGTGTGACCTTTAATGGGATGCAATCTTGCCACCATACAAATTACAAAGTCATCTTCTTGAAGCTGAAGATCCCTACGCGAGAGCTTGCACTCCAGCTGCTCATCAAAGGAAATCCCGTTGTAAACTGTCGTGATTTTTTCTGCCGGCAAGCCAAAGCCAACGAGCATCTGCTTGAATCGCTCAGACACCGCGAAAAAGTGATCGATCTTTTTAATGACCTTCATATTGATCGTCGTGAAGATTTTTCCCTTGATGCCTCCCTTGATGAAATCCTGGGATGGATCACTGTGAATCGTGCTGATCCATTTAAAAGAGGTTGTTTGGCGCACCAGGTAGGTAAAGAGATTGGCACGCGGACCATGCGTATGGACTACGGAGATTCCGTTATCCTTGATTGTTTGCTTGATTTTACTGATGACAGAAAAATCATAGCGTGAGGATTGGCCGTACACGATGACCGGAATCCCCATCTGCCTTGCTTCCTCGGAGAGTTTCCCTTCCTGGAAAACTCCCAGCAGGACTTCAGTTTCCTGCAGGTGCTTTAATAAAGAAAGCAGGTGGTTTTTTGAACCACCTGTTTCTCCGCCGCTAATAAGATGAAGGACTTTCATTGTTTCCCCACCCTTTATAATTGATGCCGTGTGCAACGACTGCGAGCATCATAAAGAAATAAGTTGTGAATGTTTTGTCTTCCCAGATGTTGTACAGTACCCCTACCACATAGATGCCAACAAGGACAGCTAAAAGAGGGAGCGCAAGCCTTGTATCTTTTCTTTTTTTCCAGAGGAAGAAAAGCATTCCTAAAAGGAAGATCGCGAACAGGATAACTCCCACTGCCCCTGTTTGGGCAATGATTTGAATGTACTGATTATCTGAATAAATGTTGAATTCAATTCCATAGTCATCGTAAATCGGAGATCCTTTTCCTTTAGCAGCTGAGTCGCCAAAGGTCGCGAAGCCGGAACCGATGATCGGGTGATCCTTGAAGATTTCAAAGCCTTTATTGACGATGAACAGACGGCCTGTTGTTTTACTTAGCTCAACGGTCGACATTTCAAATGTCTCTTTAATCCGCTTCTCTTCATCTGATGGCAAGTCTTCGCCAGGTTCTGATTGAATGACATCACGCGGCACATTGTCACCGTAACCAACAGACTTAATATAATTGGTTGCCTGGGTTACAGGAATATTAATCAGGATAATGGATATTACAGCAGCGACAAAGATGTTGCCAGTGCGTCTCCAATTTCTCGATACTGCAAGGTAGGCAGCAAGCGCAATGATGAAGCCGATCCATGTTCCCCTTGAGTACGTCAGGGTAATAACCCCAAGCATCAGGATCATGCCAATGTTAAGGATGATTTTTGTCTTTTTGGCTGCGACCAGCTGCTTCAGGTAAATCGTCAGCATTAGTGCAAGTGACAGGTAGACTGCCAGAACATTTGGATTGTCGATTAGGCCGTAGATTCGGACACGGTTGTTAGGCGACAGTGATCGTCCGACCCATTTTTCAGGCATCAAATACGTGCGAAGCGATAATTTTTCAACGAGTCCATGCAGGCTAAGCAGAATCGCCATAAGGAAGGTTGTCCATAAAAACTTCAGGATGTCTTCCTTAGTGATATCCAAACGTTTTACAACGTAGTACACGATGTACGTAATGACGAAAGCGCGGATTTGGAACACGATCGCGCCGATTGTTACGCCAGTAAGGTACGCGGATAAGGCTCCAATTACGATGAAGAGCAAGAATGCCCATTCAAAGATTTGAAACTTGAACAGACTTTTCCAGTTGCCACTGCGAATCGCTGCAAATGCGACGCTTGCAAAAGCCGCTAAAATAATTAAATCTCCAGCCATTTTCAGTGACGGATTTACTTCTATTAAGAATGGACGAGTCGGAAAATAGAGCAAAAGCATCATTAGACCATTTTTCGGTGAAACAAGGGCGTACAGAGCTAATAGGGCTGAAGCCCCAAGACCCGTGATGGTGCCAGGAAACAATAAGGCAACCGCGAGAACCGGCAGGGCGATGAAAATAAACGGGAAATCTCTCCAGGATAACGAGTTCATTCGACAATTCCTTTCTCATGCTTAAATGACTTAGATGGTATGAGTGCAGATTTTATAAAATAATAGACGTTTTTCTAACCTGTTTGGTGACAAACTTTGGCAAATTTCTTCTTTTAGACATTTTAAAAGGCTTGAATAGTTAGTTCAAGCCTTATTTTGGTTCTTTTTTATCGATATTATTTAGCGCCAAGGATTTTCATCAAAAATCTTGGCAGAGCCAGCTGGCGTTTGAAACGTGTTGGTTCTTTTAACAATCGGTACAGCCATTCAATGCCGAGCTTGCGGAAGAATAATGGTGCGCGCTGGACTTTTCCGGAGAAGACGTCGAAGCTGCCGCCGACTCCCTGGAATACTTTTACGTTCAGTTTGCCTATGTTTTCGCGGATCCACAGCTCCTGCTTCGGGCTGCCCATGGCGACAAACAGCAATTCTGCGCCTGATGAATTGATATGGTTGATGATTTTTTCGTTATCCTTTTGATACCCATTTTCATAGCCGGAGATATGGAGGCCTGGATATTTTTCTTCGAGCTTTTGCTTTGCCGTTGTGACGACTTCTTCTTTTGCTCCGTAAAGGAAGACCTTATGGTTTTCCTCGGCAGCAAAACGGATCAGCCTGTCCATCATGTCCACACCCGTTACCCGGGAGGAAATCTTGCCGCCCTTCATTTTCGAAGCGAGCAAAATCCCTACTCCATCTGGAATCTGATACGTTGATGAGTTAATCAGCTGGCGAAGCTCTTCATTTTTTTCCGCAGCCATGACCTTTTCAGGATTGACCGCGATGATGGTTGATTGCAGGCCTGCTTTCATTCGTTCGCGCAGGTCTGCAATGATTTCTTCATAATTTAAAGGCGAAACGTTGACGCCCAGATAGTTTTCTTTTTCCATAGCAGTTATCAAACCCTCTTAGAGCTGAATTGGTTTCAGTCCTGACAGGTCGCCGATTTTGTAAACTGTGACAAAATCGCTATCAAGATTTGTGCAGTTCTTTGTATCGAATAAAACTGGTGACTTCATTTGCTTAGAGACTAATTCGCTGTCCAGAGTCTTGAATTCATTGTGATCAGCCAGTACGACAGCAACGTGAGCATCAGCGAGTGCATCTTCTAATGAAAGAAGTGGAAACTCGACCTGATCCTGCTGTACGTGCGGATCGTGCGCCACTGTTTCGAAGCGTGGATTCTTAGCCAGCATTTCGTAAATTTCGATTGCCGGACTTTCACGCACGTCATCGATGTTTCCTTTATATGTTAAGCCCATAACAGCAATCTTCGGCTTTTCGATCTGTACTGTTAACTCTTCAACCTTTTCCACGACGAATTCTGGCATTGAATTGTTGATGTCGCGTGAAAGCTTGATCAGAACGGATTCATTGCGTGCTTTTTCAACAATGAAATATGGGTCGACTGCTAGGCAGTGTCCGCCTACGCCTGGTCCTGGCTGGTGGATATTTACGCGCGGGTGCTTGTTGGCAAGCTCGATCACGCTGTGAGCATTCACGCCTAGTTTCGCGCTGATTTTAGCTAATTCATTCGCAAGCGCGATGTTCACGTCACGGAATGTATTTTCCATGAGTTTGGACATTTCAGCAGTAATCGCTTCTGTTTCAATGACATCGCCAGTTACGACTGCACGGTATACGTCTCCAGCTTTTTTGGCTGCTACAGGTGTTGTTCCGCCGACGATACGAGTATTTTCGATCAGCTCGATCAGAATGCGGCCTGGAAGAACGCGCTCTGGGCAGTGTGCAAGGTAAACGTCGTTTTGTACGTCAAATCCTGCTTCAACAAGGATTGGCGCGACAACGTCGTCCATTGTTCTTGGCGGGATTGTAGATTCAACGATGACTACATCGCCTTTTTTTACAAAAGGAACGATTGATTTCGTTGCGCTGATGACGTAATCTACGTTCGCAGTTAAGTCATGGTGGATCGGTGTAGGAACGGCAATGATGAAGACATCTGCCTCTTCCGGTGTAAGAGATGCGCGAAGCTTCCCTTTTTCGACAACTTCTTTCACGAGCTCAGGAAGCCCGACTTCTTCAATTGTAATTTCTCCATTATTTAACGAGTTCACTACCCGCTCGCTGACGTCTACTCCGACAATGTCATAACCGGCTCTTGCAAATACGGCAGCAGTTGGCAGTCCGATATAACCTAATCCAATGACACAAATCTTCTTCATTAAAAGGACCTCTCTTTTTAAGGCAGTTATAATTGCTTATATTATGTGATTATTTGATCAATCTAGTTTCAATTTCTAACATAGTATATCAAATCTTGTCAAACCTTGCACCCTTGAACGTTGAATGCTTTCCTGTATAATGATAAAATATTGTTTAGCTTTTAGGTGCTTAGATTTTGTTATGGCACCTTCTTTTTTTGCACTGCGTTTGATCGTGATTATGATTATGTTTTACCAACGCATTACTTTCTATATTAAGGAGGAACAACTTCTTTGAAAATTGTCATCTCAGGATTTTATGGCCTCGGTAATACTGGTGACGAAGCCATTCTTGAATCCATTGTCGATAACTTACGCGAGCATTTAGACCAGCCAGAAATTACCGTATTCTCTTTATCACCGGAGCAGACGGCGAAGGAACATCATGTAAAAACTGTCTACCGCGGCTGGCGCCATGATTTTAAAGGGAAGGTCAAAGCCTTGAAGGAAGCTGACCTGCTGATCTCTGGTGGCGGCGGGTTGCTGCAGGATACATATCCGACCCGCTTTATTTTCGGTCCCCTTCCGTACTATTTGTTGATTGTCTTTTTAGCGAAGCTTGTCGGAACAAAGGTTATGTTCTTCTCACAGGGAATCGGCCCGGTGAACTCCACCTGGGGTAAGATATTAATGAAAGTTTTTGCCAATATGGCAGACTTCGTGACGGTCCGTGACCAGTTTTCGAAGGACCTTTTACACAAGCTTGGGGTTACTCGTCCAGAAACAGTCGTTACATCTGATATCGTGTTTGCTTTTCACCCTAAGAAGGATACGACAGCAATGGACAGCCTTCAGCTAGAGCGCAAGGACAACCTAGTAGCCGTTTCTGTGCGTCCTTGGTTTGAAAAAGTAAAACAGTTTGAGCAGATCGCGGAGATTCTTGATCAGTGGATCGAAGCCCGCGATATTACGCCAGTGTTCGTACCGATGGAAGGCCATCACGATGACACAGCGAGCAAAAATGTATTGAAGCATATGAAGCATGCAGACAAGTGCCACATCCTAGGTATGAATTTTACACCTAACCAATACCTGAACTTCATCGGCGAATGCCAGATGACGATCGGCATGAGATTGCACGCATTAATTTTCTCGACGCTGACAGGCGTGCCGCATATTGGGTTAAGCTATGACAAAAAGGTCGAAAGCCTGCTGAAGCGCAGTGGCATGTGGCCATACTCAGCAGTTCTTGAAGAAATGAACGTCGACGAGCTGACAAAGAACGGCTTGGAATTGTTGGATAACCGCGAAAAGTACAGCCAGGTCGTCAAAGCTAACGCAGAAGAAATGCGGATCGAAGCCGTTAAGAACGTCGATTTAATGAAAGAAAAGTTTGTAAGATAGTGGAACATGGGGACGGTTCTCATGTTCCAAATTGGAACACGAGAACCGTCCCCGTGTTCCTAAAAATAACTCAGGAGGTGCAATTATGAAAATTCTTATTGCTACCGCTTATGATTACCCGCATGCTGGCGGTCTTTCTACACATGTTGCTACGTTGAAGGCTGGTCTTGAGGAGCGCGGGCATGAAGTGGATGTTCTTTCGTTCACGGATGTGTCGCCTGTTGTCCGCAAGATGTACGCACAGGGGCCAAGCTTTGTCATCAATAAGGTGAAAAAGGGCCGCGGAATTCTTTGGAGCCACTATGCGCGCAAGAATTTGCTGAAGGCTCTTATTTTAAAAAATAAGCATAAAAAATATGATATTATTCACGCCCAAGATCCGTTCACTACCCTTGCTGCACTTGAAACAGGTATTCCTGTTGTTTCAACAGTTCACGGCTATATGGCATTCGAGGCTGTCAGCAAAGGCTCGATTGACGAAGGCAGCGCGGAAGCACAGGAAATGCAGGAAATTGAAATTCAGGCATACCAGGGTACACGCAAGGTCGTTACAGTTGACAAGCGCTTGAAGGACTATGTGAAGGAATTGTCCGGTGTTGACGGAATTGCCATCCGCAACTTCATCGACATTCACAGCTTTAAGCCTGATAAGGACAAGAAGAATGCTCTTCGTGACAAGCATGGCGTTTCTCGTGATGAGAATATATTATTCGTTCCGCGCCGTTTGACGAAAAAGAACGGTGTCATCTATCCGGCGCTTGCATTGCCTGCTGTCCTGAAGGAATTTCCAAACACAAGGTTAATCTATGCAGGAAGCGGCGAGGCGTTGTCGGAAATCAAGAAAATTGTTGCTGAAAATGGGCTTGAGAACAATGTCGACCTGCTTGGCGCGGTTGCCCATGATAAAGTTAAGGACTATTACGCACTGGCTGACGTTGCGCTTGTTCCAAGTGTCCACTCTGCCGGCGTTGAAGAAGCTACTTCGATTTCTGCTTTGGAAGCGATGGGTTCTGGATCTCCGTTAGTTGCCTGCGCAGTTGGCGGCTTGAAGGAAATCATCGAGGACAAGGAAGACGGCTTGCTTGTTGAGGAGAAGAACGTCCAGGAGCTTTCCGACGCGATCATCTACTTGCTGGCTAACCCGGAAAAAGGTGAAGAATTCGCTGCGAAGGCGCGCAAGAAAATTGAGGATGAGTACTCTCACGTTGCTGCGGCTGAGAAGTATGAAGAAATTTATTTGAGCTCTTTGGGGCGTAAATAATATTTGGTCTCATGTGTTGAGATGTTAGATTGAGTTTGGCAAGAGTAAGGCGGGGCATATGCTGTTTCGCCTTACTTTTGTTTAGGGGCCTTTTCGTCTCGTTTGTATGAATTTGGCCTTGGATGAAAATTTAATGCGAGAAAATTCATTTATAGAAAGTGACTGAAATATTTATGGCAGGATTGAAAAAAACGGCCATCTGGATCACCCTGCTGGCCTTAGTCCTTAAGCTGTCCGGTTTCTTGCGGGAAAGTATTATCGCCAATGAGTTCGGGGCAAACCATTATACAGATGGATTTTTGCTGGCCTTTTCTTTTATCACGCTCGTTGTGGCGATGATTTCCGGCGGTTTCAATAACGTGTTTCTTCCTATGTATGTTCAAAAGAGGAAGGAGAACCCTGAGGAAACGGAACGCAATGCAAACGGCATATTGAATGGAACAGTGTTGGTCTTCCTCGGGGTTACGCTTGTCGGATACTTCCTTGTTCCTTATTTTGTCCCTTTCATTTATGGACACATGACGCCTACGACCAAAAAAGTGGCAGTTGATATCACGCAGTTCTTTTTCCTATTTATGAGTTTGATTGCTGTAAATGGGATTCTGGAATCTTATTTACAGGGACGCCGCGTGTTTGTCCCATCACAGATTTCGAAGCTGCTAGCTACTTTGATGGGGGCCATATTTGCCCTATTGTTCTCTGATCAATGGGGAATTTACAGTCTTGCTTACGGTTTTATTTTCGGGACCTTTTTAGGCACTGTCATTCAGTTCTTTTACCTGTTTAAAAACGGTTATAAATGGCAGCCGACTGTTAAGGTAGAAAAGGCATTCTTTTCAGCTTTTATCGTATTATTGGCTCCGGCTTTGCTGAACTCGGTTGTTGGACAGATCAATATGTTTGTGAACAAATCGTTTGCTTCAGGGACTGAGGTCAGCGGTGCGGTTACGTATTTGAATAACGCCTCTCTGCTGGTGAGTATCCCTCAGGCTATTTATGCGACAACTGTTGCGGCGATTATTTTTACCTTATTGTCTGAACAGGTGGACACCCCTAAGAAGTTCCAGGGCACCGTGTTCATGGGCATGCAGATCACGCTTGTGACCTTGCTGCCGATTGCCGTCGGCTTGCTGCTGGTTGGTAAAGAAGCGATCTCGTTCGTGTACGAGCGCGGAAAGTTTACAGCTGAGGATACACAGAACACTTATATCGCACTAGTTTATTATATTCCATTGATTGTCACGCAGGGCTTGCAGTACATCGTGTCGAAATCGATGTACGCCCGCGGGAAAACGGCAATCGTGCTGCGGATCAGTATTACAACGATTGTGTTGAACCTCGTATTTAACTGGCTGCTCGTTGGCCGGTTTGGATACCCGGGACTGGCGCTCACAAGCTCACTCGTTTCGATTTATTACTTGGGAGTGTCGACGTATGTTGTGTATAAGGATTTCGATCGTGAAGAGCGAGTGCGCTTGGGAATGCTGTTCGCGCGTGTCGTATTGCCAACATTGATCATGGCGATACCGTTGTACCTGATTAAACAGTTGACACCTATTTCCGGGCTATACTCATTGATTCAGCTCGGCATTCTGGTGCCACTTGGGGTAGTCCTTTATGTCGCTGGCGTTTATGTATTTTATCGCGAAGGGTTTAGGCAGCTGTTGGGGATTTTGCGTAAGAAGAAGGCTGCATAAATTATTTAGAAGTATTGTTGAACCGGCAGAGCATTATATCTCTGCCGGTTTTGTTTTGATCATTTGCTTTTCTGCATATATTTACTCTTTTTCGTAATGAGTACTAAATATCCAGGTCCAGTAATTCGAAACAGGCAGGAGCGTATCCTATATGATTAGTCCAATAACCTATTTACCTTAATTTTATTGAGAAGGGACATAAATATTATCATTCCGTCGAAAGATATAGTGTATTAACAATTTTTAGGGGGATAAGTATGCAAAAAGTCATTTGCACCAATAACGAAGGCATTGAGTTGGAATTCGACTTGGATGAGGAGTACCCGGTTGAGAGAGAATTGGATTCAACTTATATTGTCATTAATAAACTAGGGAAAAAGCATAGTGTTTTTAAAACTCATTTTGAACCAGTTGAGGGAAACGAGACGAAAGTCTGAAAATGCCTTAAGGATGGAATGAAAACTACTTGTCTGCTGGCAGAAAAATGTCTTATATCATGAATCTGCGTCATTTGTACAATAAGAACTTTAACAAAAAACTCCATAATCCTTCCTGGACCATGTACCTATTACATAATTATAATATGGTTTGTGGCCCCCTCATGTCTTTAAAACCTACACTATCGTTTCAGCTTCTCCTAATACCTCTAACTCCAATCATTCCAGTTTTTTGATTATTCATTTTGAGGTTTATCCTTCTAAAACTCTACAGGATTGATCGGTTGTTTTAGCCCACCGATTGAAATTTGCCACTTCTTGCAAAAACTCTTTATCCATAGCAAGCTCTCCTTTTAAAAAAAATGCTGGCAAACGATATGCCAGCATTTCTTTCATTCTATCATTCAATTTTTGAAACATGAGAACCGTCCCCATGTACCAATTATTTTACGATTGGGAGTTCTTTGATTAGGTCGGCGCGGATGTAGACTTCGTTTACTGTTGCTGAGTCTGACATGATTTTGTCCCATTCGTAGTTGTCTGTGTGTTTGACTGAGTCGAGTATTGCTACTGGTGAACCAAGATTGTTATTTTTGTATGCAATAGCTGATTCTGTTCCTGGCATAACGCGGGCGTTGACTCCTTCAACCGCTGTTTCTCCAATGCGGTATGCATTTGCACCGCGGTCTTTCTTGCCCAGGTACATGTCGACTCTATGCATATGGCCGGCGATTTTTTGTCCCCAATATGGGTCTGAAGCGTATTTTACATTAAAGCCGCGGGCCTTGTTACCTGTCGCTGCTCCATTTGCATGAGCACCTACTGGGTTGATGTAATTTTTATTCAAGTACAGGTTAGCAAGTGCATCAATTGCTTCATTAGGAGAAGCAAAAGTCTGCGCTGCATCTGTATTGCTGTCGTATGCTTTGATTCCGAACAAGTTATTGCGTTCCAAAGCGTATTTGCTCATTCCGAAGTCGCTTTCATGCATCGCCATTCCCAGGATCAGAAGCGCATTGATGTTATGCTTCACTTCGGCCTCTTTTAAATACGTTCCAAGGCCTTTAATTTTGCTGACGATTGTTGCATCTTTGTACTTCGCATAAGTAGTCGGATTAGAATTATAAAGAGCTTGCTTTTCAGCCAAGATGTAATCGATATATCTATTTAATTCTTCCGCAGTATAAACAGTTTCTGTACGAGCTGGAAGGTAGTTAAAATACTGATAAGCAGTGCCAATTACATTTCCAGACGTATTCATGAACTGCCCGCCATCCCAGCTGTAATACTTCTGTCCCTGTGAAAGGAAGCTAGGTGCAAATCCCATTGTGTAGGATACATATGATTTTTTTACAGTGTCATAGATTGTATGGACGAGCTCGCCATTTGTGTTAACAGAATAATAGTTTCTACCCTCGATTAATTGTAAAGGTACAAGAGAAACTTCATCATGTTTTACGTAAACGGTTCTGCCTGCAAGAATTACTTTTACATAATTCTCAGTCGCTTCAATGTACTTCATTTCCTGGCCTGCTGGCAAATAGGTAAAAGCAGAAGATAATGATGCGTCCTTATAAATGTAAGTTAAGGAGCTTCCAAGCGCAGGCTTTGACCAGACCAATCCTGCAGGCATTTCCACGATTTGTTCATTGACTGTAACAACCTGGTTCGAGCCAGTAGCTGCCGTTTTGGCAGCTTCAAAAGAAGTATAAACTTTAGAGTACGTTTTTTCCCCAGTGGATTGGATTGTTGCTACTCTGTATCCATCTGTGCCACCGTCACCGGGATCTTCAGGAATTTCTGATTCAGCCATTTTATTGAGCATGCGGTAGATGAAAGCAGCCGCTTCTTGACGTGTTGCTGTCTTTTTTGGCAGGAATCTGTATGTACCATCGCTATTTGCGAGACCTTTTATTAGACCGTCTCTTGAGTTTTTCGCAACGGACATTTTAAAATTAGTATTGATTTCATTCGAATCTGAAAAATTCAGAACAGCGTCTTCCCTGACAATCTGCATATAATTGAAAGCACGGTCAATCATAGCTGCCGCTTGTTCACGGGAAATCTGATCATTAGGTCCGAATGTTGACGGTGTGTACCCCATGATGATTCCTGCTGCAGCGGCACTGTTGATGCCCGTCGCAAGACCGGATGATAATGGAACGTCAGAGTATACATGCGGTCCCTCAGGCAGTTTAAGTGCACGTGAAATAAATGTCGCAAACTGTCCTCGTGTTACATTTAAAGCTGGTTTGTAGATTCCTTCTCCATACCCCTGGATTACATCAGCGGCAATCATTGCGCGCATTTCTGTCTCTAGTGCGCTCCCTGTAATATCGTCTTGCGCAAATGCCGTTGGCTGCTGGAACGACAATAAACTGCTCACGGTCAACCCGAAAGTCAAGGCGAGCGTGCCAATTTTCTTCTTCATTCTTTTACCCCCAGATGTATTATGTGAATAATTCTGACAAATTACCCTATTATTCTACCAATTTATTTACAAATTTAATAGATAGTTTCGTCAGATTTTTCAAAATAGTCATATACTCACTAACTATTAAATTATTCTGCTTTAATATCGGTCCAAAACCTTACATCTTTAGACCTTTTTAGGGAATATAGGCATAGAAAAAGCTGGGAATCTTGCTCCCAGCCTATATTTAATCGACTCTTATTTTCCAGCATTGATAGAATTATAAATTGATGCAGCGAAGGTTGCGCGTGTTGCTTTTAACGAAGCACCGTATTGGCTGCCGTCGAAGATGGTCGTTGTATCGATTCGGTGCATTGTCTGAATGGCATCATATGCCCAATAGCTTGGCATGACATCTGTATATGGAGCACTTGCTGTTTGTACTGCTGGCAAATTCAGCTTGAACGCTCTTTGGACGATGACCGCCATCTCGGCTTTTGTCATATTGTTGTTTGGACGGAAGGTACCATCCGCAAATCCGTTGATGACTCCTGCTTCCCTGATCGCTGCGATGTCTGCTGCGAATTGATAATTGGGAGAAACATCATTGAAGCCGTTTAGGGTTTTAGGTGTCAGCTTCAACACACGATTAATGATAGCTGCGGCTTGTCCTCTTGTTACTGCCTGCTCTGGCTGGAAAGTGGTGCTGTCGATGCCTTTAATAACATTTTGGTTGCTTAATGTCATAACCGCTTGATATGCAGGATGATTCTGCGGGACATCTTGATACTCGCCTGGCTGAACGTTTGCAGCTTCCAGGATTCTTTTTGCTCCGTAGTATTTAGGTCCCCAATATGTACTATCAAGTGAATCAATTTTAATTCCTTTGCTTGTTGTGGCGCTTAAGAATTGATTGTCGCCTATGTAAATTCCAGAGTGTGTTACCCCTGCTTTATCATATGTTTTTTCGAAAAATACTAAATCGCCTGGCTGAAGGTCAGCTTTGGATACTGGTGTCCCCGTGTTATACTGGTCAGCTGAAATTCGCGGTAACTGGATCCCGATTTCATTAAAGACATATCCAATATAGCCTGAACAGTCAAAACCACTTGTTGTTGTTCCTCCATACTGGTATGGTACTCCTATGTATTTTTTCGCAATTTCTACCACTTTCTCCTGTTGTGCTGTTGCTGCCATGGCTGAGTGAAAAGGAATCATGGATATAAGTAATGCCGCCAAGATCATCCTGGATACGAGCTTCTTCATCTGTACACCTCTGCCTCGTTGATTTTTGGTAAAAAATATCGTATTTTGCCTCGTTAGGAATATTTTATCAGAATTTGAATGTTATAAATTTTACGATTATATTACAAATCTTGCAAATTGAGTTTAATAGTTTTTGAGGCGGGTAATAGATCTAATTAAGAGGAGATATATTTTCCTTTTATTGGAATTTTTAATTAAGGTTAGATAGCGTTTTCACTCCCAAAGGTACCAAAAATTACCCTCGACAAACTTCGACAGGATTTGCTATAACTAATATACATTAAGATTTTGGTTGGTAATCCATTTATGGCAGACCGACTAGCCATTGTTTGACATCGATCTGGTAAATCGGTGTCTTTTTTTTGCCCATTGATATCGAAAATTCGACAAATTTGAGGTCATCATAAAATAACTAAAAGCCGCTCATTCCTTTACCATGAGCGGCTTTCTTACTTTTTAATTTTATTACAATAACGCGTTGGAGCGC
>NZ_JBALQL010000026.1:212284-225199 GCF_036964885.1 Bacillus sp. JJ1122 | reverse complement strand
ATTTACATTTAATTTACAGTTCACATGAAACTTTTTCCTTATTTTAATCGTATTTACAATATATCATTTTTACCACATAAAAAGGGGGTACATTAAAATGATGATATTTTTAGCCTCCACAGCAGGAGCTGCCATCCTTGTCTCGATTGCTTTTTATAAAAAAAAGGAAAAAAATCGTAAGGCTTTGCTGAAGGAAAATATACCTGAAAATCTTGGCTTGCTTAATGAGGTACCTGCACAAAAATTACTATCAAAACTGGAACAGGCACTTTCATACGAATATGAAAACCAGGTAAAAATCCGTTTTTTAAGTGAACATCCTGAAGTCAGTGAGGATGAGTTTGAGTGGAGAATGTTTGAATTGAAACGGTACTTATTGCTGAATTCCATCATGAAAAATACACCGATGTTCAGCGTGAAGGTGGACGAAATCTGGCATGAAATGCTAATGTTCACAAAACAATATGAACTTTTTTCGAATAAATATTTGGGAAAGATGCTGCACCATACACCAAATCTCGAACCGGAACCAGCACCTCAGGAGCGTGCCTTTTTCGATTGGGTATTTACACAGATGTTTGAGGTTACAGAGTATACATGGAGGGCATGGGGCGCCTTCTTCCAAAATCCAATGGATCCAACTGTATTAAAAAATGTTTATGCACTAAATGCGGAAGAGCTAAAACAGCGATATTTCAAAGTGAATGATGAGAATGAAGAGTTGGTAAATTATTTAATACGCCAGTTGAAAAAGCAGATCCTTGAATCAGAGGAAATGTATATCAAACATAAAAAGGGGAAATTCACTCGGCCAGCAGGATACGGTGATTTATCCACATTGTCGATGGTCATGGTATTTTATTCGTACTATTATTTTGATGATTACTGGTTGTACGCAAAAGATTACGCCTATGCCAGCCAAACTCCAGGCACATCAGGGTGCAGTGCGGTATTTTGCGGAACAGGTGACAGCAGTCATGATTCCCATGATGGGAACGGTTGCTCTGGTCACAGCTGCTCTGGAAGCTGTTCCTCGAGCAGCTGCTCGAGTTGCGGCGGGGGCTGCTCATGATTGTTCTTTTTGATAAAAAATAAAACCTGCCAGATTCATCCCGGCAGGTTGTTTTTATTATATGGGCAATCCTAAATATAAGAGAATTAATCTAACCATCGATTTAAAAGTTATTAGTTGAGCAGTAGCTTTTTAATGATATGCTGCAAATCTCCAGCAGTCATGATCCCTGAGAAATCCAAACCCAGCTGTACTGCCGTTTGAGCAACTTCTGGCCTGATTCCTGTCATAATCGATTGTATCCCTAGAAGCTTCAATGCATCCATCAATTTGAAAATTTGATGCGCCACCATTGTATCAACCATTACAACACCAGATAGGTCGAGAACTAAAGTATTGATACCAGCCTGAATACACTGAGTCAAGGTCGATTCCATTAACCCCCTTGCCCTTGTTGTGTCGATTTCTCCAATAAGCGGAAAGAGTCCCACATTCTTCGTTATTATTATTACTGGAGCACTGAGTTCCCTGATGAGTGAAGCTTGTGAAGAAAGACGATTCATCATGATTTCCATAAAAGAAATAATAAAAGTTTCAAGTACATAATCAAGAGTATAGTTCAATTTCTTTTCCCACATGAAAACATCTTCAAGGGTGATTTCTAAATCTGTTTGTTTAACAAACTTCTGGATGTATTCCCAATAAACACGACGAAAAACACCCGAGTTCCATGCAACTTCCGTAAGCTGAGTATGCGATTTAATCCTGTCTGCAGCCGTCTGGCTCGTCCAGGCAGAAATGGTTTCTTTCATCTCATCTTCTGTCTGAAATAGTGACTTTGCAACCAGTCTAACATAATGAGAGTTTTGTTCTTTTACCTTGTTCATAACCTCAGGAGGAGCATCAGCAGAATAATCTGATCCTGTATTAATCTGTTGTCTCTTTAGCCAGTCGTCCGTAAAATCTGTAGCATGTTCGACAAGGAATTGGTATAAAGCATCAGCTTTTGTATTCATCATTTCTCCCCAGCTTTTTCATTGATTTACTATCTTCATTGTTTAAGACTTGATGAGAAAAGTCAATTTTTAATGGGCAAATTATATTTAAAACTTTAATAAAGTTTTCTGGAGATCTCCGCTCATGCACTCGCTTTACACGGGGGAGAATTATGAAAAAGCCACACTGTCGGCTTTATTCATTAACCACCAAGTGAATTATTAATACTAGCATAGTGAAAAGGAAAATTCAGGTAGATTTCCATTGTGAAATTTGATAGGATAAGAACAAATGTTCCGTTCGTTTTCCTTTTTTTAAATGCACATTGAAAATATGAGTCTGATATAATAGTAGCATTGTAAAAATGATCTTGTAATGACCTACTATATAAATAATTTTTTGATTACAGGGGGGATTGGAATGAAATTTATCCATACTGGTGATTGGCACCTGGGAAAGCTTGTTCATGGGATGTATATGACCGATGATCAGCGCGAGGTATTGAATCAATTCGTCGATTTGGTCGCAGAGGAACAGCCGGATGCTGTTGTCATTGCAGGTGATCTCTATGACCGATCTGTCCCGCCTACCGATGCGGTGGACCTGCTTGATGAAGTACTTTTCAAAATCAATGTTCAGCTGAACACACCGATTGTGGCCATTTCAGGCAATCATGACAGTGCGGAACGGCTATCTTTCGGAAGCTCATGGTATCGTCATAGCCATTTCTATCTTTCTGGTAAATTAACGAACGACTTTAAGCCGGTTCATATCAACGGGGTGAATTTTTACCTCGTTCCTTATGCTGAGCCAGGTCTTGTCCGTCATTTGTTGGACGATCCTTCGATTCATTCGCATCAGGACGCGATGAAAGCAGTCATAGGGAAAATTGAGGAAAACCTAAACCCGAATGAAGTGAATGTTCTTGTTGGACATGCCTTTGTCCTTGGCGGGGATACCAGTGATTCGGAAAGAACATTATCGGTTGGAGGGTCTGGATGTGTTACACAAGACCTGTTTAATCCTTTTTCTTTCACTGCTTTAGGCCATCTCCATAGTCCTGACGCAATCAAACATGACAAAATCAAGTACTCAGGGTCACTTTTAAAATATTCATTTTCAGAAGCCAAGCAGCGAAAGTCGATTTCTATCGTGGAAATGAATGAGAAGGGCGGGTTTGACATGCGGTATCGAACCATGCAGCCCAAACAGGACATGCGCGAAATCGAAGGCCATCTTGACCAGCTCCTTGATCCTTCATTTTATGAAAAAGAGAATACGAATGATTATTTAAAAATCACCTTACTTGACGATGGAGCCCTGATTGATCCAATGGGGAAGCTGCGCCATGTATTTCCAAATGTTCTGCATCTTGAAAGGAAAATCGAATCCATCGACCAAAAACACAAGCAGAACTTTACTTCCATCAGGGAAGAAAAAAAATCGGAACTCGAATTGTTTGAGCAATTTTATCAGGAAATGACGACTGCCGATTTTACCGAAGATAAGCGCGGGCTGATGGCGGGCGTAATTGATAAAGTGCTTAAGGAGGACGCAGTAAAATGAAACCTCTAAAATTAACCATGCAGGCTTTTGGTCCATATGCGGGTACTGAAACGATTGACTTCAGGGAACTTGAAAACAGGACGATGTTTGTCATTTCAGGTAAAACGGGATCTGGGAAGACAACAATTTTTGATGGGATAAGCTATGCAATCTATGGGAAAGCAAGCGGTGAGGACAGGAATGGACCCGATTTGCGAAGTCAGTTTGCAAATGATGACTTATTGACAGAAGTCAGCCTGGAATTTTCACTCCGCCAAAAAACATACTTGATAACGAGATCTCCGCAGCAGGAAAAGAAAAAGAAGAGCGGTGACGGCTTCACCATGTTGGGTGCTAAGGCAGAACTTTATCTGCTTGACGTGAACGGAGACCCCCATCTGCTAGCATCCAATGTTCGTGAAGTGGATGAAAAAATCAAGGAAATCATGATTATCGACAGTAACCAGTTCCGGCAGATCCTAATGATTCCCCAGGGAGAATTCCGCAAGCTTTTGACATCAGACAGCAAGGATAAAGAAGTCATCCTGCAAAGGCTTTTCCACACTGAAATTTACAAAAGAGTAGAAGAAAAACTCAAGGAAGAGGCGACGGTCCTAAAGAAATCTGTTGAGGACCAGGTAGATAAAAGAAACTCAGCGATCCGTGCCATCAAGGCGGAAGAAAATGATGAGCTTAAGGAATACGTTGAAGCTGGAAGTGTGAATGATGTCTTAATCATGCCGCTTCTAAAGGCAGAAATAGCTGCAATGGGCTTGAAACTTGAAAAAATGAACATTGACCGTGCAGAAAGACAAAAGGAACGTGATATTCAACAGCAGCGTTTATTTGAAGCCCAAACTACGATTAAACAGCTGGAAACCCTGGAAGATCTCCGATTGAAAAAAGAAAATTTGGAGGGACAGCAGGAAAGTTTTAAACAGATGGAAAATGAAGCAGATTTGGCTAAGAAAGCTGCACTACTTACAACTCAGGAACAGCTTTGCCATCGTTTAAAGGCTGAATGCGATAACCTTACAGAACAAGCGGAGCAAATCTCAAAAAAGATAAGCCTGCTTACTGATCAGCTTGCGCAGGCAGAGAAAGAACATCAAAAACAGCTTGACCGAGAAACAGAGCGCAAAGCAGCTGCAGAGCAAAAGAACAAGCTCGAAAATATGAAAGATGATGTACAGGCATTCGCAAATATTGCTAAAGCTGTTGAAGAATTATCTTTATCTCTTAATGCTGTAAAGCAGGAGAGGGAGAAGGGTGAATCTACTGTTAAGGCTTCGGAAGAGCGCGTGAAGATTTTGCAAGCTGAAAAAGAAACAGCAGAAAAGGCCCAGCTTTCCTTATTGGAGAATGACCGGAGACTTGAAAAGTTCAGTCTAGAGCTGGACAAGCTTAAAAAAATGCAAGCACATAACTTTAGAGTGGAAATGGCAAGTCAGTCACTTGAACAGAAAAAGTCTGCCTATAATAACGCTAATGCCCGTTTCGAAGATGGGAAAGCAACTGTAGAAGACTTAGAGCTAAAATGGCTGCATTCTCAGGCGGCTGTTCTGGCAGCCTCTCTTCATGATGGAACAGCGTGTCCAGTATGCGGCTCAGAGCAGCATCCTAAGCCAGCATCGGCAAACGACGGTTTTATACCGACAGAGGAAGATTTAAAGGCAGCAAGGGTCCAGGTTTCAAATTTGGAAAAGGAAAAGAGCTTAGCTGAAAAAGGATTTATTGAAGCAGAGGCGAACTTTAAGTCTTTGACAAGAGCTGGGGAAGAACTGTTAACAGAAATCATTCAGCTAAGGCCAGATTTCAAAACCGCCGAACTTGATGATGTAATTTTACAAATACAAAGCTTTCAAGAGAAGCTTCGATTAGGACAAAATCAGCTTACAGCCAAGGTGAATTCTCTTGAAAAATTAATAACTGAAATCAAGAGGAATGAAGAAGGCAAAGAGAAGCTTCTGCTGCAGTTAAAAACGTTAGAAGAAAGCTATCATCAGATGGTGATTCAATATACAGAAAAGAAGACGACATTAGAAAGAATGACAGAAACAATACCAGAAGACCTGCGATCAATTGTGGCTTATGAAAAGAAGCTTAAAGATGCAAGTGACTTGCAGCAGCACCTTGAACATCAGCTTGAACAAGCCAGAAAAAATTTTCAGGATGCGAAGGAACAGCTGGGAACAGAAAAGGCACGTGGAGAAGATGCAGAAAAACGACTTACAGAAAAGAATGCTGAACTTGTTTCTGAACGAGATGTTTTCAAGAATAAGATGAACGCCGAGGGATTCGAAAATTTTCAAGCTTACCATCGAGCGAAAAAAGATGAACGAGATATTCAAAAGCTTGAAATGGATATACGTAATTATCGTGAAGAGTTTCGATCCGTTTCTGACCGATATACTGAATTGTCCAATATATTACAGGATGTAAAAAAGCCAGATATTGAAGGTCTGCAAAAACAATTTACAGAACTGAATGAGAAAATTAAACAAGCCGATGAAATCTACCAGGATCTCAATCTGAAAAAGCGTGATAATCAAGCCATTTTGGAAATGGTTGAGTCTTTAAATGAGCAAATGAAAGTACTGGAGGAAAGGTATAAGCTTGTAGGCCACCTCTATGAAATTTCCAAAGGCCAAAACACATACCGTATAACTTTTGAACGCTTTGTTCTCGCGGCATTTCTTGACGATATTCTGGCGGAAGCAAATGTCAGGCTTAATAAGATGACAAGTGGACGTTACAGGCTTTTGCGAAAAACTGACCGTTCTAAAGGAAATGTCCAAAGCGGGCTTGAGCTTCTTGTGCTGGATGCCTATACCGGCCAGGAACGGCATGTTAAAACTCTTTCAGGTGGAGAAAGCTTTAAAGCAGCTTTATCACTGGCACTCGGCCTTGCAGATGTTGTACAAAACTATGCTGGCGGGGTTTCGCTGGAAACAATGTTCATTGATGAAGGTTTCGGTACTCTTGACCCAGAATCATTAGACCAAGCCATTGAAGCACTCATTGATATTCAGAGCAGCGGACGCCTTGTCGGTATCATTTCCCACGTACCGGAACTGAAGGAACGGATTGACGCACGGCTTGAGGTTATTTCTACACAAACAGGCAGTAAAACAGAATTTCATTTAATGAATTGATAAGTATCATAGAGCATCATATCTTTAAGGGTGCTGTATTTTCACGGAGAATAGAAATACTGGCAGCAGGGAGATTGAACATGGAATTTGAAGTACAGAATCTATCATTTTATGTCGTCCAAGTTGAAGGAAAAGGTGACCAGGCCGACAGAAGGTATAAGCATTTCCAGACATTAAACGAAGAAGAATATGAGAATAGCTCCTTGAAGGATTTCCTTGATGGAGAGTTTGCTAAAATTGTGAAACGGAAGGTTGAACGCCATCCAAAAACGGAAGAAGTGCCGACAAAAATAGGCTACTTCATTGTTGAAGGAGGGCATGACCTCACTTCAAATCCAAACTACAATCTTTTTCACAGAGTTCGCTATGCGGAATCAAAGGAAGTTTTCCAGAATGAAAGTGAAAAATTTGCGATCGCTTATGTGGATACTAGTGCAGTGCGCGGCGGAGTATTTATTGTTGCTCGTGCCAAGCTTCGCAAGTATTTTGATGATTCATTCGTCTTTATATTGAAATGTGATTTCGAACCTAAAGTTGCTTCCATTTCTGATGAGTCTACCTTGATCCGTCAGGTTGAAATGGCGATTACGACGAAAAACATGAAATCTATCCAATATCCTTACATGCCTGAAGAAGGGATGATTCAAGATAATGAACTGAAAATCAACCAGGCTTCACATGCCCGCTATTTCGAGGATTTCCTAAAATACGTTGAGTATGGAAAATCGATGCCAGAAATCGTCAAGTCTCAAGTCATTGAAATGGTAAGAGGGCATATGGAAGAAACCTTCGAACCAGAAAGTGAAGAACGAGAACAGCTTGAGAACGCGATGGAAATATGGGCAGCCAGTGAAAAACGCGAGCTGCAGGAACGCTTTGAACCAGAACAGGTTATCGAAGCAGCTGCTCAGCTGATCGAGCATACACCTGAGCTGGAACTTAAGATGAAACTGGACCACGTATCGGTAAAGGGCTTGCTTGCAGACTTTGGCGATAGTATTCATCTTGCTAAAATGAACGGGAAATATGTACTTATGATCGAAGCAGACTCCGTTGTCTTTGAAAAAGGATTTTCACCGGTGGAATTTGTTAAGCCAGATGAGGTCGCAACTGTAGTGGAACGGATCAGGCAAAAAGGGTAGATTCAAATTTTTAAATCAAAAATTTATTTGCGTTGCTCTCAATTTTATATTGGGAGCTTTTTTTATTGTCATAGCATAGTTAATTTGAGTATAATTGGAAAGGAATGGTAGAGGTACTTCACCTATTGGATTCAGCTAATTGAAACAGAAATTCAGCGGATTTCCAACTCATCATAATTTGTTAAAAGGTTGTTTAGCAATAAATAATTTGGCGGGTCTGCTACATTTGAGGAGCCATTGAATGGACATTTTATCAGAACGATTACTAGTTATTGCTTTATTTATTTTAGTAGTTACCACTATCGAAACTTTGGCTTACTCTACAAGATTATCCGGTGCAAGAGTCGGGCTGATTGCCTCTGCGCTTTCATTATTCAACACCCTGGTTGTAGCGAGCCGTCTTTCTACGATGTTTCAACAGCCACTTACAGGAAAACTCATCGCTGAAGTGCCAAAAGGGGTAAATCGTCTGGAATTCCTTGAGAACCAATTCCGCATCCTTATAGGATTTACAACTGTCGGTGTATTATTTGGAATGATTTTGTTCCCAACCTTTATTGCCATTTTTTCAAGGGCTATTATTCAGCTTTCTAATGAACGCGGGTCAATTTTTACCTTGACTAAGAAATGGTTCAATTTAAAGGGACTGAAACGGGTGGTCTTATGCTTCCGTATGCCTAGCCGCAGATTTTTAAAGGGGATCAATATACATACATTTCCGAAAAGGCTTTTTATCGTCAATATATTGATTACAGCTGTTTATACAGTAGGAGTACTAGCAGCCATATATGGTTCTTTGCTGACTGAACCAAAGTATGCACAGGCAGTCGTTTTATCATCGGGTATTATCAATGGAATAGCCACATTATTGCTGACTTTATTCATTGATCCTAAAGCATCTGTCCTTGCAGATCGTGTCACAAAGGATAAAAAGAAGTACGTTTTCTTAAAAAGCTACTCATTTGCCATGATTTCCTCAAAATTCGCGGGGACAATTCTTGCACAAATAATCTTTATACCAGCTGCATATTATGTTGCCTGGTTCGCGAAATGGTTATAGCTGGTGCAAGCAATATTCTCAAAAATGGGGGGAAACATTGAGCACTACATATGCTAATTGGGGAGAATCAATCATTAAATTAACTTGGTTAAGTGAACGAAAGCTTCCTCTGCGCGAACTCATTACAAGTGTACACGGTTTTTGTTTTTATGATAATGATTTGATGTTAGTGAATTTGAACCACCGTGGCTGGGATTTTCCCGGTGGACATCTAGAACCAGGTGAAACAGCGGAGGAAGGCTTTAAGCGGGAAGTGATGGAAGAAGGATATGTATCCGGGGAATGCAAACAAATAGGATATATCATTGTCGATCATTCTGAAAATCCATTTTGGAGTGAAAGCAGCAAATATCCAATGGTGGGCTATCAAGTTTTCTATCGCATGGATATAACGCAAATCCATGAATTTCACGCTCAATATGAATCAGCTGAGCGTATTTTTATAAACCCTTGCACTATAAAGAAATATTATCGTGATTGGCATGAATTATATGAGGAAATCCTAAAATGTTCTTTGGATTTTCCTGGATAGGAAGGATGAGGACTTTGAATATAGTAAAACAAAATAGCCTTGCATGGGATAAGAAGGTAGAGGAAGCGGCTGTCTACACGAAAGCTGTATCTAGAGAAATGATTGAGAAAAGCAGGGCTGGGGATTGGGAAATAACCGTGACAACAAGCAAGCCGGTGCCAAGGAACTGGTTTCCAGCTTCCCTGAAAGGATTAAAAGTACTGTGCCTTGCGTCTGGAGGAGGCCAACAGGGCCCCTTGCTGGCTGCAGCAGGAGCAGATGTAACGGTTGTAGATATCTCGAAAAAACAATTAGAGCAGGATGATTTTGTCGCTAAGAGAGATGGGTTAATGCTAAAAACGCAACTTGCAGATATGACAGACCTATCCTGCTTTGAAGATTCGCAGTTTGATATCATCGTTCATCCTGTAGCGAACTTATTCGTTGAAGAGATCTCAAAGGTTTGGAATGAAGCTTCACGTGTTCTAAAAAATAATGGACTCCTTATATCGGGGTTTACGAATCCTCTGCTTTTCATTTTTGATGATGAGGAAGATATGAAAGGGAATCTGGTCGTTAAAAACTCCATACCATCATCTTCACTCGACAACTTAACCGATGAACAAATTACCGAATATCTGAATGCAGATAAGACGATAGAGTTCGGGCATACGCTTGAGGATCAAATTCAGGGACAGATAGAAGCTGGCTTTGTGATCACTGGCTTTTATGAAGATGATTTTGGCGGCAGAAGACCGTTAGACGAGTATATCAAATGCTTCATCGCGACTAGAGCAGTGAAGCTCTCAATTGACTAAAGAAATTTATCTATTCAAAAAGGTGACCATTCACGAATGAATGGTCACTTTTTATCTTATAGGCTCTGTTAACCAAGGCTGTTGATTTTCGTTCCAGGCGCTTCGCATTCCGCAGGGCTGGGGCTGAGCCTGCAGGAGTCTACGCGCCTTCCACTACAATCAACGGGTCTTAAAATCAACATTCAGCTTTAACAGAGCTATCTTATAAAATCATCTCAGATTGCACGTAATGATAAAGAAGCTTAGCTGTATTATCAATTGAATCTTTATGTGTTCTTTCAAAGGCATGTGATGAATCGATGCCTGGGCCGATTAATCCGTGGATAATATCATTTCCTGAACGTATCGCGGCAGATGCATCTGACCCGTAGTATGGATAAATGTCCAGCTTGTAGCCAATTTGATGATCAATCGCAAGCTGAGTAAGTCTTTTTCTAAGCTCATAATGATACGGTCCGCTCGCATCCTTCACACAGATCGAGACAGTATACTCATCTGTCGATTGCCCATCGCCCATGGCACCCATATCTACAGCAAGATACTCAACTGTTTCAGGAGTAATATTGGAGTTGCCACCATACCCGATTTCTTCGTTATTGGAAATCAGAAAATGTGTAGTGTAAGGGAGTTCAATATTCTCCTTTTTTACCTGTTTGATTAGCTGAAGGAGGATCGCTACACTCGCTTTGTCATCAAGATGACGGGATTTAATGAAACCTGTTGGCAAAATCTGAACCCGCGGGTCAAATGAGACAAAATCACCAACTTCAATCCCCAAAGCTCTTACATCATTTGCGTTATTCACTTTTTCATCCAGGCGGACTTCCATATTATCTTGATTGCGTTCAGCTTTTCCTGCATCTTTATAGACGTGAACTGAGGTTTGATGCATTAAAATCGTGCCGGTGAATTTATTCCCTGAAGATGTTTCAATTTCACAATACTCACCTTCAATGGAATTGAAATTAAAGCCGCCGATTAAATCGAGCTTAAGACGGCCGCTTTGCTTGATTTCTTTTACAATCGCTCCAAGTGTATCTACATGGGCCGTTAACATTCTGTGATTCTGCTGATCCTTGCCGGGTAAAGTCGCGATCAACCCACCTTTGCGATTCCTCTTTGAATCAACATTTAATTCGTTTAGGTAATTCTCAACATATGTAATCACTTCATTTGTATTTCCTGATGGGCTTGGGATACTGACCAAAGCTCTCAATAAATTCAAGGTCTCTTCTGTGTTTGGATAAGTCATGGAAAAACTCCTCTCTTTAAAACGTTCATATAACTATTATTATAAACTTTTTTGATGAAGCAAAGTAATCAATTTTATATCTTGCTCTTCAAGTGAAGTTTTTTATAAAAGTCATCTCTAACCAAATCCATACATATTTTGATACGGATGAGCATTTTTTTGGAGGCGATGTATATGAACGGTTATTGGTTCAAGTATTCATTAGTTGAATGGTGCAGGGAGATGGAAACAAAATTGACTGCTATGAGGGGACAACTGGAGGATCCCAATGATGAAGCAACACTTCAGAAATGGGAAGAAACTCTTATCTCTTTAAAACAAGATGCTGAAAAAGCGGATGATCAACAAGAATTATACACTCAAGCAAGAAACTTATATGAGGAAATTGCTGGCTTATTAAATGGATCAGAAGATGAATTGGCACGGCAGCAGGGACAAAGAGTCCAACCTGTTCCAATTGGGGGACATGTTTTGCCGCCTCTTCCGTATGCGTATAATGCACTTGAGCCTGTCATTGCCGAAGAAATTATGAAGCTCCATCACTTGAAGCATCACCAAAGTTATGTGGATGGGTTGAACAAGGCAGAAAAAGAGATGCAAAAAGCGCGTGAAAGCGGCGATTTTAGTTTAATCAAGCACTGGGAAAGAGAAGCTGCCTTTCATGGTTCCGGGCATTATCTTCATACCATTTTTTGGAGTATCATGAGTCCTGATGGGGGAGGAGCTCCAAAAGGCCAGCTAGGAAGAGCAATTAATCAGTCATTTGGCAGCTTTGAAAAATTCAAACAGCATTTTACCGAAGCTGCAAAAAACGTCGAAGCTGTTGGGTGGGTGATCCTGGTTTGGTCTCCACGAGCCCACCGATTGGAAATCCTCCAGGCTGAAAAACACCAAAACTTAACCCAATGGGATGTAATTCCGCTGCTCGTGCTGGATGTTTGGGAGCATGCATACTATCTTCAATACAAAAACGAACGGGCAAAATATATAGAAAATTGGTGGAAGATAGTCAATTGGCAAGAGGTTGAACAAAGATACAATAAAGCTAGAACACTTATGTGGCAGCCATTTTAAAACCGATAAGGGTGATGACACGTCACCCTTTTTTTGTTTAGGAAATTATAAAATCTTAAAGGTGTGGATAAATCAAGCCGGATTTGCTTAATCCAGTTCAAGCGCCTAGCCCCTCGAGACGCATGTCTAGCTGCGGCTCCGCTTTTCGAATTGTCTATTTTTGCCTCCTAGAAACTCCGAAACTTCAACTCCGCCGGCAGAAGCAAAAAGCGGTTCTTTTGTCGGAGTCTCCAGTTTCTGCGTTTCTGGGCAGTCGGCTACACATTTCGGTTTCGGTACTGCCAATGTAGTCAAAGAACGACTTCACTGTCAGGCACTTCGAGGGACACGATGTACTAGTGCCGACGTTG
>NZ_JBALQL010000026.1:198149-212260 GCF_036964885.1 Bacillus sp. JJ1122 | reverse complement strand
GGCGCTTACGCTTTTTGTTCTACTCGACACATAAAAACCTTCCATCATGACAAAACTAAACATATGTTCGGGAGGTGTTTTTATGGCAAATAAGGATTTCAACAAAATTTATCAAGAATACAAAGATCAGAGCCAGGGACAAGCTCTAATAGAGGCGAATGATTTCCAGCCTGGGAAAGAGCAGATTATAGCCGTCCGCAAGAATGATGATGGGGATATCATTGCATTCAAGACAGAACAAGGCAGGGAATTAGATTATATTACTGCTTTAAACGAAGCAAAAGAAGGAAAGTTGGCTCATGTTGACGTTTTCCATAAATATGGGCGGGATATCATCCGAAGTGAACCTGATGGTATTAAAGAGAACAATTTAGACAACTTACCTTCATTCTAAAAAGAATTGTTGGAATGCAGTACACGATTTATTCAATTTTAAAGGCTTCCATACATACAGGAAGCCTTTTATTTATTCCTCAACATAGCTTATGGTATTGCGTACTAGATAGTTTTATTTCTAAGCGTAACCGGGGCATTTACGGAAAAGAAATAAAACTATATGTGTTTTTTACTTAATGCCAATAATAGATTTACATTTATAGAGTTTAATAGGAAATGGATAATCTATTACAAAGTTATAGGAGGATCAATATGAATAAAAAAAGAATGACTAAAAAAGGTGCAACGGTTGCCCTTACCCTGGCATTAACGATTCCTGCTCTAACACCTGCAGCCGCGGCTGAAAAAGGTCAAAATAATATAGATTCAGTTAAATTTAATGGCATGCAAGCCCCTTCAACAATTCAACAAATGGTCCAAACTTATACTCAGGCATCAGTGGATGTAAAGTATAGTGATGGAACAACGAAGAATTTCCCTCTATCTTATAATAGGCTATTTAAATCAGAAGATAAGGTTGCAACAAACAAAGGCGAAATGATTGCTGCTGGAACACCAATTGACGTAAATGGTGATCCGATCATGGATAATAGCGTTCCTGGAAAACCAGTTCCTTTTGTATCGGATGCTCCAGATTCAAACAGCTTACTGAACCCAATTAATGGACAACAATATTTGGTCACTCATTATGAATACCAGACAGTCGATGCAGCTGGCCAATCTGCATACGGAATTGTACCGGCCTCAATGTCTTTGACAAAACTGAATCAAGATCAGGAGTCAGGGGAATTGACACCCGAAAAAGTAACAAAGATTGATTTTTCTAATGTGAATGGGTTATGGATTCCCTGTAACGGTTCGCTATCTCCTTGGAATACTCATTTAGGTTCCGAAGAATACGAACCAGATGCGAGAAGCTTTGAAAATGATCCTGAATCTTCGGCAAGAGTTTCGGTTGAGAGTTTTGCACAACTTTATTTTGGAGATAAAACAAAAGCAAATCCTTATTTCTATGGATACATTCCAGAAATCCAGGTGAATAAAAACGGTAAAACAAAAGTTGAAAAGCATTACAGTACCGGCCGTTTCTCACATGAATTGATGAAGGTAATGCCTGATCAGAGAACTGCATTCTTCGGGGATGACGGGTCATATACAACGATGTTCATGTACGTTGCAGATAAAAAAGCTGACTTGTCAAAAGGTACTCTTTATGCAGCTAAGTTTAACCAGACTGGAACAGAAAATGGTGGTTCTGGAAACCTTGAATGGATTAAACTTGGACATGCGTCTGATAAAGAAGTCAAAAAGATCATTGACAGCGGCATTAAGTTCAGTGATATTTTCGAAACTTCTGATGCGCCAAAAGATGGTTTTAAGGCTGTTAAACAATATTCGCACGGAAAGACAGAATACCTTAAATTAAAACCAGGAATGGAAAAGGCTGCAGCTTTCCTTGAGTCCCGCCGTTACGCAGCATTTCTTGGTGCGACATCTGAATTCAACAAAATGGAAGGTTTAACGCTTAATGAAAAAGATAACAAAGTGTATGTTGCGATAGCAGACCAAAGTAAGGGAATGGAAAAAGATACTGCTGGAAAGGATCCCGCAGACCATATCCAGCTTCCAAAAATCAAATCGGGAGTAACTTATCAGTTAAACCTTGCTGGTGGTCAAACGGATAGCAGTGGAAAGAGGATCGACAGCAAATATGCAGCTTCTTCCATGGAAGGATTATTAGTTGGCGAAGATATGGCAAAAGCAGACTCATATGGCAACACTGCAAATGTTGATATGATCGCCAATCCTGATAATTTAAGCTACTCCCAAGCCATGCGAACACTATTTATCGGAGAAGATAGCAGCATGCATACAAACAACTTCGTTTGGTCCTATAATCTTGATACAAAAGAATTGTCACGTGTCCTGTCTGCACCAGCTGGCGCTGAATCTACAGGCCTGTTTGTAGCAGATAATCGCAGTGGTTTCTCCTATATCATGAGCAATTTCCAGCACCCGGGAGATGAATTGGACACTAAAACGATCACAGCCGTAGATAAAGAAGAACTGAAAGCTGCCATGGACAAGGAAATCGGCATCAATAAAACAGGCGGAATTGGTTACATTTCAGGCCTGCCTTCCTTTGCAAATGCTGATAAGGAACATAACCACAAAAAATAGATTATGGCTTAGCCTTTAAACAGGATAAATAGGAAAAATCCCTGACCAGAACCTAAAGTATTCGGTAACTTGGCCAGGGATTTTTCTATGATTTTCTATTAGATTATAAAAATTATGTAGCGGCAGATTAAACAACTGCCGCTTTTTATTGATTTGTTAAAGAGTAGGGACGTACAATAGTGTTAATAATTTTTTGTGTTAGTCTAGTATTATACATTTAAAAGGAGTGTCGCTATGAATAAGAATACAATTGGTATTGATGCTGGCGGTTCGCTCATTAAGATAGCTTTTGAAGAAACCAGCAGAATTCATTTTAAAAAGTATCCTATTGAAGACATGGAGTCTGCGCTAAATTGGCTTAAAATGTTAGCAGCCAGTAACAAAATCGTTTTGACAGGTGGAAAAGCAGGAAGGATAAAAGCAGATTTCTTTCCAGAGGCTGAAATTGTAAACGAATTCACGGCAGCATGTGAGGGAGCAAAGTATTTGATGGAGCAAGAAAACATGTCTTTGCAAGAAAAAGTCCTGCTCGTCAATATCGGGACTGGCACTTCATGGTTTGTGATGGAAGGAAGTCATTATGAACGGGTTCTTGGAAGCGGCATAGGAGGAGGTACCTTTATGGGCTTGGGTACGCTCCTTGGGAATAGCAGAGATTTTTCCGAGTTAGTTGAGTTGGCGTCAAGAGGTACAAGAGGGAATGTTGACCTCTTAGTCAAAGATATTTATCACCCAGAAGAGCCACCCATTCAAGGCGACCTGACTGCGAGTAACTTTGCCAAGGCCTCAAAGAGCAAAGAGAATTCTGCAGCGGATCAAATGGCCTCTGTTATTAATATGATTTCTGAGACGATCACTTTATTATCTGTGCAGACTGCAGCCTTACATTCTACGAAGAAAGTTGTTTATATAGGGGGCACACTCTCCGGAAATAAAGCCCTTCAATCCTATTTAGAATTGTACGCTAAAATGTCAGGTCTAGAAACAGTGTTCCTTCGTGATGGGGAGTACAGCGGTGCTCTAGGAGCAAAAATGTACTAAAATCAGTTGCTTGAACAATTCTTGTTTTAAAGTTAGAGTATTTTTATACATATAAAAAGAGGGTGTCAGCATTTGAGCAAGAGGTATTTTACCATTGGAATGGCAGGACATATAGACCACGGAAAAACGTCGCTGACAAAAGCTTTGACGAATGTGGATACCGACCGCCTGAAAGAAGAGAAGGAAAGGCAAATTTCGATTGAACTTGGGTTCGCGCCTTTATATGAGGATGAGGAACTTCAAATCTCTGTTGTAGATGTTCCAGGCCATGAAAGGTTCATTCGGCAAATGATTGCGGGAGTAGCAGGAATTGACCTAGTCGTTCTTGTGGTTGCTGCAGATGAAGGAGTCATGCCGCAAACAAGAGAACATCTCGATATCCTGGCTTTTTTGGGGATCCGGACCGGGATTATCGCCATTACAAAAATAGATCGTGTCGAAGATGAATTCGTTGAACTGGTTAAGGATGATATTTTAGGTGAGCTGGAAGGAACTGTGTTTGAAAATGCTCCGTTTATGATGGTTGATAGTTTATCAAAAAAGGGAATCGAGGAGTTAAAGAGATTGATTATTGATTCCTTGAAGGAACAGGAAATGCGTGATGCGAAAGGCGCCTTCCGTCTTCCAATAGACCAGGTTTTTACGGTAAAGGGACAAGGTACGGTGGTCAGGGGTACTGTGTATGAAGGTACAGTTGAAGAGGGACAGCTTCTGAAAGTGCTTCCTGATGGCATTGAAGTCCGTGCCCGTCAGCTGCAGGTCCACCATAAGCCAGCAAAGATTGCATTTGCCGGCCAGCGTACGGCTATCAATCTTTCTGGTGTTTCAAAGGATGAACTGGAACGGGGAGAGGTCTTGGTTTCATCCGATCATTTTATTGTAACGAATACAATTGATGTGGCAATTCGCATCGTCGAAGATTTGGACCATCTTGTGAAACAGCGGACGCCAATTAAATGCCATATTGGTACGGCTGAAGTAATGGGCAGGATTGTTTTCTTTGACAGGAATGAATTGAAGGAAGAAAACGGCGAAATTCTTTGTCAGCTTAGGCTGGATGAAAAAATCGTGACTAAACGCGGTGACCGCTTTATCATCAGGAGACCCAGCCCGCAGGAAACCATCGGAGGCGGATGGGTAATCGATCCGCGTGGAAATAAATACAGATTCGGCCAGCAGACAATTGAAGAGCTTGAAAAGAAAAAAGCAGGCACGCCGATGGAAAGGATCAACGCTGCATTATATGAGGCGAAAAGTCTTTCCATGGAAGATTTGATTAAAAGGACGGCATTGGACGAAGAAACATTAAAGTTAAATCTGCAAGATGAGCAATTTGTCCAGATTTCAGGCAAGGAATACACGCTTAGCTCTCTTGTAGAACTGATGGAAGAGGACATCAAAGACAAGCTAAAAGAATTTCATGAAGCAAATCCGATGCGCCCAGGAGTAAATAAGGCAGTGATTCTTCAATCACTGCAAAAACAGTTTTCTAAGTCGCTTATCGAATTCATCATTGATTACGGTATTGAACGAGCTGTTTTTTCGAGAAAAGAACAGTTCGTTTCCTTATCAAACTTTGAACCGCATGTACCGAAAAATTGGGAAAAACGCACAGAAAACCTGCTAAGTGAACTGAAAAAAGATGGCTTAAAGGTTGCTAATCTTAATGACTATATTAAGAATGCGGGAATACCGGAATCTCTCGTTGTGGAATTAAAGAGGTTATTGGAGGATCAAGGAAAAATTGTGTTGCTTGATGACCAGTTTGTCTGGCATGGTGAGCACTTCGCAAATGCGGTCCAGAAGCTGAAAAGCCATACGGATACTGAATTTGAAGTAGCAGATGCTAAGGAAGCAGTTGAATTATCCAGAAAATACATGATTCCGTTCCTTGAGCGGTTAGATTCTCTCGGATATACAAAAAGGGTAGAAAACAAGCGAATATGGAAAAAGTAAACGAAGCAGCAGGTCTAAATGATCTGCTGTTTTTATTGTTATATCTAATTTATTTAAAATTTGATGAATGAATATAACAATGGACAACCAACTATAGTTGTCCATTGTTTACATAATAATATTATGATTTTTCTGTTGATTTAACCTGCAGGGGAGGAGGTACCAGCCACCCTTTTGTCTTATTTAACTTGAGCATTTTAGCTCCGAATTGAGCTTTTGCCATATGAAATTGGCCGTACATTGTCGCAATGTCTTCTCTAATTGACTGACCAATCATTGTGCTTGCTGCAACTAAGCCCTGAGCAACATCCTTTGAAACCGATGCGCTGATTTCAGGGTCACTGAACCGTGCTCCAGGAGGTATATCCTCCAGGTGAGCCACTGGACGTTCCGGCGGTGCCGGTGGAAGACCAATTCCGTTTGTTTTGAGCAATTCTTCAACCTGACGTTTTTCTTCCTTAAGGGCCTCAATTGCTTCTAAGACAAGTTTTTTTAGATCCTCATCGCCAATATGGTTAACAAATGTCTGATACCCGGCAATAAGTCCTTGATTTACGGAAAGATGCATCCAAGCACCATAAACCTCACCATAATGCATCGGTTCATCCTTTGGATTACCACTTAAAATTCCCATGATTGCACCCCTTATCGTATCAATATTCATGTTTTCTCCTTTTGACAGGAAATTGGACACATCTGATATTTTGCTCCAGACGAGTTAGAAGATACATTTTAATATTTGGTAAGTGAAGGGATTTGCATGAGGAAAAGAGAAAAATTAAAAGACCTCTTCAGTCCATGAAGGGGTCTAATAAATATCTCTAATGAGTAAATCACAATTTACTGGCTTTTTATCAAGTTCTCTCGCCCATATGGATAGTTGGCCAATATGGTGAATCTCATGGGAAATGATATGGTTCAACACTTTACGATATGGGAATGTAAATGAGCGTCCATTCTTACTGTTTATTTCAAGAATTTCATCATCCTTTTGGACTGTCCAATCCTTAATAAATTCTTTAGTCATTTCTCTTGTTATCAAGGAATACTCTTTTACCACTTCAAGAGTACAAGTGGCGTCGAATTTTCTCTCACGCACAGGGCTGCCAAGCATTTGATTAATCCATATTTGTTCACAATCAATAACATGGAATAAGGTTTTCAATATACTACCCATGCCGCCAACACGTTGTTTTGTAAGTTCATGATCAGGGAAATCCTCACACCATTCAAACCAATCGTCTCTGACTTGCCAATTATACAAAACAATTCATACATAAGGAATCTCTCCGGGTTCTAAATTTTCTTATATTTTAACATGAACTTGCTATAAATGAGTTATAAAGGAGATGCAAATTACATGAAAATATCAGCACTAAATCCAAATACCCTTTCAGATGAACAGATCACAAAGCTCTTGTTCGGAGAATTTCAGGATGATCAAAAGCCAGGGGATTGTATTATCGTATTGGGCAGCAGTAAAGCGATCGTATACAGACTGCCTGTTGCACTACAGTTATATAAAGCAGGTCGTGCTGATAAAATTCTATTTTCTGGGGGTGTTACATGGCCAGGCAATAATCTGACGGAGGCTGCATTATTGAAAAATAAAGCCATTGCAGCTGGTATCCCAGAGGACAAAATTTTAGTTGAGGATGTATCTAAAAACACGAAAGAAAATGTCCTCGCTTCTCTACTGGTTCTAGACCGATGGTTGCCGCTGCATAAAATCAGGCGACTGCTGATTGTGACGAGTAGTTATCATATCCGAAGAACCTACCTTACATTTAAGACTTATATGCCTGATTGGATTGAGTTTACACTATGCCCGGCAGATGACCAAAACACATGTAAGGATAATTGGTTCTTGTCGCCATATGGCAGGCAAAGAGCTGTTAACGAGGCCAAGAAGATCATCGAATATATTGGTTGGGGAGCAATAGTGGATGATGAATTTTAAAAATGCAATTCTCAGCCAAAAGTTGTAGAACAGTTCCATCAAACAACCGAAGTGAACTGCTTAATATTTTCCTATAATTAAAATAAGAAAAATTTGAGGATGGTGTTCAATATGAACCATTTTATCTGCAATACTTGCGGTGTCCAATATCCAAAAACAACAAATCCACCCGATACTTGTTTGATTTGCTCTGACGAAAGGCAGTACATCCATCCAGACGGGCAGTCTTGGACAACGCTTGAAACCCTTAATGATTCAGGGAATTACAGAAATTCCATTGTCACTGAAGAGCCTGGCCTGTACAGCATCACAACTACCCCAGGCTATGCAATCGGACAGACAGCTTACCTTTTACAAAATCAAGGATTCAACTTGTTATGGGACTGCATTACCTACCTGGACGAACGTACGGAAAATGAAATAAAAGCATTGGGAGGAATAGATGCCATAGCATTATCCCATCCTCATTATTATTCAACGCAGGTTGAATGGGCGGAGCGATTTGGAGCAAGCATTTATATCCACGAAGCTGATCGTCAATGGGTCACAAGGCCAAGTGACAGTATCATCTTCTGGTCGGGAGATTCTCTTGAGCTTGATGAGGGTGTAACGTTGTATCGTTTGGGTGGGCATTTTAATGGGGGAAGTGTTTTGCACTGGGAACATGATGTGAACAAGCAAGGTTTACTTCTTACTGGAGACATCATTCAAGTAGTGGCTGATCGACAATGGGTAAGTTTCATGTATAGTTATCCTAACCTTATTCCATTGCCAGCTATCAAGGTTCAGGAAATGGCAGATAAAGTCAACACTCTACATTTCGATCGACTATATAATGCATTTCATCGAATTATTAAGGAAAATGCTCATCAATCTGTTCAAAAATCTGCTAAGCGGTATATTGCTGCTTTGGAGGGCAAGTTAGTTCATATGATTTAGAGGAGTTCTGTCTGCATGTGAAATAACGCCTGGTTTAACAACACCAGGCGTTTAGCGAGCAATTGGTTATTCACCAAAAATACCTTCATAAATTTTAGTTACATCGTCCCTGAATTTTTCTACTTGGACGATCCTTGCTTCTCTTAAATATTCCCTGCCGTCTACATATAGGACAAGTACTGGTACTGTGAAAGCCATCAAGAATCCTGCAATTTCCTCTACCTTTGCAGCGTTTACTAATCCCATTGCAATTTTAGGGAAATCCTTCATCACTTCCTCAACCTGAGGAAGCAAACCGTGACAAACACTTCAGCTATCAGTTAATACATAAATAAAGCTTACTTCATGATCATTTATCAAACTTTTAACTTCATCCATCGATGTCAATTCATTCATATTTATACCTCCTATTAATACACCATACCCTTTTTATCTTAGGATAGCCTCAGGTTCTTTAATCATACTAAAAAAAGGGTATTGGGTATAATGAAAAGGAAGGAGTGATCGTATGGGAAATCCATGGAACGAAAGATTCGGAGCAGAGCACTATGTGTATGGAGAAGAACCTAATGAGTTCATACACTCGCATGCTTACCTCTTGAAAAATCTTAAAAAAATCGCAGCGTTCGCGGAAGGTGAAGGCAGGAATGCCGTTTTCTTAGCCAGACAAAACCACGATGTTACTGCCTTTGATTATGCGGACACTGGGTTGAGGAAAACAGAAGCTCTCGCTCATCGATTTGGTGTAAAGGTAAATACAGAACAAAAGGATTTAATTCATGATGAAGTACCGAAAGCGGAATTCGACGCAGCTATTATGGTTTTTGGCCACTTTGATAAAAAGGATCAAAAGACCGTGTTTGATAAGCTGCTCTCTAGTCTAATGGACGGTGGCGTCCTTATGATGGAGGTGTATTCAGAGGATCAGGTTCGATATAAAACTGGCGGACCCAAAACGGTGGATATGCTTTATCATCCAGGGGATATACTGAAGTGGACAGAAGGCTACAAAATCCTGCATTTCTTTTACGGCGAAAAAGAAAGAAAAGAAGGCGAGCTGCATACCGGAATGGGACATGTTGTCCAGCTAATTTTACAGAAGGAAAAAGTTTAATAAACGGTTGAATGATCATGCGATTTCCCTTTGAGGGAGGTCGCTTTATTATGCAAAATTTTACAGGAATTTCCCATTTTTATGTCGAATTGAATAGTAAGATAAAATTTTTGTGAGGTTTTTAAATGAATTTTAGAATTGAGCGAGATTACTTTTATGAAGCCATAACTGAGATTATCAGGATTGTACCCTCAAATACCAATTCAGCTATCCTAGGCAGCATAAAAATTACTGCCGGCTCAAATGGTTTGACACTGGCGTCAACCAATCATGACATTTATATCGAAAAAGAAATTCCTCTCTTAGGCAATGGCCGCATGGAAATATTCGAAACTGGGAGCATTGTTATTTCTGCTAAACATTTACTCGAGCTAGTGAAAAAAATGCCGAATATGATTACCATTCTATTAATCGAAAATGACAAAATAAAAATTCAGTCAGAGGAAATAACCATTCTGCTTAGCGGATTTAATCCTAATGACTTCCCTAAGCTGCCGGAATTGATAAGCATGAAATCTATTGAAATGCCGATGCACAGTTTAACCCAAATGATAAAACAAACCTCATTTGCTGTCTCTCATAATGATTCTCGTCCCGTTCTGACTGGTTTGCTGCTTTCCTTTCAAGCAAATAAACTTATGTTGGCTGCAACTAATTCACATAGACTGGCATTAAGCGAGATGGTAATTGCTACAGGAATGAATGGAACATATATTTTACCATTGCAATCGGCAAAAGAATTGATCAGGATATTCAGCAATTCTTCTGAGGAAATAGCGTTATATATTTCTGATCGCTATCTCGTTTTTAAATCACAGGACATTACCTTTTATACAAGGCTGATAGAAGGAACATATCCAAATGTAACAATACTATTTCCAGAAGAATCTAAAACTACAATCATAATTGAAAGAAATCAGTTCTTAAAAGGAATCGACCGTGCTTGTTTATTTGCAAGAGATTCAAGAAATAACAATGTTAAACTCGAAATACTGGATAATTCAAAACTTTTAATATCCTCTTTTTCTAGTGATTTAGGAAAAATAGAAGAGGTTCAGAAGATTGAAAGCATAAGCGGTGAAAAGAAGCTTGTTATCTCACTCGATGGCTGTTTTTTAATGGATGCGCTAAAAGCGATCAGTGAGGATCTGGTAAGCTTAAGCTTCTCAGGTTCAATGAGACCTGTTTTAATTCAGCCAGTTGAAAGCTGCACACAAAAACACCTTGTTTCACCCGTAAGGACCTGAATAATTTAGGAGGATTTTCGATGAATGAAATGATTAAAAGCTATGATGATCTGTTGAATATGCTGGACCAATTTTTAAAAGAGGAAAGCAAGTTTGATTGGGATCACTTTTATTCCGATAGGGGAAGAAAGGTACCTTTCTTTCGTAATGATCCGGACGAGAATGTAGTGGAATACTTTGAAACAGAAAAATTATCGAAGGGGAAAGTTCTTGAACTAGGCTGCGGTCCAGGCAGAAATGCGATTTACTTTGCTGAAAAAGGCTGTGTTGTCGATGCAGTAGATCAGTCTGAAGAAGGAATAGGCTGGGCAAACGAAAGAGCTTCCGAGAAAAACATCGAAGTGAATTTTATCAAGACCAATATTTTTGATTTAGAGATAGAGGAAGCTACATATGATATCGTCTATGATTCAGGATGCTTCCACCATATAGCACCCCATAGAAGAATGAATTATCTCGAATTGGTAAATCGCGCGTTAAAGCCTGGAGGATCTTTTGCGCTAACTTGTTTTGTTCAAGGTGGAGAACTAGGTGGAGCTGAAATATCAGATTGGGATGTATACAGATTAAAGAGCTTAAAGGGCGGACTTGGTTTTACTGAAGAGAAATTAAAAGCAATTTTTCAGGATTTTGAAGTGGTCGAGATAAGGAAAATGAGAGATGTATCTCAGGACGGACATCTATTCGGCACTTCTGCATTATGGACCGCTTTATTCAAAAAACAGTGATGGAGTGAAATGAATGGGATATGTCAGTGAACTTAGAGAATTGGTCGGTCATCGACCTTTGATATTACCGGGATCGGTTGTCTTAATTTTCAATCAAGATTCTGAGTTATTACTGCAGCATAGAATAGATGGAGGCTGGGGACTTCCGGGAGGAATAATGGAAATGGGGGAGAGCCTCGAAGAAACTGCAAGACGAGAAGTCAAAGAGGAAACAGGCCTGATATTAGGGGAACTTAAATTTGCAGGAGTCTTCTCGGGACCGGAGTATTTTTTAAGGGTGGCAAACGGTGACGAGCTATATTCGGTAACAGCCGTTTACTTCACGAATGATATACAGGGTGAAATAAAGATGGATGAGAGTGAATCCGTAGAATTACAATTTTTTAGTCTTAACCAATTACCAGTGGGCCTGACAGAGTCATACCTCAGATTTATAAACCATTACATAAAAGAATTCGTACAATAAGGAGTGAGAAATATGGATAACTTGGGGGAAGATTTTTATTGCGAAGAGGTTCTGTCAGGTAAAACAAAAGTGGACATTGTGATAGAAACAGAGCATAGTCTGGCTTTCTATCACACTCGTCCTTATTATGAGGTACATATTGTCGTCATACCTAAAAAACATATATTATCATTCATAACCGTGACTGAAGATGAAAATGTCATCTTGCAGGATCTAATTCATGTCATCAGACAGCTTGCCAGCCAGCTTAATGAAAAACATGGAGCATGCACGGTGTCTACGAATATAGGGGATTACCAAAGCAATAAACATATGCACTGGCACATACATTTCGGGAAAAGAATTCGCGACGAACAGGGGAGACCGCTGCTTGATCACCAGTCAAAATAATGGTTTTGAATTTGTTAAGTTCCTGAGACTCAGCGAGAAAGAGATCAATCGATACAAACCACTAGCGGGTTCCTTTGCCATCGTAGAATGTACGGGGAATTATTTGCTTTGTAAGAATAAATGGCGAAATCAATGGGAACTGCCTGCTGGCAAGAGGGAAGCAGGAGAGACACCAGTGGAATGTGCCAAAAGAGAACTTTTTGAAGAAACAGCTCAGATTGTAAACGACATTGAATTTAAAGGTTTAGCGATGCTTCGAAACAGTTCAAATTCTCAATTAAAATATAACCCCCTTATATTATACTAGCATCAACAGTCTTCGACCTTTTAGGGAAAATCCAGAAACATCCGCGATAAGACTTTGGAATTTACAAGATGACCTTCATATAGATGAAGTCGATTTGTTGATTTTGGAGAATTTTATTGGATTAAGAGCTGAGTAGTGGGGAGATCATGGAAAAAAATAAAAAAATGAGTGTTAGGCAAGTTATATTTGCATCTGCATTTGTTGCGACGGTACTTACAATAGCAGATGATTTGTTCAATTGAAAATATCGGATATATCTTGGTATTTTTGCTGGCTTAACGACTTTAGCAGGAATAGGATTAGCCAAAGTCCTAGTTAAAGATAAAGAATAAGTCCCAAGCTTGTCATGTAATAGGTGGAATTTGATCAAGAGTAATCAAATGGGACATAAAGCTTTCCGAAGTCAGCATGTATTCAAACTGGTTAAATGAAAAGAAAAACAGAAAAAGGATCTCATTTGATGTTAATCCTTTTTCTGCGACTGCCGAGGGATTGTAGAGATTAAGCTAATGTCATGATTTTGAACATTTAAAAATAATTGTTGTAGGAATCGCCGCTACCTTTGTCTCGTTATACCATCGATTCTCATGTCTTGTTTTCAATTCCTCTGAATACCTGACATCCTCGACCATTCTTTCAATTCGAAACCCATTTTCTATAAGAGTATTTATGTATGTACCAATTTTATTTTGCTGCATAATGGCAGGATGGTTCCATGCCTGGTGATTGTAAGGGCCTTCCTCATGATAGGATTTATCAAGCATCAGCCCAAACTCAGTATTTTTCACGCGGCTATAAAGGGGGTGTTCCCAGCTGAAAATGAAAATACCTCCCGGCTTAAGGTATTTGTGAATGTTTTTCAGAGTCAGATCAAGATTCGTTGTCCATCCAAGCGCGAAAATCGAGTATACCATATCGAAATATTCATGAGGCAAACCTGGATCTGATTCCATAGATGATTCAAATAAATGAACATCCGTTTGATACAATAAATCTCTTGCGGCCAAAATTTGACTGCTTGATAGGTCTAGACCCCAAATCTCACCGGCATTTTTGCCATGCATATATTTTAACGAATGCCCGCTGCCACACCCAATCTCAAGCAGCCTGAGACCTGCAACATTACCAAATAAATTCAATTCTTCCTCAGTAGGGGCAAAGGGACCATACTCCGGAAGAGCAGTCCTTCCATAAAATCGAGGAGCCACTTCATCCCAGCTCTTCTTATTTATCCTTAAAGTATCAATTTGCAATTTTTTCAACCTCCATATGCTTTTTAGACAATATTCTATATCGACTGTCAATTTCCTTCCTTTTTCTTTTTGGCTTTGTTAAACAAGGCTGTTGATTTTCGTTCCAGGCGCTTTGCTTTCCGCGGGGCTGGCG
>NZ_JBALQL010000026.1:193016-198065 GCF_036964885.1 Bacillus sp. JJ1122 | reverse complement strand
GATGGAAATGCGTTAGCATTTTCGTAGGAGTCTACGCGCCTTCCACTACAATCAACAGGTTTGAACAATCAACACTCATCTATAACAGAGCCTACTTTTTTAAAGGGAGTATGAAAAAAATTTGTGTAATTGATTTCAGAAAGAAGCAATAGACAGCTTTCAACTTTGCAAGTGTTATGATAATAGTAAGTAAATGAACTAAAGGGTAGTGGTTTAATAAATGGTATCTGCAAGTATTCACGGATTTATTTTATCTTTTGGCTTGATCCTCCCGTTAGGGGTGCAAAATGTCTTCGTCTTCAATCAAGGTGCAACACACCCATCTTATAAAAAAGTTTTGCCAGTAATCCTGACGGCATCTATTTGTGATTCAGTCCTGATCACTCTTGCTGTTTTAGGAATTTCCGTCATCATTCTAAAAATCAGCTGGCTCAATACACTACTCTTGTCGGCGGGTATATTATTTTTAATGTATATGGGTTATGTCACCTGGAAAAGTAAACCCAATAGCAATTCAATAGAAAAGGCATCATTTACGCCTAAAAAACAAATTGCCTTTGCAGCCACGGTTTCCTTACTAAATCCGCATGCAATTATGGATACTATCGGTGTGATCGGAACCAGTTCAGCTGCATACTTCGGTGCCGATAAAATAGCCTTCACACTAGCTTGTATTTTTACTTCCTGGATTTGGTTTTTATCGCTGGCGTATGTTGGCAGGCAAACAGGACCTCTGGAGAGCTCTGCTGGGTTTCTAGCACTTTTAAACAAAGTGTCAGCCTTAATCATGTGGGGGACAGCAATATACTTAGCAATTCAACTTTTAAACAAATGAGGTGAAAACTTAATGAAGTTTGCCGTCATAACTGACATACATGGCAACGCCCCTGCATTAATTGCTGTTTTAAATGAAATCGATAGAATGAGAGATATCGAACATATTTATTGTTTGGGAGATATGATTGGGATTGGCCCAGATACTAACGAGGTATTGAACATTTTATTTTCGAGAAGTGATGTCTCAATGATAACCGGAAATCATGATGAAGCTATACTAGCCCTTATAAAAGGGGAAAAGCATCCGGAAAGTCATTTACATGCAAGAGAACATCATCAATGGATTGCTAATCAAATGGATCAAAGCTATGTTCCTAACCTTGAAAAACTACCTAGAATGCTGAAGGTAAATATCGAGAGTCAATCAATTATATTTACTCATTATCATATTGACATCGAGAGGATGAATGACCATATTAGCCAGGAGCCATTCAGTTCGATTGTTGAACCGAGCCTGGAAAATATGAAAACTCTGTTCTCTAATAGGCATGAAGATGTCATCTTTTTTGGCCATCATCATCCGGTGCACTATTTTAAAGGGGAAAAGACACTGTTCGTGAACCCGGGGTCGTTGGGCTGCACACATGAGCCTTTTGCCCCATATGCAATCGTAAATATTGATAACAGCAGAATCGAGGTTGTTTTAGAAAAAGCCAGTTATGACAATAAAAAATTTCTGCTCTCTTATGAAAAACTGCAGGTTCCAGACAGGGAATTCATATTAAGCGTTTTTCATGGGAATCAGTGCTAAAAATAATAAAGCTGCCTTACAAAGATAAGGCAGTCTAGCTTGTCGACAAAGATACTGTTCACAGATCATTTATTGAAACCCTGTTGATTAAAGTGGAAGGCGCGTAGACTCCTCCGAAAATGCTAACGCATTTCAATCGTGCGTGGGCAGATTTGAGGAAGCTATTCAATGTCCTGCGGGATCAGCGCCAGCCCCGCGTAAAGCGAAGCGCCTGGAACGGAAATCAACAGACCTGTTTTACCTGAAGACATGCTCTTTATCATCGAGTTTGTTTACAGTCTGAGTTGCCTTAATAAGATAAGGCAATCATATAAAAAATTGTACAAAAAAAGAAATTACCTTCTTCTACGATTAGTTACAGAAAGTAATTCATTTTTTAACACGGTGTTCTGCTCGCTGATTGCGCTCAGTTTCTGTTTAATCTGACTTAGTTCAATGTGGATCTCTTTAATGTCACCTGAAAGCTGCTCAATAGAAAGCATTAATTTGTCTATATCAGTCTTTCTTTCTTGTTTCTCAGTTGGAATATTTAGTTTTGATAAAAGAGAAATAGTAGAAGGGTTTACAAGATTCTTAGCCATTCTCACCATCGAAGCTAGGTTTTCTTCTGTCATGACCTCTCCTAGACCCTTTAAAGGTGAAGAAGTGGAAGCATCGCTTTTTGGCAATTGCTCAATCTGCTGTATTTCCTTTTTCTGATCTTCTTGAAGTAAACTGTCCGTAAAATTAACGAGCTTGTTTAAATCAAAAGATTGACCGCCATCTTCATTTTGTTGTTTCCGCTCATCATTGTTGGCCAATGTTTTCATCACTGCCTTTCTTTTGGTTTTTTATGTGTCTCCCCGGAAAATGACCGGTCCATCCGGGGAGGCAGTAAGGGGTTCAGGTGTCAAATCTCAAAGAGATTAAGCTCCAGCATTAATTACAGCGGCGATACATCTTACAAGGGTCGTTTGTTGCTGTTCAGTGCCTAGCAATAAAGCAACAACCAAAGCAAGAGACATCAATAGTACAATCACAGCAGTTGCAATCATCTTTCCACCCCCTTTCTTTATGAAAGATAGGTAAGATCCGAACCTTACATTTACAATATATGAAAATATTTTGGACATGCCTCAGCTTGTACCCTATTATTTGTAAAATGGACAGCCTATCTTTACAATGAACTTATAACAATCGTTACCAATCTAAATTTCTATAATGTCAAAACTTTAACGGTTAATTACAATTTCAGGAGGGATGACAATTGTCCAAACCAATCCATTTAACATCTATCCAAATTGTGCAGCTCGACTCCACTAACAAAATTAAGAAAGCTGTTATTGATGGTTTTTCCGAACCTGTTATTTATGGTGTTCACGGTGGTGTGAAAGAGTTCTATAAAGTTAACCCCGAAATAGAATACCCATCGACGCTAGACCATATTGTTGCTGCTGCTGGGGGCTGACTGGTCGACACCCTTTCTGGAGCGCTGGAAGCGCGCCAAATACCTGCAACACCCGAAAAGGTTAAAGCAAAGGTACAAGGAATCATCGAAGCACCTGAAGGAGTATTAATGATTACAAGAATCAACTGCCACTTTGAATTAAAAATACCTACAGGAAAACGTGAAGCTGCCGAGAGAGCCCTTTCCGTATTTGAACGGAGTTGTCCCGTTGCTCAAACACTAAAAGGGAGCATTCAATTCGCTCATACCTGGGAATTAGAAGAGTATTAAATATAATAAAATGGGTCCTCATCTTCGCGAGAGGACTCATTTTTTATGTAAAGATGGCTAAATCCCTAATCTGTACAATATTTTTAAAAATAGCTGTCACGATTTCACAAATCAGCCGACTTATAAAGTAGAGTATGGAAATGAGGTGGCGGAAAATTTGAAACCGGTAAAGGAAAAACAGGTAATGGAGTGGTATGAAACTTATTATGAAGACATTTATCGTTTTATCCTGTTCATGATTGGAGACCGGCAATGCTGTGAAGACTTTGTCCATGACACTTTTGTGCGGGCTTATACATCGTTTGACCGCTTCGAAAACAGGTCAAATGAGAAAACGTGGCTATTCAGTATCGCGAAGCACCTGGTTATGGATGAAATACGAAAGCGAAGGCGGAGAAGGATTTTTGCTGCTTTTATCACAGATAAAGACATCCCATCTCCATTTGATATGGAGCAATATGTGGCAAACCGTGATGCCGTGGAACGAATGCTTGTTGCTATTCAATTGCTTAAACCCGAATATCGTCTGGTCATAACCTTGAAGAAAATTGAAGAATGTTCGACAAAAGAAATTACTGAAATCCTTGGCTGGTCTGATACAAAGGTACGAAAAACATTATCGAGGGCAATAGCAGCTTTAAAAAAAATGGATGTTTTAAAAGGAGGCAGTCAAATTGAACAATCATTTTGATGAAAATTGGAAGATTCTAAAGCAAGTCAAACCTCCTGCATCCAAAAAAGAAGCCATTCGTAACCGAATCACCCATTCAATAAGTAATAAAACAAAGGAAAGAACTGTTTTAAGAATCTTTGAATGGAAAAATGTAATGCTTACCAGTCTATTTTTATTGATTTCAGCAGGTATTCTATTCCAATTGCCATCCAACTATCAAAAGAAGGAAGCACCAGATTCCTCTGCAAGCATGAACGCTCATTTCACATGGAATGCAGCCAGTATTTATGGTGAAGAATCTGAAGATGGCTATGCGTTTTTTAAAGTGGGAAGCTCCATACCAGTTGGTTATGCAGATATAGTAACAGATGAAGAACAAAAAAAAATAACCAGTACAGGTGCAATGTATGTGGAAAAGGAACTGGAACATTTCCCTTATCCCACAACCCTCTATATAGAACATGTGAAAATGACAGATGTTTCACTGCGGTACCATTTCTTCGTTAAAGCTGAGAATAAAACAACGCATTTCAGTTTTGACTTTCCAAAGCTTGAATATGCGGAAATATTTAATTTTATCGCTACATTGAAGTATAAGAATCAAAAGCCATACATCCATGATGAACAGCTTTATGCTACACATGGATATGACACTCTCCCTTTCCCTGTTGGATTGAACCCTGTAGAGAAGAATGGCCACACTGAAAAATACATTTGGGAAAAGGCAAGTTTGAAGGAATACAATAAATACCTGAATGAAATTAGATCTACAGGTGAATGGGAGGAAAAATCAAAGGAGGGTTCATCTCATACTTTCTCTTCCGCAACTGGCTATGTAGTGGTAAAAATAACTCTGAATGAAAAAAAGATCAGCTATGAATTTACTTATCCAAAGCAGGGTGAATAAACTGCGTTACTGCAGCTTCTAATATGGGCTCTGTTAAAGCTGAATGTTGATTTTTAAACCCTGTTGATTGTAGTGGAAGGCGCGTAGACTACTCCGAAAATGCTAACGCATTTCCATCGTGCGTGGGCAGATTCGAGGGAGTAAATCAATGTCCTGCGGGCGCA
>NZ_JBALQL010000026.1:180371-192960 GCF_036964885.1 Bacillus sp. JJ1122 | reverse complement strand
TGGAACGAAAATCAACAGACTTGTTTAAAAGAGCCTTAATATTAAGGCTGTTTTCTAAAAAGGAGGGAAATGCAATGGTAAATTTAGTACCTGTTACCCAGGAAGAAGAAGATACACTACATCATTTAATGCAATTTTATATATATGAGTTTACGGTTTTTCAGGATATTAAAATTGAACGAAATGGGAAATATACGCCTTTCGACTTGATGCCTTACTGGACAGAACCGAATTTGCATGCATTCTTTATAGTTCATGAAAACGAACTTGCAGGCTTTTCGTTAGTAGAAAGCGGTAGTGAAGATAATCCACATATAGCAGTTAAGCTCTTTGACATGTTTCTAGGAAAATGGAGCATCACGCAAATTGAAAAGAATGAACCGGCAAAAGCCTTCTGGAGAAAGATTATTCGTGAGTACACAGGCGATAACTATACAGAAAGGTCCGATAACCGCAACAGATCTATTCAGGAATTTGATACGGCATTAATCCTAAAATAATAGTTGCAAATCTTAAGTACAGTTGTATATAATGGTAAAAATATCTAATCGATGAAAAAGAGAGTAGTTATTCAATGTCTGCTGCAGCGAGCCGGGGATGATGGGAGCCTGGTGAGACAGAATAATGAAGCGCACTTTTGAGATGATTGCCTGAAATCAGTAGGGCAAGCCGGAGAGCTTCCGTTATCAATGCAAGCAGGTTCCTTTTATGGAACAATTAGGGTGGTACCGCGGGATTTAACTCTCGTCTCTTTTAAAGAGACGGGAGTTTTTTATTTTATTTGGGAGGTTTTGGGATGATGTATATAAAGAAGTATGCAGAAGTCATCGTATCAGGGTTAGATGATAAGCTTACGATACAGGAAGTAGAGCGACTGATTGAAAAACCTAGATTTATAAATCAGGGTGATCTGGCTTTCCCATGTTTTCAGCTTTCAAAGATTATGCGTAAGGCTCCTTCAAAAATTGCGGAAGAACTCAGTCAAAGATTGCAAGGCGTGAGCATGGACCTTTTTGAAAAAGTGGAACCAGCAGGCGGTTATGTGAATGTGTTTTTAAATAAAACCAGGGTTGCTCAAGATGTTTTGAATAATATTATTGAACAAAAAGAACATTATGGTGATTTTTCAATAGGACAAAATGGTGTTGTTGCTATTGATATGTCCTCCCCAAACATCGCAAAGCCATTTTCAATGGGGCACCTTCGGTCAACAGTGATTGGTCATGCAATCGCTCTAATTCTAGAGAAAACTGGCTATAAGCCAGTTAAAATCAATCACTTAGGGGATTGGGGAACACAATTCGGAAAACTGATCACTGCCTACAGGCTGTGGGGTTCCGAAGAAACAGTGAAGAAGAATCCAATCAAAGAATTACTTGCCCTATATATAAAATTTCATATAGAAGCAGAAGTTAATCACGAACTAGAACAGACCGGCCGCGACTGGTTTAAAAGACTGGAAGATGGTGACCAAACCGCATTGCAGCTATGGAATTGGTTTAGAGATGAATCACTGAAGGAATTCTCAAAGATATATCATTTGATGGGGATTGAATTTGATTCATTTGCTGGGGAAGCCTTCTACAATGATAAAATGGATGAAATCGTTGAGCATCTGGAAAAAAGCAAACTTTTAGAGGAATCTGCTGGAGCACAGGTAGTTATGCTTAAAGAAGAAGAGCTTCCTCCATGCCTGATAAAAAAATCAGATGGTGCCACTTTGTACGCAACCAGGGATCTGGCAGCGGCTAAGTACCGGTTTGATCAATATCAATTCGTGAAATCTTTATATGTAGTAGGAAATGAGCAAAGCCTCCATTTTAAACAGCTAAAGGCAGTACTGGCAAAAATGAATTTTGACTGGAGTAATCATTTGTTTCACATTCCATTCGGCATGATCCTTAAGGATGGAAAGAAAATGTCGACCCGGAAAGGCAAAGTGGTTTTATTAGAAGAAGTCCTGAATGAATCGATTCAGTTAGCATTGAAAAATATCGAAGATAAGAATCCATCACTGCCTGCAAAGGAAGAAACAGCAAAAATGGTTGGTACAGGCGCCATCATGTTCCATGACCTAAAAAACTTCCGTATGAATGATATAGAGTTCTCTCTGGAGGATATGCTTAAGGTGGAAGGCGAAACTGGTCCATACGTCCAATATACAAACGCTCGCGCACAATCAATTTTGCGGAAAGCGGCATGGAGTGGCAATCTTGAAGAGTTCCGGTTGAACGGGGAAGCAGAATGGCCTGTCATTATTGATCTTCTCAATTTTCCGGCAGCAATCTGTCGTGCTGCTGAAAAATACGATCCCTCACTAATCGCAAAATATGTCCTTGATCTCGCACAAGCCTTTAATAAATATTACGGGGAAGTCCGCATCCTTGAAAAAAATGATGAAAAAGAATCAAGACTGGCACTTGTATATGCAGTCAGCATTGTACTCGAGGAAGGTTTGCGATTGCTGGGAATCAAAGCACCGAAGGAAATGTAGCGGAAAATTAAGAGCCTCAGACAATCGCTGAGGCTCCGATTTTGATAAAAACTTTTTCCTGGTAAGAACTTTTTTTAAACAGTGCAATAGCATTTAATATTTAGAAAGTATTAACCAAAACACTTTCAACTCCTTAATGGAGCTCCTTATACAAAGCGAATATTTCTTGTTCTGTATCGCTGTACTTGATTTCAACATTAGTTTCTTCAAAGAACCATGTATCATTGGACTCGACAAAAAAGGTAATTCCATCAATCTCTTGCTGTTGGGCAGGAATAGACGGAGTTTCCCGAGCGAATGCAAGGCTGTACCCTTTGTTCTTGTCACCAAACCCGGCATATTGAGGGTAAAGGCGGATGTAAAACGGCTTTGGTGTATCAAATTCTCTCTCAAACCATTTGTATGCGTTTTGATCAATCGAGATTGTCATTTTTGCACCATCCTTTCGTTAGTTTTATTGTAAAGCCCTCAAGGACTCTGCGTCGGTGCTTTATGTCACAGTTATACTGAAGTCATGAAAGTGTCATAAATGAGAAAGATTTATTTTCATTCAAACTTAACAGTACTTTTCCAAATCGCCGAATGCTGTACGTGGAATGCGGTTTGTAGTAAATATTCATTTCAAAGTTTAATGAGAATTTTTTCTACTGAGGAAATTACACTGTTTAAAAACCTTCAAAATTGAAATTGGAAATTATCGATGATTATTTCCAGTTCGCCCAGTATAATTGTGAACTTCGCCAAAATATTTTTCGGGGGAGTAAATTTCACTATAATTTTTAATAAAATTGAGATTCTTGAACGCTGAACTACCTTACCAATACCTTTTCCAAACAAAAAATCCCCTGCAAATGATGCAAGGGAATCATAATATCATTCAAATTATACAGTTTTTTCTTTTTTGCGTATTGCTTCTGGGATGTAAACACAATATGGTTCGCTTCCCATGTAATCTCCTGTTACGGCATATGTTCTTGATCGTGACCCGCCGCAAACATAACGGAATTCACAAACACCGCATTTTGCTTTGTAATTGTCAGGGGTGCGAAGATCTTTAAAAATAGGCGACTCGCGGTAAATTTCAGCTAGAGACTTATCCCTTACATTCCCGCCAACAATCGGAAGCAAACCGGATGGCATGACATCTCCTGTATGTGATACGAAAACAAATCCGTTCCCATCATTAACACCTTTTGGAGCCCTTTTAAGTCCATCAATGATAGAAGCCATATCCTTGGTCAATGTATCCTCATATCGGATTTCTGAACGATCCACAGCTTTTTCCCGTGCTTTTTGCTGGAATACAACCCGTCGATAATGCTGTGCAGCGGTTGTTTTAATATCAAATGGAGCCGTCTTACTAAGTTCATAAAGCCAGCGGAAAACCTTCTCATGTTCTGTCGGTGTCAGGCAAGCATCAACTTGCCCGCGGCCAGTTGGTACAAGCAGGAAAATGTACCACATGACGACTTTTAGATCCTTCATCAATTCAGCCATTTCCTCGAGATATTCGAAGTTATATTGTGATATAACCGTGTTTAACTGAAGTGGCATGTTAAGCTCATTCAAGTATTTAACTTTTTCAATCGTTAAATCGAAAGAACCGGGGGTACCCCTGAAGTGGTCATGAATTGTTGGATTCGGGCCATCCAGACTGAAAGCCCATCGTGATAATCCTACTTCCTTTGCCCGCAACATTCTTTCTTTTGTAACATTGTCAGTTGCGCTAGGAGTGATGGAAACTCTCATGCCCTTTTTTACAGCATAATCAGCAAGCTCGAATAAATCTTCTCGCATCATACAGTCACCACCAGTAAAAACAAGCATAGGATTGTTCATCTCATAAATCTGGTCAATCAGTTTGAACCCTTCCTCCGACGATAATTCCTTGGGATCTGGCTTGTTCTGTGCATCTGCCCGGCAATGTACACACTTTAGCTGGCAAGCCCGGGTTACCTCCCAAATTACGATATACGGATTCTTATTAAAATTAATCGGTTCCTGGTGTTTGAGTTTATGTCCGTGCATATTAATCACCATGCTTTCAACGTTATAGCTTTATTATAAAAATCTTAGCCTTAAGCGCATGTAAGGAATGTTACAATTAAACTAACATTCAATAAATAACTTTAAATTCAATAAATTAGGGGCAAATGTTTATGAGTCAAATATTATTAATCGCTGCCAGGGAGTTTGGTTTTGAGAATGGAAAGTTAATCACTGGCGGTTTTCAAAATCAAGTTTATGAATACGAAGTTAAGGGTTTTAAAAGGATTTTAAGGATATCAGACACCAATAGGAGGAGCTGCAAGGAGATACAATCCGAGTTGAATTGGTTAAGTTTTTTAATTCAAAACGGTATATCTGTTTGCAGACCAATCAAATCAAAAAATGGCAACTTGCTCATCGAGGGGGAAGGAAGCATCGCTGTATCCTTTGAGAAAGCTCCTGGCAATCCAGCCAATGTCAGCAGCCAAGGCGAATGGAACGGAAGTTTTTTCAAAGAGTGGGGAAGATACATAGGCAGGATTCATTCTCTTTCAAAGCAAACTGAAGTACAGAGACTCTTCAGACCAAGGTGGAGAGAAGATCATCAGGATGTTCTTAAACTTGGAATGCAAATTCAGGATAGAATCATTAAGGAAAAGTATCTAAAATTGCTGGGAAAGCTTAAATCCTTCACAATAAGTAATGACAATTTCGGGTTAATTCATAATGATTTCCATCAAGGAAATTTTTTTGTCCACAACGGGGAAATTACTGCCTTTGATTTTGATGACTGCGCTTATTACTGGTTTGCGAACGATATTGCAGTCGCTTTTTATCATGCTTACTGGCAAGGGATTTCATTCAGACCTGATATCAAGGAATTCGGCAACTATTTTATCGATCATTTTTTTCAAGGATATTCCGAAACAAATAAGCTAACGGCAGAAATCATTAATCAGATCCCTGTATTCCTTAAAATAAGAGAAGTCTTTCTTTATCATTTGTTTGTTTCCTCATGGAATATGTCTCAGCTTGAAGATTGGCAGACCGAAACGTTGAAAAGTATAAAAGAAAGCATTATGAATGAAACTCCATATTCGGATGTTCTCTTTAGCGAAAAAACAATCTGAAATTTCGGATAAAAATGAAACTTACCAACACTTCAAGTCGTCTACTTAATGGGTGAAATTTTGCAGGCGAAATGAGGGGTACGTGGTGAGAAAAACAGTATTATCTGTATTCGGGGCAGTATTAATTCTGCTTATCATCAGTGCCACCGCGGGATATTGCAAATATAGACCAAAGCCATCTGTACTCGAGGTTTTAGTAAATAACCAGTCTATACTTGCAGAACCCGGAACATACTCATTGAATAGATGGGGAAGAACGGCTGCTGATGATACATACTCTGATCCAGTCACACTTGTACTTAATGATGACCCAATCATCGTTGCCCCGGCAGAAGAAATTAAACTTGAATTTGAAAAACCCCCTGAAAACGTTAAGTATTATTTGTGGGATGTTAAAACAGGAAAGCTTGCCTATAAAGGTTTGAAAGGCTACCCGCTTAAGCTAGAGAATTCCAACATAGAGTCGGGCGATTATGCCATGGAAATCCGCGCAAAGTGGGAGTATGGCTATGTACTATATAACACGAGGATTATCGTCTACAAAGACACAAAGTGATATTAAACCGCTTAATTCCTTCTATAACGGGAAGTAAGTGGTTTTTTCTTATTACTTTGTCATGAATATTTCTTTCTGACCTAGCAATACTAAAACAGTACCAAAATTATATGGAAAGAAGGGAATATACATGACCGTTGGAGCTCAAGTAAAACAAACTCTTGCTGGATTAAAAAGTGCTCAGGCTAGCTTTGAAACCTTCGCTCTTGGTACTGAAAACCAACAAGCAAAGCAACTTTACCAACAGGCGGCTACTCAAACCCAATCTATCATTGACAGCATTCAGCCGCGCCTGCAGCAAATTGAGCAGGAAGAACCACAATATAAATCGTAATTCAGGGAGGGCAGGGTGAACCCGCCCTTTTCCTGTACATATGAGGTATGAGGTGAAGGAAATTGACAGTAGCAGCAAATGTGAACCAGTGTCTCTCCACAATAAAAGGGATAGAAGAAGAGTTATCCACTCTGGCTTTGAATACAAACATTGAAGAAGCGAGCAGGGTCTTCCATGAAACGATGATGGTAATAGATGAAATAAAATTGGATTTAGAACAACGAAAAAACGAGCTGGAAGTCAAAGAGCCCCAATACAAAGGCTAGCTTAGGAGTGGAATGAATGTCTGAATGGATGCATATCATCGTCCGATCAATACTTTTTGTCGTTACCCTATTTGCAATCACCAAGCTTGGCGGAAAAAAACAGCTTGCCGAGCTATCATTTTTCGAATATGTTTCAGGTATCACTATAGGCAGTATTGCTGGAGAGGTTATTATGGGCCTTGAAGGAAATATGTTCCATGGCGTTTTAGCCGTTATAATATTTGGGGGATTTACCTATCTTGTGGATGTTCTTTCAATCAAAAGCAAATCCTTCAGGGATGTAATTGAAGGTAAAGCCACCGTTTTGATTAAAGACGGCAAGGTTCTTGAAGAGAATATGAAAAAAGAAAAGTATACAATCGACGAACTGAACTCTTTGCTTCGGCAAAAGAATGTTTTTAAAACAGCAGATGTAGAATTTGCGGTACTTGAGCCAAAGGGAGATTTGAGTGTTCTTCTTAAAAAAGAAATGCAGCCTGTGACACCGAAAGATCTACATTTAAATGTCGCTCCAGAAAAAGAGACCCATACCGTTATTATGGATGGTGAAGTATTAAACGATCCGTTGACAGCAGCAGGTAAAAATCGTGGGTGGCTTGATATCGAATTAGCGAATTTAGGAGTCACTTTGGACAATGTATTCATTGGACAGGTTGATTCTTATGGAGAATTGACGATTGATACATATGATGATCAACTTCAAGTTCCATCTCCACAGCCAAGGAAACTGCTTCTAGCCATGTTGAAAAAATGCCAGGCAGACCTAGAATTGTTCGCATTGGAAACAGATTCAATTGAAGCTAAGCAAATGTATAATAAAAACGCAGTAAAACTACAGAAAGCAATCAATAAGATAAAGGCATATTTAAATTAGGGCAAATATGAATGTAAGCTATTACCGGAATAATCAAAGGCAGATACCCAATACTAAATATGGAGGGACAAAACTGTTCCTCTAATCTAAAAAGGGGTGCTGCCGAATGAATCGATCCGCATGGATTTCCACGTTAATGAGATCAAATATTCCTCAAAACATGATGAAAACGTTCGGATATAAAAGAAAAAAGAATCGCTCAATGACCTATTCTTTAATGGGTGTCGCAGTAAGTGCTGCAGCCGCCTATTTATTTAAGAATCGAATGGGCGGAATGAGGCAGCTTTTCCAAAACACCGATAAGCAAGCAGGATTTAACAGACCAATTTCTCCTGGGTTGACCGAATTCGCGAAGGAAATCACTTCAGGAATGAACACTAAAATGAGTGGTTCAAGCACTGGAGGAACAGGATTCCATTCAACGACTTCAACTAGTCCGGAGAGCAGCCAGATCATCAATCAGATTGCTTCCACTGTAAAAGAAACAGGGAATGGCCAGGGCATAGATGAACTGGCAAACAAACTGATTAAAAACAACCTGTAAAACCATAAAACCCGCTTTAGCAGCGGGTTTTTTTTGTTGAATAACAAAATACTTTTAAAAAAGTTTCACTTGTCATTAAAAATATTAGTCCATTTTTCCCTTGAGTTTACAAATATTTATGCCAGATGGTTTATACCTCAAAAATTACAACAAGATTAAACTTATATTTCAGTAACATTACAAACGTGACATACAAAAGGAAAAAAGAGCCTTTAATTCCTTATATTAATAAGGTTTAAGGCTCTTTTTTCTATGAAAACGATATTATTACCAAAGGAAAACTATTCCTGTGAAGGCAAATATTATAGATTCAAAACTCATTTGATAGACTCTAGTATGAATTTGTAACAGAAATTAAAGGAGTTGCTCAACATGAAAAAACAGCTTATGACGGTGGCTGCAACGGCCGGATTTTTATTTACATCATTTAGTGGTTCTGCAAGCGCGCATGAAAAATTACATACTGTTCAATCAGGTGATTCTTTGTGGAAGCTATCTCAAACATATAACGTTGCTATAAACGATATTAAAACATGGAATAAATTATCCACTAATACGATCTATGTAAATCAAAGACTTTCAGTCCTTGCACCGCACAGCCATACATCTACAACAAGCGGAAGCACAAATACAACAGAAACCACTTATGTCGTTAAATCAGGCGATACTTTATGGGGGATATCAAAAACATATCGTTTATCGATTACTGAACTAAAATCGTTAAATGATTTAAAATCCGATACCATCTATCCGGGACAAAGATTGAAGGTTTCCGGAGTGTCTTCTACTACTTCAAGTGCATCGACATCAAGCACTTACATTGTCAGGAGTGGAGACAATCTATCTACCATTGCTGCTCGCCATAATATATCGCTATCAGTTTTAAAATCTATCAATAATCTTAATTCAGATGTAATTTATCCTGGCCAAGCCTTGAAATTATCCGGAACTGCTGCTGCGCCTGTTACAACAAATGTAGCAAACGCAACAACTACAGTGACAACTACGTACTCAACAGCTTCTAAGTTAACTGCATTAATTACTGAAGCGAAAAAATATATCGGTGTCCCTTACGTTTGGGCAGGCAGCACACCATCTGGTTTTGACTGCAGCGGATATTTGAATTATGTATACTCTAAAGCCGGAATCACAATTCCACGCACCGTTGAAACAATTTGGAATGCAACAAAACCCGTTTCATCACTGCAGGCGGGGGATTTAGTATTCTTCGAGACATATAAAACCGGCCCTTCCCATGCAGGGATTTATATCGGAAACAATAAGTTTATCCATGCTGGTACATCCAGAGGAGTTGAAATCAGTGACATGGACAATACGTACTGGAAGCCGCGTTATCTTGGAGCTAAAACTACATTTTAAATAATCTTTATGCTTTACCCAACACCTTATGAATTCAAACCTCCTTCTTGGAGGTTTTTTATCCATATAATGATCTCTATTAAAAATAGGATAAATATTAGTTTAAATTTGTAAATACATCCGTTTTTAACGTATAATCCAATTAAAATCTTATTTACTAAAGTGCACATGGAGAATTCGTACAACTTTTTATATAGTGTGCTTGTACATAGTGAATTCTGGTGAGTTTAATGATTTGGAGGCATAGATGAAGTGAGAATTCCTATATTAAAATTAAAAGATTATTTATTAGTGTCTATACAGGTTGAATTGGATGACCAAACTGTTCTTACTTTTCAAGAGGATTTGCTGAACAAAATTAAGGATACTGGTGCAAAAGGGGTAGTAATCGACCTTACTTCAGTAGATATGATCGATTCATTTATCGCAAAAGTATTGGGAGATGTCATTGTCATGACTAGTCTTATGGGTACAAAAGCAGTGCTGACCGGAATCCAGCCTGCTGTTGCAATTACCTTGATTGAACTCGGCATAACATTGGATAATGTTCACACTGCCTTGGATCTTGAACAAGGAATTACGATATTGAGCCATTTGTTAGAGGGTTAGCCATATGACAGAACCAATTTTAATTAATATTAATAATGAATTTGATATAGTACTCGCCCGCCAAAAAGGGAGAGAAGTTTCAAAGGAACTGCAATTTGGCGGAGTTGACCAGGCAAGAATCACGACTGCGATATCGGAGCTTGCGAGAAACATCTATCTTTACGCGGGCAGCGGACAAATTACGATCAGTGTATTGGAAGAGAGCGGCAGAAAAGGAATTCATATTTCAGCTGTCGACAATGGTCCAGGTATAAATGATATCCGCATGGTTTTGCAGGATGGGTATTCAACTTCGGGTGGCTTAGGTGCAGGACTCCCTGGTGTTAAACGTTTGATGGACAGTTTTGATATCGATTCCATGCCCGGATCCGGAACAAAAATTTCTATTACTAAATGGGCAAGGTAAGCGATAAATAACATGAAATTTAACAAGATCCATCACGTAGCAATAATATGTTCTGATTATGAAAAATCGAAGGATTTTTACGTAAACGTTCTCGGGCTTGAGGTGATCTCAGAGGTTTTTCGAGAGGATAGACGTTCATATAAACTTGATTTAGCTGTAGGAAACCACTGCCAAATCGAATTATTTTCATTTCTAAATTCACCTGAACGTTTAAGTTATCCCGAGGCTGCCGGTCTGAGGCATCTCGCTTTTGAAGTTGAAAATCTGCCTTTTTCAATTAATTATCTTAAAGCCAATGGGCTTACAGTTGAACCTATAAGGTATGACCCTTTAACCAAAAAGCATTTCACTTTTTTCGCAGATCCAGACGGACTGCCAATAGAGTTGTATGAAGCTTGATAATTAATTCCCCGAAAAATTCCTCTCTCTAAAGCACATTAAGTAAAATTCAATTAATATCCATATAAAAAGGATGCTCTGCGGCTCGCGGAACATCCTTTTGTTTATCTAAACTGTCCACTGTTTCAAAACCTGCTGTCGTGCCGTTTCAATGATTTCTTCCTCTGGAGTATCACGATCAGCAATTACATTGGTCAAATAATTTTTGCCTTTAATATCAATTGTAACAGTCACTTCTCTCATTTCACATTTCCCTTTCTGTTTATGTTTTTCATGATGGTTTATAAAATTACCATGTTATTCTAATTACCAACATACATGCAGGAATAAACATGTGGGACATAGAGTAGAGGTAAAAAATTTGCTGAATTTTTCATACCCTGTATTCAACTATTTGACTTGCGACAGGCACTCTCAATAAAATTGGAGAGTGCCTGTCACTTTTTTTAAAAAAAGGAAGGAAAAATTTTACTATAAGTTGAATTAGAGTATAGAGAAAAAAAGAGATTAGAAAAAGGGGATCGATTGTTTTGAGAGAACACAATGCAGACCGTGCAGGAAGCTTATTGGTGACGACAGCCGTTATCTTGCTTTTTGCCTCTGTGCCAATTGGTATATTTTTAGTGACATTTATACACCAGTCCTTTTATTTAAAGAAAACCTACTTGTTTTTTGACACTCCAATGTCGTCATATGTCACAATGGTAGCAATGTTTTTGATTATATCAGTACTATTGATATTCATTGCCATCTATTTATTTAAGTCATATGAATCAAAAAGGCGCAGCATGATCTTAGCTCTTTCCACTTTGATCACAATTGTCATCACCATAATTGGCGGTTTCCTGAGTCTAGATAATTATTTTTATATGGATAAGGAAGGGCTCTATTATGATGATCTCTGGGGAATGGAAAAAACGGTCTATGCATGGGATGAAATTACAGCAATGAAGCAGATCAATAAAAAGGAAAATGGAACTTTAACTCCTGAAAAAGTCATATTCACATATGGTGATGATAAAATTGAATTGCCATTGACACCTAAACTTCGCAACGAAATCGACCCTGTCATCGGTTTTATCGAAAACTCAAAAGGAGTTAAACTCGTCCTGGAAACCCGTACACAAGAAGAATAATTTATAAAACCTTTCATAAAATATGAAAGGTTTTTTAGCGTCCATTTTCATATCATCCCAAACGTCAATGTAAAAACAACATTTGAATCCTTACTGCCAGCATGTATGGACGAAAAATTTCGCTAGAATAATTTGAACTCCGCTAGGAAAGTGGGATTTCGCCAAATAAATTGTGAACTCCGCCAAAAAAATAAGATTTTCGCCAAATAAATTGTGAACTCCGCCAAAAAAATAAGATTTTCGCCAAATTAATTGTGAACTCCGCCAAATTAAAATGCGAGTAATAGAAACTAGGTATTCAAGCAAACTAAAACGGATGTTTTTTTTTAAAAGGCTGTGTTAAAGATGAAAGTTGATTTTAAACCCTGTTGATTGTAGTGGAATGCGCGAAGACTCCTCGAAAATGCTAACGCATTTTCTTCGTGCGTGGGTCCATTCGAGGAAGCTATTCAGTGTCCTGCGGGCGCAGCTG
>NZ_JBALQL010000026.1:150612-180296 GCF_036964885.1 Bacillus sp. JJ1122 | reverse complement strand
CCTTGTTTAACAGAGCCTTATAAAAAAAAGCAAAACCCAGACACTAACGTCTGGATTCTTTAAGAAAATATTGAAATGCGTATCCAAGAATGGAGAATGAATAGATGATACTGAAAAAATAAAGGGGCTTTAACCGCTCTAACCTATAGATATTCATCTTCTTAAACAAGGAACTGAAAGGATACGCTAAAAGAAAATCAATCACAAAATTGACTCCTAGGTATTGCCATATATTCCCGTAAGCAAGCCGGAACACCCACAGATTTGCAGCAATGAAAGGACCAAAGGTAAAAGATAAATCATTGATTATTTTTGATCCCAGTCCCCCTGTAACTCTCCAAAGTTTAAAAGGATTCGATATGATTAATAAGATTGAAACCAGCGATGTAATAAATAAGGTTACGGGCAAAAATCGCTTGAAGGAACGCTTTGGGTATAACAATAATGTTGACCAGGATAAAAGTACCATTCCTATTCTAAAAACATTCACTAGCATGGAGTGCTCCTTTCAAGTTGTACAAAGTCATGTAATTTTAAATTCCATGCATAGTTTCTCCATTTTTTACAAAAAATAAAAGTGATGAAGAATTCTTTTACGTTGTTTTAATTCACAGATTATGTTAAATTTAACCACAGACACGACTTTTGTCCTATTAAGGAGAATTGTGCCATGATTAATGAAGAGGAAAAGTTGATATTTTTAAAAGAACTTGGACGTTTGATCGAAGATTACAACAAATGTTGTGATGACCAATACCAAGAGCAAATTTATGAAGATATTATGCATCTAATCAGCGTAATTAATTAATGTAATTTATGTGAGTATGATGATTCTTTCCTAATTACGAAAGTGTTACATAACGAAGAATCCTTATAGAATAATATTAAATTAAACTGCTTCAACGAATTGAAGTGGTTTTTTTTATTTTTCTATACAAATTATTTAGGGAAGGTTATCATAAACAAAGATACATTTTCCAGGTAAGGACTTTTTGGGGAGGTAAAGGGAAAATTGGTAAACGAGAAACTGCAGGAACTTGAGCGAAAAATACATGAGTATGAAAACATCTTATCAGAAATGGCTGCACCAGTCATTCCTTCTATCGTTCCTGAAACGATTCTAGTTCCGATTACGGGTTTGCTTCGATTGAAGAGATTCGACAAAATTCGCGAAAAGCTGTTGAATTACATCCATGATAAGGACATTGAAACGGCCATCATTGATCTTACAGATATAACAGGGGAACGCGTTGAGGACCTCTGTCTTGAAGAAATAGGAATAGAATTGCAAGAGATGGCAACATCCATGTCCCTGATGGGGGTAAGGACCTTATTTGTAGGTATGAATACTGAGCTTGTAAAGCGAATGGTGCTTGCTGGCATAAAATTAGATGCGCAATCATTTTCAACCTTCCAGTCTGCATTAAAATTTTTAATGAAGGAAAAGGGTTTGGAATTCAGGAAAATAGAAGAATAATCAAACCCCGCTGCTAATCTGCAGCGGGGTTTTCTCGAATCATATTCCTGATTAGTTATTCGGTTCTGATGGAGTTGAAATTTCTTCAAGTGCCTGGCCTGCTTCATCGTCAAGCTTTTCAGTTACTGCTAGATCTCCTAATGAAACAATTCCGATCAGCTTTCCATCCTCGACAATTGGCAGACGGCGAATTTGGACATCTGCCATTAAGTCAGCAGCCTCCTCAGCAGTCATATGGACAGTACCTCTGACAGGGTCCGTTGTCATTACTTCAGAAACAGGAGTATCAAGCGACACATTTGATGCGACTGCCTTTAAAACGATATCTCTGTCAGTTGCAAGCCCAGTAAGCTGTTCACCCTCACAAATAGGGATGACACCTACGTCAAGATCCTTCATTTTTGCAGCTACTTGATGTATTGGTGTATCCGGAGTACAGAATTCAACATTTGTTGTCATTACTTTTTCAATATTCATCGGTATTCCTCCTCGTTTAGTCGACACTTAAGATTTACCCGATGATGAAAAAAGCAAAACTGTTAGTTTTTTGCAGTTTGACTTGGTAGAATAGAGAAAATAGTCATATTTTTTAGAGGATAAAGGGGGATGGACCATGATTGATTTAAGAAGCGACACAGTCACTAAACCAACAGAAGAAATGCGCAAGGCTATGTATAATGCTGAGGTTGGTGATGATGTCTACAAAGAAGACCCGACAGTAAGGGAACTCGAAGAGACAGCAGCAGACATACTTGGAAAGGAAGCTGCATTATTTGTAACGAGCGGAACACAGGGGAACCAAATCGCTGTCCTTACACATTGCCGCCCAGGTCAGGAACTGCTTCTTGAAGCAGAATCCCATATATTCTATTATGAATCAGGTGCTGTATCTGCCCTTGCTGGGGTTCAAACAAGGACAATTTCAGGAAACCGGGGTGCGATGGATCCCAAAGCAGTTTTAAGTGCCATACGCAGTGAGGATATTCATTATCCAGAAACAGGATTGATTTGTCTCGAAAACACCCATAATCGTGCAGGCGGATCTGTTATTCCTGTTCGCAATATGGAGGAAATATATAGTATCGCGAATGCCAACAAAATTCCTGTCCATTTGGATGGAGCCCGTCTCTTCAATGCAGCTGCTGCTGCAGGCGTAGATGTGAAGGAATTCACGAAAAGTACTGATACTGTACAAATTTGCCTCTCAAAAGGTTTAGGGGCTCCTGTAGGGTCCTTACTTGCAGGAACCACTGATTTTATCCAACAGGCCAGAAAATGGCGAAAACGACTTGGGGGCGGAATGAGACAAGCAGGAGTAATTGCTGCACCTGGTCTGATTGCCTTGACAAAAATGAAAGACAGGCTTGGTGAAGACCAATGGAATGCCAGGGTTCTCGCAGATGGAATTGAATCCATTCCTGGAATGAAGCTGGCTAGCCAGCCAGAAACAAACATTGTCGTCGCAGATGTGAAAGATTTAAACATTACTTCCGACATCTTTGTTGAAAGACTCCGCGCAGAAGGAGTTATTACTGGGACGTTCGGAGCTACCCATGTTAGGTTTGTTACCCATTTTGACATAACAGAGGACCAGATCCAAGAGGCCATTGAAGCTATAGCTAGAGCAGCTCGACAATAAAAAGAAAAGCTGGATGATTGATCAATCATCCAGCTTTTTCTGATATATTTTAAGACTAGTACAATGCTTTTAGGCCGGACACAATGTGCAGTTCAGTTCCTTACACCTTAATTCGGGGTTTAAACAATTATCCCGGCAAATTTACCTGTGCATCGTCCACATTCCAATGTCTTTGAATCCCAGCCGTTTATATATACGGCCTGCCTCTGGATTATCATAAAACAGACAAAGGATTTTACCTTCCTTCATAACATCAGTGAAAAGCTTCTGCATAACAGATGTCGCAAGTCCTTTTCGTCGGTAATCTTTATGTGAACATACACCCACAATCATTGCTGATAATGAATTTTCAGCAGCTGTGGCTGCAGATGCTGCCATTTTTCCGTCTTCCTCTATATAATATGAGCGGCCTGTTTTATTTTCCATTGACTCCATCATTATTTTACGTGCGTTTGGATTAGGAAAAAATTCTTCTATGCTTCCCCGAAGCTCTAGTATTCTGTCCACGTCTTCGATTGTAGCTGTCTTAACTTCTTGTGTCGTTTTACCAATTAGGTCTGCCGAAGTACATTCTGCAAAATAAGTAACTTGTTTCTTGCCCAGGTTCAGACCCTCAATGCCTTCGAATTTTGCAACAAGCGTACTTTTTCCTGACAGAAAGACCTTATCGGGATAAGATTTCATTATTTCAGCAAATTCCTCTGCAGGCAGTGCATTCTCATCCTGTGCATAGGGGATAAAGGAATTGTGGAAACGAAGCAAAACAGACTTGATTTCACCATCCGGATCAAAATCCCCCCATAGTTCCTGCATCTCCGAGTCGTAGCCAAATGCCTCTATGTCTCCAATGATAAACAGATTAATAGATGGCTCATTTTTCAAAAAAGTCATAACCTGATTATTGTCTGTCTCTGTAAGTTTTCTAATCATCCCAATTTCTCCCTTTTAAATAGCTTTTAAGTATCTTATTTTAAATGGGTACATTTTTCAAGTGGTATTTTGAAAATTAAGGAAGCTACGCAAACAAAATTTGAGCCTAACTCGGCTAAAGACTGGTACCTGCATGAGAGGGTTTTCTAATTCGGAAAGCTAGTTTACAGATGCGTAATTTGATATGCCCATATTATAAAGGTATACTTGGAATATGTTTTTTTTTAGAGAGTTGCAGAAATGGGGAGATTAACAATGTATATTGTCCACTCAACCGTGAACGTACCTGAAGGAAAAGTCGATGAAGTAATAACAATTTATCATAAAAGATCTAGATTAGTAGATGACTATGAAGGCTTTATCTCCTTCCAATTGTTGCAAAACGAACAGACACCATCCGAATTAACAGTCCAGATTTCCTGGGATACAAAGGAACATTATATAGCATACATTACAAGCGAAGCTTATAAGAAAGTTCACGAGTTAGAAAAAAATTACCCTGACCAGGAGCTTGCAGCCATCAAGCCAAAGGTACAAAGATTTATGGTGGTGGCAAAATGAATCCTGTTGCGATCAATGAGATTATTGATGAGGTCACAAAAGGAATATATCGTGATTATCCTGTGCTGCTCGAAAAATATGGTGAACAGGGTAGAAAGAAATGCCGAGAGGACAATGAACACCATATAAAACATCTCCAAACAGCTTTATCCATGGGGGATGATCAATTTTTCATTGATTATGCACACTGGTTGAACGGAATACTAACATCAAGAGGTATGAAAACTGACCACCTTGTAGACAATTTTGAGAGACTTCAGTCAGCATTCAGAAATTATCCAGACGAAAATTCTTCAAAATACATCAGAATACTTGAGGATTCTATCCACTCATTAAGGCTAACTGAAACTCAAGAATAGAAATGCGGTGAAGTTTATTGGAAAAAGGAATTGCGCTTGCTCAACTATTGCTTGAAGGGAATCAAGAAGATTCATGGGTACTGATTGAAGAACAACGGAAAGCTCATCGAGATAGCCTATATATATATGACTCAATCTTTACGACTGCCATGAGGCATGTTGGCTATCTTTGGGAAACCAACAATATTACAGTTGCTGATGAGCATCTCGCTTCTTCAACGTGCGATTTCCTGCTTGCGCGTTATCTCTGGCAACAGAAAAAAGATCATCACATTGATCCTATCGGAAAAAAAGCGATGTTTCTTTGCGTTGAAAATGAACAACATTATCTCGGTCTTAAGATGACAAGCCAGCTGTTCAGCGAAGCAGGCTGGGAAACAAGATTCCATGGTCCGAATTTGCCGCTGGAATATGTTAAAAAAGCGGCGGAAGAATGGAAACCGGACGCAATATGTATTTCTTTCTCTATCCTTTATCATGCTGAACATCTAGAGCCATATATCAAAGAATTAGAGAAACTGCCAAATCGCCCAGCCATTATCGTAGGTGGAAGACTGCTTGAAAAATATGAATTTGCCCGCCATGGATCGGACAGGACAATGTTTATGAAAAATCTGGAGGGCGTGAAAAACTGGCTTGACCGTCATCCGCATGGAGTGAAAACGAGTGTCGGCTATTAAATTTTTGCCTCAACCATATTTTTTAATTAATCGAGACTTTCAAATCCTCGGTTATTCAGATAAGAGTAGGGAAGTATTTGTTATAAGCAATAGTTTTTTAGAGCTTGTCGATTGGGAAAGCAGATCTAAAGCGGAAAGGCTGCTTGGACATGCGAACATAAGGGCAGAGGGTGAACTGATCATGAAAACATCTGAATCACCTTACGCACTTGTTGACATCAGCATAAACTGGGAGGGCGATGAAGGTCATATTATCTGCATCGAAAAAGATCATCGCCTTGCAGAATTAGAAAGCATTGTAGAGAAACACCGATTAAGACTGGCAGAGACGAACCTTGAACTTCTGGAAAAGAAGGAGCAAGTTGAAAAAACGTTATTTGAAATAAAAAATCTATCCTGCCCATTTATTAAACTGACGAAAAATGCTGCCCTTGTGCCTCTCTTTGGTAATTTGGACGCTGAACTGATCAGACAGAACGAGGAACGTGTACTTCATAAAGCACAGGATGGAGGTCATAATGAAATCCTGTTTGATTTTAATGGTGTTGGTGAACTAACCAATGATGGAGTAGAATCCTTCATTTCTCTCATAAAAGAACTTCAGATCATGGGGCTCCATCCAAGCATAATTGGTATTAAACCAAACCACGCTTTATATCTGAACCGCACAAACTCTAAACTTGATGTTCCATTTTTAAATAGCTTAAGTAAGGCCTTTAAAAGATCTATATAACAAAAAAACACTTCGTAGGGAAATCGAAGTGTTTTTTTGTTTTACGGAAGATGATGAAGGCATTTTTTCTTAACGGTCAGCTAAGCTTATGAAACCCATATTTCATTGCAGTGTATAGAATGGTTCAAAAGGTTAGGTATCTTGATGAATATTTTCAAAGAAAGGAGCCATTTTTATCCCTTATTTGGCCAGCCTAGATGCAGACTAAACTACTGATTCGACAAAAAAAAACACCTAGTTTCCCAACAACTTCCGAGCAATTTTTTCCATTTTTATCATAAATAAAATTCTAGTAAGACAATATAATCAGTATTTTTGTACCCCCTATACTAAGAAGGATTTTAATTTTTTAACACATTTGTATAACAAGAAACGTATAAAAATAACTGGAAATTTAGTGTAAAAAAGGGATCCAAATCATCGCAGTATAAGCATTATCTTCCTACTTATTTCCCAAATAAAAAACCCGGGATATGTGTTGATATATACAGAAAATTTGAAATATACTTAACTCGCAGCCAGCAAGCTGCCAAATTTTTCGTAGGTGAGAGGAGCAAAAGGATGAAGAAGAAAAGAATACTCGGCTCTGCAGTACTTAGTTTGGCAATGGGAGTTTCCATGTTTGCAACAGGGGCTTTTGGCGCAGGGTCGTCAGAAAGCCAAGATACTTATCGAGTTTTAATTCAGGGTCCGAGTTCCGAGAAAGCGAAATTAAAAGATCAATACGGCGAACGCTGGAATTTTGGCAATGATGGTTTCACAACTGAAGTGAACGGGAAACAATATCAGGCACTTCTGAATAACAAAAATTTAAAGATTAGTAGAGTTGAGCAACTTACAGTCGATGGCCGTGTTGATGCAAATGGGAAAGGGAAGGGTGACTACACAATTCAGTCTTCATATCCTTCTGACCAGACTCCTTGGGGAATCCAGGCAATCTACAATGATAACAATATCACTTATACGACTGGTGGGGATGGAATCAAGGTTGCTGTCCTGGATACAGGCGTAAATCGTAATCACATTGACTTAACTGACAATGTCGAACAATGTAAAGATTTCACTCAGACTAGTTCCTCAATGGTAAATGGTACTTGTACGGACCGTCAAGGCCATGGAACACACGTTTCTGGAACTGTTTTAGCAAACGGCGGATATGATGGAGCAGGTGTTTACGGTGTAGCCCCTGATGCAGAGCTTTGGTCCTTTAAAGTGTTAGGTGACAATGGATCTGGTTATTCAGACGATATCGCTGGAGCAATCCGCCATGCAGCAGATGAAGGTGTTCGTACAGGCAGCAAGGTTGTTATCTCAATGTCTTTAGGCTCTAGCGGAAAAGATTCAATGATTGCTAGTGCGGTAGATTATGCATATAGCAAGGGAGCTTTAGTCGTTGCAGCAGCTGGCAACAGTGGTCCTAGTGCAAATACGATCGGCTATCCTGGTGCATTGACAAATGCGATAGCGGTAGCATCACTTGATAACACTTTTGTAAATGGTACGCATAAAGTTTCTGATTTCTCTTCTCGCGGCAACCCAAATACCGATGGAGATTATTACATCCAGGAAAAGGATGTAGAAGTATCAGCTCCTGGTGGTGGTATCTATTCAACTGCAGTTGATGGAAACTATACGACAATGAGCGGAACATCCATGGCAACTCCACATATTTCAGGCCTTGCAGCGAAACTTTGGTCATCAAACAAAACATGGAGCAACTCTCAGCTTCGTTCTGAAATCCAAAGACGTGCAAAGCTGTATGATATCAAAGGCGGAACAGGAGCAGCAACTGGCGATGACTACGCTTCTGGATTTGGTTTCCCACGTGTAAAATAGTTTTTAAAATCTACAAACCATGCCAGCCATCCGGGTTGATTGATCCGGGTGGCTCTATTTGAATGAAGCTATCTAAAAAGACAGTGAATAAAGAATTTTTAAAAAAATGGTACTTTTGCACTGTTTAAAATATTAGGAAAGATGGTAGATTAAAAAGAAAACGGCAGGTGAATATATGCAATTCGGTCCACTTATCAAATTTTACAGAATACAACAGGGCTTAACGCAAAAGGAACTGGCAAATGGCATATGTTCGGTTCCGCACTTGAGTAAAATTGAGAGCAACGCAAAGGAAGCAAACGAAGAGACAATGGGCTTGCTTCTCGAAAGGCTTGGAGTGAATATTTCTTCTATCACGGAAAATGAAGATCTGATTAAACAGCTGGTAACGGAGTTAAATGAAAAAATTGATTACTATCTCAATGATGAAGCCGATCTAGTAATGGAAAAGCTAAGAGAGTTTGAGGGGATCATCCCATTTACTTCAAACTTACATACATATGAACTTAGTAAATATAGATACCTGATTTTTAAAGAAAGGCTACCACAGGCACAAAAACAATACGAGCTATTGAACAAACAGAAGAATATATTTTCCCAACCTCAAATGGCTTTATTTTCCTATCTTTATGCTGTATGGTTATTAAAGAAGGGCATTTATAAAAAGGCTGATGAGCTCCTGGATTCCATCGGGAAAGATTCTAAAATTGAAATCTCAAGCGGTGAACTTTTTTACCATAGAGCGATCGCGAAGACCACATTAGAAGAGCCAGGATATGCGATTTATTATGGAAAGCTTGCCCTGCAGGAATTTATGGAAGACCATAACTTTAAAAGAATACTTCACGCTATGATGCTGCTTGGCATCAATTACACACATTCTAGGATCTATGAGGAAGCCCAGGATTGCTTCAAGCATCTGATCAGGAATGCAGAATTATTGCAGGCTACCCAACTGCTGCCTGAAATTTATCACAATATGGGCTATCTGCAAAAGAAGCTTAAAAACTTCGAAGAAGCCATAGTCTTCTTCGAAAAGAGCAAGTCAATGCAAAAGAAAAATAGTTCGCATTATCTCATAACACTTTATTCCATGGGCGAGATTTATATTGAATTGAATAGCATCGAGAAGGCCAGGGAGGCTTTCCAGGAAGTGCTTCATCTTGCCAAAGAACTTGAAAGTCGAAAATATAGAATTCTTGCAAACTATTATTTAATGACGTTGGATTCACCTGAAAAGTCACTTGCCTATTCCGAAGATAAAGTGATTCCTTATCTTGAAGAAAGTGATGGCAAAAGCGAAGAATTAATTGGATTTTACAAAATGCTGTCAAACCACTATCAAAAAATAGGTCGGTTTGATCAAGCAGTAAAATATATTGAAAAAATCAATTAAGTGGAGGAATGAAAAATGAAAAAGAAGTTAGTTGCTTTGCTTTCAACTGCAATCGCTTTAGGAGTTTTAGTTGCGGGCTACCCGCCAATCCTGCCTCCAATCTGATTTAAAGAAAAAAAGGCCTTTTTGGCCTTTTTTTGTTGGAGAAAACTTAATTAAATGATTGGCTGTATTATTAGAAAACAACAGTCAAATTTAGCATAGTAATATATTTGTTTACCCTGCATTAGGACTAAAATTTAACCACAACAGCAGAATATACATCCTTTTCCCTAGAAATAATTATTTTCCAGATAAAAGTTGGGAAAATATTCTTTGCCCATTTCTACCCCCAAACTCCTGATATAATAAACGAACTATGTTGACGAAGCCGGACAGATGCAATAATTCGGCTGAATAAACAAGGGAGGTTCGGTATGGGAACGATTAGCTTGAATATTGACGACCTGTTGGAAGAAACAATGGAAATCGCCGAAGATGACATTAGTTTTGCACTGAACCCTATTGAAATTGATATCTTGCTTGAGAGTACTCGTCACTGGTAAACATATACTAATCCGCCCCAATCTGATGGAGCGGATTTTTTATTGGTTACACAAGAACATATGTACTATAATAGAATAAAATACACAACCAGGCAGGTGGAAGGATGGATAATGTAATAAAGATTCCTGTCAGAGCTTTGGCAGAGTATGTTTACAGAAGCGGAAGCATTGAGTCGGGATTCAGGACAGCCACTTCTTTCACCGAAGGATCAAGGATACATCGCGAAGTGCAGAAGACTTATCATGAAAATGACATAAGTGAAGTGTTTTTAAAAACCGATATCCTTTATGAAAGTCTGCAGTTTATCATCGAGGGAAGATGTGATGGATTGCTATTATCAGACGGAAATACCACGATTGATGAAATTAAGTCAACTTCAGCACCCCTTGAATACATAAATGAAGATTCTAATCCAGTTCACTGGGCCCAGGCAGAGTGTTATGCATTTATGTACCTGCAGGACCATGACATGGAAACCATTGATATACAGCTCACATATGTCCAAAAAACCACAGGGGAAATAAAAAAATTCCAAAGAACGAGGTCACGTATAGAGCTGGAGAATTTCATGATGCATCTTATTTCCACTTATGCACCATATGCTAAACTGGTTTATGAACACAAGCTTTCCCGTGATTTAAGCATAAGGAAATTAAAATTTCCTTTTAGGGAGTATCGTAATGGTCAGCGGCAACTTGCAGGCTCTGTCTATAAGACCATTTTAGATGGACAGACGTTATTTGCCAGTGCGCCAACAGGCATTGGGAAAACGATATCCACTATTTTTCCATCTGTAAAAGCGATTGGTGAAGGGATATTACAGAAGATCTTTTATTTAACCGCAAAAACAACTACCAGGCAGACCGGCGAGGAAGCATTCAAGCTGATGGCGGATCATGGCCTTGAAATGAATGTTGTGACCATTACAGCCAAGGATAAGGTTTGCTTCACAGCAGAAGGAAAATGCAGCAAGGAATTTTGTGAATTCGCGGATGGCTATTATGATCGAATCAATGGAGCTATACTTGATATCCTTGGAACTGAAAGGTCGCTGGACAGACCCTGTATTGAAAAATATGCAAGTAAACACATGGTTTGTCCGTTTGAATTTTCTCTTGATCTTGCTTATTCAGCAGATGCGGTCATCTGTGATTATAATTATATTTTTGATCCGAAGGTTTCGCTGAAAAGGCTGTTCGATGAACAGAAAAAAAAGACCGTCTTGCTTATAGATGAAGCACATAACCTCGTTGACCGTGGCAGAGATATGTATTCATCCGCAATTGAGAAGATTCATTTTTTGGAGCTAAAACGACAGTATAAAACGAAAAGTAAAGCTGTATTTAAAAGTTCAAAAGATATTAATGATTTCTTTATTAAAATCAGAAAACAGGCAGAACCTGCAAAAACGATCGTATTCACAGAAGTAATCGAGGAGTTCAACAAGTTAATAGAACAATTCACCGAGCATGCGGAAAAAGAATTGCTGAAAGGAATGGATGGAGAATCAGCACTTTTGTTAGATACCTATTTTTCTGCGCAAAATTGGCTTCGTATCAGCAAGCTGTTTGATGATCGCTATATCCTTTATGCCGAAATCGAACGAAATGAAGTTGTTTTAAAGCAATTTTGTCTAGATCCTTCTCTCTTGATAAGGCAAGCAGGGAAACATTTTAAGGCACGGTCATTCTTCTCAGCCACTTTAAGCCCAATGGCATACTATAAAGATATGCTCGGAGGACAGGCAGAAAATTATGTTGCTTTCATTCCCTCGCCGTTTTCAAAGGATCAGAACGAGGTTGCCATTCAGCCATTATCTACAAGGTACCATGACAGGGAAAAGTCAATCCAGCCGATTGTTCACACGCTAAACCGAACAATAAAAAGCAAACCGGGGAATTATTTGATCTTCTTTCCCTCTTATCAGTATCTTAATTCTGTTTTGGAAGTATGGAGCATGCTATCAGGCGATATCCCGACCATTGTCCAGGGATCCGGAATGGATGATGATCAGCGCACGGCTTTCCTCGATAAATTCCAGGCTAAAAATGCTGGTACGCTAGTAGGATTTGCAGTGCTGGGGGGGATATTTTCTGAAGGGATCGATTTGAAAGGTGACCGTCTGAATGGAGTGATTGTTGTTGGTGTAGGACTTCCGCAGATAGGCTTCGAACGGGATTTGATTAAGCACTATTTTTCCCGTACAGGTAAAAATGGATATGATTATGCTTATGTATATCCAGGGATGAACAAGGTTCTTCAGGCAGGGGGAAGACTAATCCGCTCTGAAACAGATACAGGGACAATTATTCTGATAGACGACCGATATCTTCAGGGAAAATATCAAAGTTTGCTGCCAGAACTATGGCGGGATTTTTCAATCATAGAATGACTAAGCGCTTCGAATTGGGAGTGCTTTTTTGCTTTGAAAAAATTCGCGAAAATTTTAAAGGATTCCAAAGCCAAATGAACGAATCTACCGTCTAATGGTTAGAAAGGCAGTTAAGGAGGTGGCTTAGCAGTTGGATTTAATTAAAAAAGCTCAAAGAGGAAATGACAAAGCGTTTTTAACACTCTTTCAACAATACGAGCAGGATATCTACCGTATGGCATATATCTATGTGAAAAACCAAAATGATGCTCTCGATGTGGTACAGGAAACAGCCTATCGCTCATTCAAATCAATAGCAACCTTAAAGGAGCCAAAATATTTCAAGACCTGGCTGATGAGGATTGCCATCAGCTGTTCACTGGATATCCTGAGAAAAAGGAAAAATGTTGTTCAGCTTGTTCCTGAATTCGAAGAATATATTTCGGGTCAGGTCAATGAAGATCTCATTTCAGAAATCACTCTTAAAGATTTAATTAATCAACTGGAGGATAACGAAAAAAGTGTGATTCTACTGAGATTCTATCAAGGTCTGACCCTGCAGGAGGTTTCAGAGACGCTCAATATTCCTTTGGGTACGGCAAAAACTGTCTTATACAGAGGTCTAAACAAACTTAGGAAAAATTTGAAGGGAGATGAAGCAAATGAACGATAAACTGATAAAAGAGATGAATAAGATCGAAATCCCAAGAGAACTTAGTGAACGCAGCAAAATAGGTGTCGAAAAAGCTAAAAGGGAATCTCCTGGGTCTAACAAGAAGTGGTACATCTTTGCAGCACCTGCTTTTGCTGCAGCATTAGCTTTGTTCATTGCCGGTCCTGGATTGCTTTCAAATAATTCGCCAGAAAACCCTGTCATCAAAACAGTTGAATACAGTAATGCTTTTGATGTATCAAACCCAAACATGCTGGTAGGCTGGGCAGATTCTGTATTCATAGGAAAGGTTGTTGAACAATCCGGGACAAAGTCGTTGGCCGGATTACCTGAAACTCAGTTTAAGGTAGTAGTAATGGATACGATTAAAGGGGATATAAAAGGGACGGTTATTGTAAATCAACAGGGCGGCTATGAAGGCAATGAATTGATTCTAGTAGAAAATGATCCGTTACTTGTAAGTGGTAAAAGTTATTTATTCATTACCAAATATTTAAAAGATGAAAACTGGCATACGCTTGTACCGGTATATGGAGATATTGAAATCACCAATGACAGTCAAAAACAGGAATTAATCGAAAAATATCAAAAGGCATATCAAGAGCAAATTCCATTTGAATAAATAAAAAAAAGACCAAATACTGTTTGGTCTTTTAATGCTGTGTAACAATCTACCTCGTTCCTTCTTCTAAAATCTGATCACAGCACTCCTCTATTAATATCCCATTATTTAAAAGCACTTATTTCTGAAATTACTTTCTTCAAAACATCTATAGATTCAATTGGTTTGTCTGCATAATTAAGGCTGTGTTCAGTACCAGGTATTAAAACGGAAGTCATATTTTCTATCGTGGCAAGTTGATCAAATCTTTCATTCATGTAGCACGGATCCTGATCGCCAATGATGCAAAGCCCTGGCTGGGTTGATGAAAGCATTTTGTCAAAAACCCTGTCTAGATGCAAAAGAGGTGTCAGCCAGATTACACGTGCATCGGCAAATTCGTTCCGCTGTATGATCGAAGACAATGCGATTGTACCGATTGATTTTCCAATCAAAGTGTAATTTTCATATGTGCTGGTACTTAACACCTGATCCATCACAGCATTTACATCTATGGAAATTTGTTTGATGTGCTCATCTAGTTCCATAGCATTTGACTCTTCTGTAGTATAGTCATAGTTTACATGAAGGACATCATATCCTTTATTCAAAAATACGCCAGTTGAATAATGAAATAGTGGTCCTTGAACGGTGTATCCTCTGCCAGGAAACATGATTGCCAATTGATTCGAAGCCTGCTCCGGCTGGAAAAGCTGATAGCTAACCGGAATCTTTTTATAGCCCATCACAGTGTTTTTTGTAATTTTCACAATTATCTTCCTCCCAAATGTTTTTTTCATTATACAGGATTTTCTTAAAATTGGTATATTTTTCTTCGAAGACCTTAATCGTATTAAAGATTATGTGTGTTAAAATTAGAGAATATTCGGCAAAATAGGGGATTGGAGCATACATATGCCATTATTAAAACGACTTAAAGAATATATCGATTCTCAATACCGATTGCCTACTGGAGCAATCGGTTCGTATATCGGCGAAAAAATGGTCAGACAGCATCAGCCGGAAACAATATGGACACTTGAATTACTAGATTTTAAAAAAGAAGAAAAGATTCTGGAACTTGGCTGTGGGGCAGGATATGCCATAAAAAGGATTCTTGAGATTGATTCTGTTAAAAATATAATCGGCTTGGATCTTTCAGAGACAGTTTTAAAATCTGCCAGAATGAGAAATAGGCATGAAGTAAATAACGGACGGGCAAGATTAGTTCAAGGGAATGTGAAACAGCTTCCTTTTGAAAATCAACAGTTTACAAGGGTTTTTAGCATTCAATCCATCTATTTTTGGGATGATATCGATGAAACTCTTTCCGAAATATACAGAGTTCTTAAAAATGAAGGTAAAATGGTCCTTACTCTTAGTAACGGAAAAGCTGGCATTATGTGGAATGGTATAAATGAGATGGTCGAAAACGAGGTTATACCACATATGAAAAAAATAGGATATAAAAACATTGAAACAGTTATGGGACCTGACTCTAGACAATACCATACAATAGCCATTATAGGAGAAAAGTGATTGAGCAGCAGCTATCCAGCTGTTGCTTTTTATATAAATGGAAACTGAAACTTTTATAATGCCAGCACGTAAATAAATAGGCTTCTAACAATAAACGATTTGGTTTCAAAAGAACCTTTATTGTGTAAGAAGATATTATGCACTAGTAGTGAAGGAGAGGTATATTATGAAAAAGTTTTTTAAAAGAATACGGCTGATTTTTAAAGTGAAGAAGTTTTTCCCTTTTCTAATAGAATTTTTTACATCCAGTACAGTGGCAGTTAAGAAAAAAATCTTTTCGGTTGGATTAATATTCGGATATTTTTTGTTTCCATTTGATTTAATCCCTGATTTTTTTACATTCATAGGCTTGGTCGATGATGTGGGTGTACTTTTGTTAGTATTTCAACAAATCATAAAAATGGCTCCAGATGAATTAAAGAATAAACATGATCTAAAAGTGTAATTTAGATTGCCTTATATTTTTAATTCCGAAGATATGTCTGATATAATTCATTTAAAGGACAAGTGCACCTATTCATGTACCTTGTCCATTAAGATTATATAGATCATCATGACAGATGATGGGGGAATGAACGTGCATAGAAGCAAATCCTTATATACATTTTTAAAGGGAAGAACACGTGATTTAACTGAAGAATGGTACAAGAACATTGATAAAACGAAAACAGCAGGAGTTTATGCCTCAAACGATCCAAAGGTCATCGAGGCCTTAAAGGACCAGAATCATGAATTTCACCTTCACTTTATTGAGGTCTTTAATAAAGGGGCGGTTGAATTTTTTGAGGAATTTGAACCCTGGATCATTAAGATTGCCAGTGACATTGAACATATTAATACACCGATCCAGTATGTCATAAGAGAATTCAAAAATGTCAGGAACCAGTATTTCGACTATGTAAATAAGTTTGCAGAGTTAAACACAGAAGTAACTAGACAGGAAAGAGATGCATGGTTTGAGATCATTCTCAAGGAATTTGATGAAGTTATTTTAAGATTCATTGAAGGGACCTATAAATACTCTCAAAATGTATTGATAGCCCAACAGGAAATGATCAACGAGTTGAGTGCACCTGTTATTTCCTTAAGTAATCATCAGGGGTTGCTGCCATTGATTGGCGATATTGATACTTCAAGAGCAAAGATGATCCTCGAACACACTCTAAAGCAATGTGCTGACAGAGATATCCACCATCTTTTCGTAGATCTTTCGGGTGTGGCTATGATCGATACGATGGTAGCACATCAATTGTTCCAGCTGCTAAAGGCGTTAAAGCTCATTGGAGTAAAAACTACTCTTTCAGGAATTAGACCTGAAATTGCCCAGACAGCTGTACAGCTCGGACTCTCTTTTGAAGGTACAATGATTAAAAACAGCCTGGCACAAGCTCTTGACCATACAAAATGACAAAAAAACGGCTTCCCATTTAGGAATCCGTTTTTTATGTTAATTTGTTATCCAAAAACCTTAAGCCATCATATAACGATCTTCTCGGAATCCTGCTTTATCCTGTACAATCTCATCTACTTCTGAACCTTCAAGTGTTTCTTTTTTCAGTAAAGCCTCTACAAGACGTTCAAATTGAGATTGGTGGGCATTGATGATCATTTCAGACCTTTCAAGTGCTTCCTCAAACAATTCCTGCATTTTTGTTTCTTTTAGATCTTTGCTGAAAGTAAGCGAGAAGCCTTCCTGTAACAGGCCAGTATCCACCATTTGTTCAATGATCTGTTTTGCCTGCTGTACATCACCGCTGACTCCTATACTATGTTCACCAAGGAACATTCTCTCTGCTACTCCGCCTGCAAGGATCATCGCAATCCTGTCAAGGAGGTCGCTTGTCGTTGAAAGCTGAAGTTCCTTAGGAATTGGCGCTACGTAACCAAGTGCTTGTCCGCGCGGAATGATCGTTGCTTTACGAACAGAACCTGGCTTTGTTACTGATGATACAAGAGCGTGTCCTGCTTCGTGAATTGCAACCCTGCGCTTTGTATCATGATCCTTAAGAGTACGGGAAGTGCTGCCAAGGATTGTTCGATCGAGTGCATAATCTATATCACTTTTTGAAATGAAGCTCTGCCCATTTCGAAGGGCACGCCTGCTTGAAGTTTCAAAGAGTGAGTGCAATTCTGCACCGGAAAAACCAGAAGTGCTTTCTGCAAGATCATCTAATGATGCAGCTACATCAGAAGCAAGATTTTTCCCTTTAATATGGATATCGATGATTTCTCTTCTGCCTTTCGTATCAGGAAGAGGAACATTGAATGAGAAATCAATTCGGCCAGGACGTAGGAAAGCATCATCCAACATATCTTTCCGGTTCGTAGCGGCAATAAAGAGGATGCCATCGTTGGCATGTCCACCGTCAAGCTGCACTAGAAGCTCAGTCAGCGTTTTTTCTCCTTCTTCGCCTCCGTTAGGCTTTCTTTTTCCGGCTAATGCATCTACTTCATCAATAAAAATGACTTTAGTGCCTTGCTGTTTCCGTGCGTTCTGAAATAGACTCCGGACACGGGAAGCACCGACTCCAATGAACATTTCATTGAATGCTGAACCACTTGCTGAATAAAAACTTGCATTCAATTCACGGGCGATTGCTTGGGCAAGCAATGTTTTTCCTGTTCCTGGAGGTCCATATAATAAAATGCCCTTAGGCGGTTTGATTCCCATTTTTTCTGATTTCTCTGGATCCTTCAAGATTGATAGAGTTTGAAAGATTTCTTCTTTCATTTCATCCTGAAGACCGCCAACATTTTCTAATGTAATTGAAGGAAGAGGAGTTGGTTTGGAAACACTGTTTTTCATTTTATTTCCTGGACCGAATCCACCAGTTTTCTTTTGGATGACATATACAGCACCCATAAGCAAAATAAGGATACCGCCCAGAATCCATGCTCCAAATTTGCTGTTATTTGCATATTCATAGCTAATATTATTCTTTTCTACTAATTTATCTACCATTTGGCTCCCAGGGGGTACTTGGGAAACAAATGTAGAATCTTTCGTTTCTAATACTAGAGTTCCATCTATATTTTCAGTAAGAGTTGCGGTTTCACCGTTTAGACTCTCAACCGTATTTACTAATGAGGAAAAAGGTACTGACACTTTTTCGTCTGCCTTTTGTACTATAAAGGTTGCTGCTATCGTCAATATCACCATAAACGCCGCGAATAGCGGAAGGATCTTAGAAACAAGTTTCAGATTTGAATTCATGCTTTCAGCTCCTTTTTGAATCTATCTACCATTATAAGTAATAAACCCATGTTATGAATGGGTAAATTGACTGAAAGAGACTGGTAAATATATGTAAACACATACGATAAGGTTTATAAACCCTCTCAAAGCGGGTATAGAGCAGGTTTTTAATTTGTCTATTGGGAAAATAATTGTGAAGAAATTGTGACAAGCTTATCCGTATGGAAATTTTTTCAAAAAACAACTAAAAGCATCTTGAAACTTTTGGAAGTTCTCGATAGGATGAAAAGAGACTAGAATTTACATTATGCAAAAATTTTCTGCATCAGGAGGGGTCTGTTTGAAGGGCTGGAAAAATCCCTTATTATTAATATTCGGGATAGGGATATCAAACATTGGTAACTGGATATATTTTGTAGCAATCAACTTATTGGTTCTGAAAATAACCGGATCAGCAGCAGCTATTGCCGGGCTGTTCATTATCAGGCCGCTAGCAATACTCTGTACCAATACATGGGCGGGCAGTGTAATCGACCGGGTGAATAAGCGAAAGCTCATGGTTTATATCGACTTAATAAGAGGACTGCTTATTGCCATCATCCCATTCTTTTCATCTTTAATTCCGATCTATATCATTATGTTTTTAACTAATGTTGCTGGAGCCTTTTTTGCTCCTACTTCAGAAACATATATTACTAAACTGGTGCCAGCTGAAAAGAGGAAACGGTTCAACTCTATGTTTTCGTTTGCAACCTCAGGTGCGATGCTGGTTGGGCCAAGTGTCTCCGGAATATTGATCATGTACGGCAGCATCAATACAAGTATATACATAAATGCTGTTACTTTCTTCTTTTGTGCAGCCGCTATTTTCTTTTTGCCTGATGTAGATCAAGGTACAGACAATGCGACGGCGAGAGATAGGATTACGATGCCAATGATTGTGAGCGATTGGAAGGCTGTTTTTCATTTTGGCAAGACAGCTATGGGGTTCATGCTTGTATTTTTGATATTCCAGTTAATTACTTTAATCTCGTTCGCTCTAGATTCTCAAGAGGTTACTTTCATACAGCAAATCGTAGGATTATCGGAGAAAAACTATGGATTATTAGTCAGTCTGACAGGAGCCGGATATGTAGCAGGTTCTTTTGCAGTTTCAACCATTGCCAATAAATTATCAATACGTACGCTGATGGGAATGGGATCGTTTCTTTCTGTATCAGGTTACCTTTTATTCTATATCTCATCATCTGGGACGGTTCCACTGGCAGTATTCGGTTTTGTTCTCATAGGATTTTTTTCTCCGTTTTCATTCACAGGGTACAGCACTTTTTTCCAAAATAATGTGCCAGTGGATTTAATGGGGCGATTCAGCAGTGCATTTGCGTTTTTTCAGGCGATCATCCAAATCATCCTGACCCTCGTTTTGGGCTATTTGGCAGAACACCTGGATTTGCAGACAGTCACCGTTGTGTTCGCTGGAATTGGCGTACTGCTGGCCGTATTCCTGACATCGGTTGTTTTCCTCCAATCAAAACAAAATTTATTTGCTCTTGAGTCAGAAACAAACCTCACTGAAAATGGGTAAAGCAAAAGCTGTACAGGACAATATGAACTGTACAGCTTTTTTATTTGCCTATGTAACACCACGATAGAAGATATGGTCAGCAAATTATATTTTTGAAAGCTACTTAAGTTTCCTCACCTTCTATCGAGTACTATAATCTACCTTCTAGCAAAGAATCGCCCTCAAATAAGGTCTATGCAGATTATGTATATACACATCATTTCTTATTTCCCCACCATCCCTTAGCACGGAAAAATAACGCGATGCCTGCACCAATCCCAAACATTAGGAAAAGGGCATATCCATAGCCAAATCTCCATTTCAACTCTGGCATGGATTCAAAATTCATTCCATACATCCCAGCTATAAAGGTCATCGGAAGAAAAATGGCGCTAACGAGGGTGAGTGTTTTCATTATTGAGTTTGCATGGTCTGATTTTAAAGTCATCTGCAAATTAAAGATACTATCAAGTGATTCCTTGAATGAATCAAGCGCATTGACTACCCTCGCATAGCTATTATTCAAGTCTTTAAAGTACAAAGCAGAATCCTCATCAACAAACTTCAATTCTTTTCTAGATATCGTTGTCATTACTTGGTCCTGGGCTTCAATTGTTTGCCTCAGCTCGTGAAGGGATGACTTCCAGCGATGGATACTTCTGGGAATCTCATTTTCAAATGGCTTGTCAAAGACATTCCGTTCTAGTTTCTGAATGTTATCTGCAATCCTGTCTACCATTTTTAAATCAATTGATGATACTTTATCAAAAATATGGTAGAGCACTTTGCCGGAGGTTTCCATTTGTTCAGGATGTTCGAAAAAGAGCTGTTCAAGCTGGGCTAAGAGATCAATATTTTCCTCTTCCTTTGTAATGACATAGTTTGCACCAACCAATATGGTGATTTTTGCTTGTGTATAGTCATCTTGTATAGCAAACAACGAGATAATAGCTTCATTATTAAATACATCAATCTTTGGGATATCACTGAATTGCTCTAATCCTTTTTTGGCAAGAGGGTGGATTTCCATCTTGCTGATAAATTCGTCAAATCGTTCTTTATTGGTAGGTTCGAAATGAATCCAAATAGTGTCACTGGAAGAAGAGGGGAGGGTATATGCCTGCTCCTTCTTTACATTTTTACTTGTCACATTGTAGTGAAGCATAAATAATACAGCAACCTTTCAGTTTTTATGGATATAGAATTTCCCATCATAAAGGAAATATATCCATTCCCCTGAAATAGAGTTTTTTAAAAATTTATTTCCTTTTGAAACCATAGCGTGAACATATATTCTAGTTAGGACTAAATATCTTTCATTTAAAACTTGAACTTGCCTTTCCGAAACTAAAAAACATAACCTAAGCGATACATAAAAAATCTGGAAATTGCTGAAAATACAAAAGATTGCAGAGCTGGAATATTACTATATTAGTTTGCTGCCTCGGGCATTCCGTCACATAAAGGAGTTGAGATCTTGTTTCATGCCGCAGTTTTAGCAGGAGGAGTCCTGCTTTCATTTAAATTGGGCAAATGGAGAATGTGGAAGGAGTACTTGCCAACATTTTATTTCTGGGCCTTATTTAGCTGCTTCTATGAATATATATCCTACATCGGCAACAAGCATTTATGGGAATTTGAAAAGAATTTCATCAGTCTTTTCGTTACGGAGAGCTTATACACATTTATGTTTTATCCCAGCATGATCATTCTGTTTCTTGGAAATTTCCCCCATGAAAAAACGAAAAAAATATACCATTATCTCAAATGGATTTCGTTATCCTTATTAATTGAAAGTATTGCACTCAAAATCGGTGCCATTCGGTTCTCCAACGGGTGGTCGATGGGCTGGGAAGTTTTCTTTTATAGCACGATGTACCCCATGCTGCGCCTTCATTACAGAAAGCCATTAGCAGCACTTATATTATCGTTCTTCTTTGTACTCTTTTATTTAATCGTTTTTGACTACGACATAATTTGAATCCGTTTTTGGGAATAGTTTCATAAAAGAGACCACAAACTTTAATAAGGCAAATATGATGGATGAGGTGTAGGGAATTGTTTTACATGCAGGATAAGGAGCGGCGACTGATCGTGCTGGCATTGTTAGGGATTGCTCTTTTTCTATCACCGTATTTTATTTTGGGAGAGAAAGCTCATATCAGGGTCCATGACAATCTCGATTCAAATTTGGCATGGTATAAAGTACTTGCTGAAAGCGGCCAGATAACAGGTTCTGTCACAGCGGAGATCCCACAGGTGATAAATGGATTGCCCCGGAATGCACTAGGAACTGAATTTTCATTGATCGTTTGGCTTTATTATTGGTTCCCGACTATGACTGCATATGGTTTCAGCCAGGCAATTACAAGATTTACAGCATTTCTAGGCATGTATTTACTATTAAAAAAACACTTCATCCAGGATGAAAGATGGGGGATTATCCGTGTAGGCACCTCACTAGCCTTTGCGCTAACTCCTTTCTGGCCTTCTGGAATGTTGAGCACACTTGGGATGCCATTGGCACTTTGGAGCTTTTTAAATATTAGGAATGGCGAACGGAAATGGACCAATTATTTCGTATTAACGGTTCTTCCATTCTATTCAAGTATCGTCCTTGGTTTTTTCTTTTTTCTTAGTGCGATGGGCGTATTCTGGTTTTTAGATATTCTTAGGGGGAAGGGATGGAACTGGCGTTTTTTTTTAGCAATCGTTTATATGACTTTTGTTTATTTAGTGACTGATTATCGACTAGTCTATTCATTTTTATTTGATGAAGAACCGAACAGCAGGGATGAATATTTTCATGCGCGGCTTACATTTGGACATTCTGTTAGGCTGACCATTAAAAATTTTATATACGGCCATCATCATGTTCATACCATCCATACAATGATTATTCTGCCAGTCATCATCCTTGCTCTTATCTTGATCTGGAAAAACCGTACCTGGAAGATAGAAAGGTCCTATGTCATTCTGTTTGCTCTCAATTTCCTTCTATCCGCATGGTATGCCTTCTGGTTTTATAAAGGCTGGCTTCCTCTTACGAAAAGGTTCCACTTTTTGGATACGTTTAATTTTGCCAGATATCATTTCCTTCGGCCGCTGATTATCTATATCTTGTTTGCCGCAGGACTTAGAATTGTTTGGAACGAAGGAAGACTGTGGAGAAAAACAGTTCCTTGGGTTGTTGGTGCGCAAATAATATTGCTCTGTTTTTCAAATGAAGAAATCATCTATAAAAAAAAACCGAGTGTTAAGGAATTTTACGCAGAGGACCAATTTAATGACATAAAAGAGTACATCGGCAGACCACAAGATAGTTACCGGGTTGCGAGTATCGGCCTGCATCCGGCAATTGCCCAGTATAATGGCTTTTTCACACTTGATTCGTACAATAACTTTTACCCGTTGAACTATAAAAAGCAGTTCAGAGAAATCATTGAAAACGAATTGAAGAAGAATAAAAGGATTCGCGTTTATTTTGACGAATGGGGCGGCCGCTGTTATCTGTTTACGGATGAGCTTGGCAAGCATTATATGTTTAAAAAAACATCAAAGAAACGAATCAAAAACCTGAAGTTGAACTTGCAGCCATTCAAACAGATGGGCGGGGAGTATCTATTCTCATCCGTACCAATTCAAAACGCGGCAGCAAATGGACTCCATCTCGACAAAGTGTTTTCGTCAAAGTCCAGCGCCTGGAAAATTTACCTCTATGAAGTTTTATAGCAGCTAGGAGGATTCAGCAATGAACTTACCCATATTGACAATAGTAGTCCCTTGTTACAACGAGGAAGAAGTACTGCACGAGACTATTGAACAGTTAAAAACTATCCTGGATGAAATGGTTTCAACCACAAATGTTTCAGATAAAAGTAAAATACTTTTTGTTGATGATGGGAGTAAGGATCATACCTGGAATATGATATATAAGGAAAGTCTCAAAGGTGAATATGTAAAAGGCTTGAAGCTATCCCGAAATGTTGGGCACCAAAACGCATTGCTTGCAGGTCTTTTTACAGCAAAAGATGCCTCAGATTGCCTCATTACGATAGATGCAGACCTGCAGGATGATGTAAATGCTATAAAAGAAATGGTTTGTAAGTATACAGAGGGTTACGAGGTCGTTTATGGTGTTCGGAGCAAGCGGGACAGCGATTCACTTTTTAAAAGGGCCACAGCAGAGGGATTCTATAAGGTAATGGCTAGACTTGGAGTAAAACTAGTTTTTAATCATGCTGATTTTCGATTAATGAGCAGTCGAGCTGTAGAAGAGTTACAAAACTTTGCTGAAGCGAACATGTTTTTGCGTGGAATTGTTCCGCTGATTGGATTCAGCTCAACTTCGGTTTTTTATGAAAGGAAGAAACGTGCAGCTGGAGAGACGAAATATCCCTTAAAAAAGATGTTTGCTTTCGCGTTCGATGGCATCACTTCATTTTCCGTTACTCCAATCAGATTCGTCCTGCTTATTGGATGTATTTCATTTTTTGTCAGCATGGCATTTGGTGCGTATTTTCTTGCCTTGAAATTTTTTGGTAACACTCAGCTTGGATGGACGTCATTAATCACTTCCATCTGGCTGATCGGCGGACTCCAGCTTATTGCTCTTGGACTGGTAGGTGAATACATAGGCAAAATCTACAAGGAAACAAAGCGAAGGCCAAAGTATATCATCGACATCGATTTATTCAATCTTCCTGTTTCAAGGAAGCTGATGAATACGGAAGGGATGGTCTATGAGCCACTTGACACTGAAGCTCGGAAGCTGTCTGAAAATAACTAATAAGCTGGTAAATAGGCTAATGCGCTCACTTAAAATAAATCCAACTTTCCTGAAATTCCTCCTGGTCGGCGTATTAAATACTTTCATTGGCCTTGGAATAATGTTTTGTTTAAAAAATGGATTGCAGTGGCCTTATTGGATTGCAACCTTTACGGGTAATACGGCTGGAGCAGTGGTAAGCTTCTTTTTGAACAGGGTATTCACCTTTAACAGCAAAGTTCGAATTAAAGAGGGAGCTTTAAAATTCACAGCAGTGATCCTAATTTGCTACCTATTATCCTTCTCAGTCAGCAAATTTCTCTCTAGCCTAATTGATGGAAGGCAAGAATTACTCTCTACTGACAACCTGGCTATTATTTTTGGTGCTGGAATATATACAATTACGAATTATTTTGGTCAAAAAATAGTGGTTTTTCAAAAGTGATTTAAAAAAGGGCAGCCGAAACAGCTGCTTTTTTAGTTGACTAAAAATGCAAAAAAGGATAAAAAGAAATGAGGCACATAGCAATTTTAAAAAAAGAGGAGCTTTTGATTCATGAATTTATGGGAATTATTCGTAGCATTTATACTTGGCTTAGTAGAAGGGTTAACTGAATTTGCCCCTGTTTCGTCTACTGGACATATGATTATCGTAGACGACTTGCTGCTTCACTCGAAGGATTTATTTACAGAGCAAGTGGCAAATACTTTTAAAGTCGTAATCCAGCTAGGTTCCATTTTAGCAGTGGTCATTGTGTTTAAAGACAGATTCATGAATTTATTAGGCTTAAACAAAAAAGAATCTTTCGGAGATTCGACTGGCAGATTAAGTCTGTTAAAAGTGATTGTTGGGTTAATTCCAGCAGGCGTTACAGGAGTGTTATTCGAAGATTATATCGATGAACATTTGTTTTCTGTCGAAACAGTCATCATTGGCCTGGTGATCGGAGCCATCCTGCTAATTTTAGCAGACCGTCTTCAGCCTAAAAACCTAAAAACAGAAGATGTTGACCAAATCACGTACAAACAAGCCTTTGGTGTGGGCCTATTCCAATGTTTAGGCTTATGGCCAGGTTTCTCTCGATCAGGTTCCACGATTGCAGGCGGTGTCTTGCTCAGCATGAGCCACAGGGCTGCATCTGACTTCACGTTCATCATGGCTGTTCCAATCATGTTGGGAGCAAGCGGCATATCACTTCTGAAAAACTGGCAGTATTTCTCGATTGATGCTTTGCCATTTTTTATCGTAGGATTTATTAGTGCGTTTGTCTTCGCTTTGATTTTTATCAAATTCTTTTTGAAATTGATTAACAAAATCAAATTGGTTCCATTTGCAATTTATCGAATCATATTGGCTGGATTGATTTACTTTATATTCTTGCCATAAGTAAAAGGAAAAGGCCCAAAAGCCTTTTCCTTTTTACGTTTCGAAGCATCCTTTACCAGCGGTGTGCTTTCGCGTTGCCACGCGCAAGAATGGTATTTTTCGATACCTGCGTCTGGCCATTTACTTGCGAATTTAAACGCTTGCGCCTTGTCCAAGTGTGGTGGAAAAGTTCTGAGTGCGGATCCAAATGATCTTTGTAACTCATACAATCACCTCAGGAATGGATTTTTGAAACGCTCGATATTCCTAAGAACATCACATATAGCGTTTGTATTATCGATGTGCAATATACACTTGGCTCTGTTAAAGCTGAATGTTGATTTTTAAAATCCTGTTGATTGTAATTTGAAGAAGGTAAAAAGTACAATTCGAAAAAAAGAAAACTTTTTCACTTTTATTGTAACTTTTTACATTTTTCATCGTATTAAACAATGTGAGAAAACAATCCATCCAATTTTACATTAAGCATTCTTAAAAGGTCTATGTTGATTTTCCAGCACCAGGGTAATTTTAACTTTGTCGCTTTTATAAGTTAACATAGCCTTATTTTAGAAAGAAAAGGGGAGAAACTATGTCGCAATTTGCCCTTGAGGTAAAATCTCTAACAAAAACAATCGGCAAAAAGACCATCGTTAATGACGTAAGTTTCGAAGTGGAACGCGGAGAAATATTTGGGCTTTTAGGACCGAATGGAGCAGGAAAAACGACAATTATTCGTATGATCGTCAGCCTGATCAATCGAACTGGCGGTACAGTCATGGTAAATGGCCATAATTTGGACGAGTCTTTTACATTGGCAATGAATGAACTTGGCGCTATCGTTGAAAATCCCGAGTTTTACAAATACCTCAGTGGTTACAAAAACCTTCGACATTATGCGCGAATGGCTCTTACTGAAATAAGTGAGGAACGAATCGAAGAAGTAACAGAACTAGTGGGTTTACAGCATGCAATTCATGATAAAGTCCGTACATATTCACTCGGTATGCGCCAAAGATTAGGTGTAGCGCAGGCAATTTTACATAAACCTTCGATTTTGATTCTTGACGAACCTACGAATGGTCTTGATCCACAGGGAATTAGGGAATTCCGCGATTATTTGCGATTGTTGGCTAGCCAGGGGACCTCTGTATTGGTTTCTTCTCACCTGTTATCTGAGATGCAGTTGATGTGCGATCGTTTTGCGATAATTGAACAAGGCAAGCTCATTCATATTTCGACGATGAATGAAAATGAAGATTCACAAGCGAAAGCTTTGCGTTCTGTTGAGATGGAAGTTTCAAATGTAAACGTGGCATCCAAACTCTTAAAGGAGAAAATGCCGACTGTTAAAATATCGTCCATGAAAGATCACCGGATTATACTTTCTGTTGAGAAAGACGCTATTCCTGAAATCAACAAGCTGTTGGTTATGAATGAAATTGATGTTTTTGAAATTCTGAATGTGAAAGCAACTTTGGAAGATCGCTTCTTGGAAATCACCAATAAGGATAAAAAGGAGCAGATGGTATGATTGCACTAATCCAAAATGAATTAATGAAGATTTTCGGCAAAATGGCTAGCTGGATTTATATGATCGTCATAGTAATGGCTGTTTTAATTGCCGGTATTATTTATATGAAGTTCAGTGGTGAACCAAACCCTAACTGGCGTGAGGATATCCAGGCAGAAATCAATATGCTGGAGAATCAGCTTACATCAGCACCTGAAGAAGAAAAACCTTTGATTCAGACACAAATTGACCAAAACCAGGAATATCTGGACAAAGATATTGATCCTACAGCCAAAACTAATTGGCACTTCATGAATGAAGTTGTGATCGGTGTGAGCTCACTGGTTACGCTGTTCGTCGTTGTGGTGGGAAGTGCAAATGTCGCTGCTGAATTTTCAGATGGAACAATCAAACAGCTCCTGATCAGGCCACACAGAAGATGGAGCATTTTGCTTTCCAAATATATCGCTGTCATCATATACGCTTTGCTATTGGTTGCAACACTGGTTGTTTCAGGATACTTAATCGGATTGCTGCTATTTGGCAGCGGTGATTTCAATATGAAGATTTTCGAAGTGACATTGGAGGGCAGAAAGGAAGCAATCGTTGGCACTCAGTTCTTTTTGAAGATGCTTTACTATTTGCCAAGCTTGCTGGTTATTATGACAATCGCCTTTATGCTTTCAACTTTGTTTAAGAGCCAGGCATTAGCAGTTGGCATCGGCATTTTCGTCCTGTTCTTTTCATCCACTTTAGGCGGTATCATTTTAATGCTTGCGGATAAATATGTGTGGGCGAAATTTTTAATCTTCCCGCATTTGGACTTAACCGTGTATGCTCTTCAGGATAGAATCCTCGAAGACATTACACTACCTTTCTCACTTTCAATCCTTGCTTTGTATTACGCAATCTTTTTGATTGTAACATTTTTCTTTTTCCAAAAAAGGGATATCAGTATTTAAGATAGAATTTTTTAGAGAGCGGCATTTGTCGCTCTCTTTACATTTTGGCTATGTTAAATTGAACAGTAGATTTTCGCTCCAGACACACGCTTTTCGCGTGACATCAGGTCTTAAAGATCAACATTCACCTTTAACACAGCTTACTTTACATAAGAAAGGGGCAGGGGATATATGAACCCGCTTTTATTGGATTTTCCAAGCGAATTTGAAACGGACAGGCTGTTGATCAGGATGCCATTGGCTGGAGATGGAGCCGTAACATGTGAGTCAGTTAATACTTCATTGCCCGAGTTAAAGCCTTGGATGCCATTCGCGCAAAAGGAACAAACGATTGAAGAAACTGAAATCAATATCCGCCAGGCATACATAAACTTCTTAAATAGAACAGATTTACGCTTGCTTGTCTTTAAAAAGGATACAGGTGAATTTATTGCTTCATCGGGCTTGCATCGAATAAACTGGGATATACCGAAGTTTGAAATTGGCTATTGGATTGACACTCGCTACAGCGGGAAGGGATATATGACTGAGGCAGTGCAGGGGATTACCGACTTTGCAGTACGTGAACTCAAAGCACGGAGGGTTGAAATAAGATGTGACTCACGGAATGTAAAAAGCAGGGCGATTCCAGAAAGATTAGGATTTACACTTGAAGGAATATTAAAGAATGAATCTATTTCAGTTGATGGTGAGCTGAGAGATACATGTGTATTTGCGAAAGTGTTTTAGGAAATAAGGTAAGATTGATTCCATTAAATAGAATCTAATTACCTGAAAGCAGCCATTTTTGCCTGTTTTTTAGTTTGTAGACAAAAAAGCCACACTAATAAAGAGTCTTGGTTACTTAAAAGAACAAAAACTGGAAAAAACACCCACCAATAAAGCCTGTTGGGTACATGAATCAACTAGAAAATGGGAAAAGAGCTCTCCAATAAACCCTGTTGGTTGCCTGAATAAACTAAAAACTGGAAAAA
>NZ_JBALQL010000026.1:136365-150391 GCF_036964885.1 Bacillus sp. JJ1122 | reverse complement strand
CAGAAACTGGAAAAAAAGGTCACCAATAGCCCTAATTCTTCTCCAAACAAAAAAAGACTGTAGACAGGCTCGATTTTTATCGAGCCTGTCTACAGTCTAAGAGCAGCCAAAAATGGCTGCTCTTTCTCAATTCTATTGCCCTTGCCAATCCCTTAATTTGTCTATGACCTTAGCGCCAGCCTTGCCGGCGTCTTCTTGCATTTGTTCTAAAACTTTCTTCCATTTTGGCGCTTCATCTCTTAATCGGTCTTCAACCTGGCCTGCCCGCTCCTTTAATTCCTTTTCAAGCTTAGACGCTTTTTCTCTGATTGCTTGTTCTGTTTCTTTATAATCAATCGTTTTGCCAGATATGCGAGTGTTTACAGATTCGACATCGAATTCCTCAGGTTTGATATGTGGTACGGATTCTTCCATAATTGAACGGAAAATCTTAACAACATCCTTTGAACTGCTGCTTGACAGATAATGTTCACGATCTGTCTTATCATAACCGAGCCACACTGCACCAACCAAGTTTGGTGTATAGCCAACAAACCATTGATCTTTTGTTCCGTTAATGTCTGCGTAAGGAAGCTGCGTAGAACCCGTTTTTCCTGCGATTTGGGCATCATTTAACTTTGTACCTTTTCCAGTACCAGTCTCCACAACATTCAGAAGCATCGAAGTCATTTCGTTTGCTACTCCTTTTGATGTGACCCTTGTTGTAGAGCCGTCATGCTCAGCAATGATCTTGCCAGTAGGACCAACTATCTTTGTTATCAAGTGAGCATCATGCCGCTTACCCCCATTTGGAAAAACGGAATAAGCTTCAGCCATTTGAAGAGGGGAGACACCATTATGCATTCCGCCTAAAGCCAGCGCCAGATTCTGGTCTTCTTTTTCAACCTTGATTCCAAACCTTCGTACTGAATCAATTCCCTTTTCGAGGCCGATTTCATTTAACAGCCAGACCGCAGGGAGATTGATTGACTTCTCAATCGCCTTATACATCGGGACTTCTCCCTGGTATGTGTCAGAGAAGTTTTTTGGACTGTAGTTCTTAAAACTCATCTTCTTGTCTACTAGCATTGAATCGTAGTCATAGCCTTCCTCAAGGGCAGGTGTATAAACGGCCAGCGGTTTCATCGTTGATCCCGGCTGGGCCTTTAAGTGAGTAGCCCTGTTGAAACCTCGAAACACTTTTTCCCCACGGCCGCCAACCAATGCACGTACACCACCGTTAGCTGGGTCAAGTAATACCGAGCCGCTTTGTACAAGCACATCACTTGCACGATCTGGAAACAGATAGTCCTTGGTATACACATTATCAAGACCAGTTTGAAGATTTTGATCCAATTCTGTGTAAATACGGTAGGCCCTCGTCATAATTTCATCCTGCGTCAAGCCGTATCTGCTTGTCGCTTCATCGAGAACTGCGTCAACATAAGATGGATACTTACGATCTGCGAGGCTTCCACCGCCATCTTCAAGTTCGATTTTCTCTTTTTTAGCTTTTTTATATTCTTCATCAGAAATCATGCCTTGCTCTTTCATTTTAGCTAAAACGACGTTCCTGCGTTTCATTGCACCATCATAATTATTGTACGGATCTAGTGCTGAAGGAGCATGAAGAAGGCCGGCAAGCATCGCACCTTCACTGATCGTTACATCCTTAACATCCTTGGCGAAGTACTTTTTGCTTGCGTTATTAATACCAAAAGCCCCGCTGCCGAAATATACCTGGTTCAAATACATTTCAATGATTTCTTCCTTTGTATATACCTTTTCAAGTTCGACAGCTAAAAATAATTCTTCTACCTTGCGCTTATAAGTTCGTTCAGGTGAAAGCAGTGCGTTTTTAGTTAACTGCTGAGTAAGCGTACTGCCGCCGCCGGTTATCCTGCCTGCGAATAAATTGCCAAAGAAGGCACGGGCAATACCTTTAATATCAAAACCACCATGCTTATAAAAACGTTCGTCTTCAATCGCAACGACTGCATTCGGTACATATTCAGGAATTTCTTTAATTGAAATTCCGCCAGTCCTATTTGTCGCAAGCTTGCTTGCTTCATCGCCGTCTTTGTCATAAAGGACAGTTGCCTGGCTAAGTCCATCCTTTAATGATTGGACATTGGCTCTGCTTGCAATGAAGGCAAACCATAGAATGGAAAGTAGGATAAAAACTAATAAGATCAATAACAAAATTTGTGTTAGGTGGCGTCTCTTCCAAAATCGGACAATAGCCTCCCAAAACCGCTTTAATAACTGCATAGTCGTTCTCCTTTTAAAATGAAGCTTTTGTGTAGTTTTCTCTGCTGGTAAAATAAGGTTAGGAACCGAATTTATCTTTATATTATAAATGATTTTCCCGTTTCAGCAAAAGCGGAAGCCTTTCTGCCAAATGCAGCTTTGATTATTAGTATTTGTAAGAAAAAGAAAAAAATTAAAATAAAACTGAAACAAAATATGAAGTTGAGCGACTTATTACGGAATGGGGGAGTGATACGTGGAAGACAACAGGCTTAATATAAATAAAATTTATGAATGTTATCATCGGGATGTCTATCATTTCGCGCTATATTATACAAATAACAAACAGGAAGCCGAAGATATTACACAAGAAACATTCGTAAAAATCATGAAGTCGATTTCAAGCTTAAAGGAACCAGAAAAGCTAAAAACCTGGATTCTTTCTATTGCAAGAAATACTGCAATGGATTTGCACCGAAAAAGGAAGTTTGTAAGCCTGTTTCCTGAATGGGTTTTCGATAAGGAGAAAGACTCCGTAACACCAGAAGAATTGCTGATTCAAAAAGGCGAATGGACGGAACTTCAGAACGCTTTGTTAAAACTAAAACATCAGTACAGGACCGTTGTTATCTTACGGGGGTTAAAGGAACTTAGCATCAAAGAAACTGCAGAGATCCTTGGCTGCAGTGAGTCGAAGGTTCGTGTGGATTACCATCGGGCCCTGCAGCATTTGAAAAAGCAGATATTAAAAGATGAAGAAGGGTGGGGATTGAAAGATGGACAATCGTAAACACGCGTCGTTTGACCAAAAATTCCTCGCGCCTTTGAAGAACAGACCAGACATTGAGCCAGATGAGAACTTTGTAGAAAAGCTCCGGACTGAAATCACCGAGGGACAAAATAAACTAGAACAGAACATTAAACCTAAATGGCAATGGCCGATTCTTGTGCCAATGGCAATGACCGTAATCATATTCTCAGTTTTAACAGCATCATTCATAGGGTTGAATACAAATCAAGAAGAATCGAAGGTTGCTGATAAAACAGAAGTAATTAGTGAAGATAACAATAAAGACGAAAATGTTAATGAAAAGGAACGAAATATTGATCAATTAATAGCTCATAATGACGCATACCAAACCATTTATCAACAAGTGGTTAAAGTTGTTGGCGCTCAAACACCTGCACAGGAGCTCATTTACTATTTCAATGCTTTAGAAAAGGGAGACCAGGACTATCTTAAAGAAAAACTAATCTTTGAATTTTATGACCAGCCTGTTGAGGAAGTTATTAAGTACTATCAAAATGCAGATTTTTCAACTCTGGCATTAGAAACCGTTTATCCAGATGAAAACGATACTTTAATTGTTAGTTACTCCTATATTGAATCAGAAACGGGCAAAAAGGTAAGAAGGCGCTTATTAATTCAAAACTGGGACTCAAAGGACCTAAAAATTAGTGATGCAGTATCTCCAGCTGATCTCAATGAGGAAAAAGATCAATTGGTGAAGGAAAAGGTGGCTTTTATAGAAAAGGCTTTCAAAATTGGTTTATCAAAGGACGCAGTTAAAGAGATATTTGGTACAGAATTTAACGAGTATGAAAATACGGATGCAGAAGATGGCACAAAGATATATTGGACTTATCAATATTTGGTCGAGCCAGGAACAATCAGCAACCTTGATCAAGATTTCATGGTGGACTTTCCAAATCTTATTAACCAAAAAATCGGCGTCCTATTTTCAATTGGCTGGTCACCAGAAAATAAAGCATTGAAAATGTCCATCTTCTATACTCAAGAAGGAAGAGTGATGATAAAGACTTTAAGACCAGACGGAACGATGACAGAAACGGAACAAAAAGCAGGGGAAATCCTCTATGACACTACAGCATTCCAGCTGACAGAAGAGGAAAAAACTGCTTATAACTTCTTTAAACTTGATCATGATCTCGATAACTTGAAAAACTTATCTCCAATAAGTATTGCAAAGCTATACGTACAGGCAGGTATTGATGGAGATGCAGAAACGGAATATGCATTATATACGACAAGACCAGAATACGTTATGTGGTCAAAAGAAGAGCATATTAAATTCAGCGAAAGCGACCGGACAACTTCTGCACAAAAACTGTCTGCTCTTGGTGGCATCCAGAATGGAAAGTTTGTTAAAACAAGCGATTTTGAAGGATATATAAGCTTTGAAAATGCAAATGGATCTCAAGGGTTCAGGATGATAAAGGATCCAGATGGCATATGGAAGGTGGCTTTTATGGCAATTCAATAAAAAAGTCAGGAGGAAAGGAATGAAAAAAACTCATCAGTGGGTAAGGATTGTTTACTTTTCTTCATGAATACACATGACCAATTATATTGGACTTATGAGTTGAAGTTAATATAATGGTAAAAATTAAAATTGGGTTCGGGAAAAGAAAATTCCGAACCTCTATTTTTTGTAAAAAAGTTAACATAATAATATTATGTCAACTTAAAATAAGGAATTCTTTATTCCCGTTCATCTCCAATGGTAATTATTGCATATTTGCAGATTGTTAAGCTATTATAATTTAAAGATCATTGGGGGTGCATTCATATGGAAGTCTCAGAGATTTATAGTGACTTACCGATACTAGAGACAGATAGACTTTTACTCAGGAAAATTACTGTTGAAGATGCAGAGGACATGTTTGTATATGGTTCAGATCCAGAGGTATCAAGATATGTAACTTGGAACCAGCATCAAACACTGATGGATACGAAAGAATTTATCGATTTTATCTTAGACCAGTATGAGGCTGGGAGAATTGCCCCTTGGGGAATACAGTACAAAGAAACAGGAAGATTAATCGGTACGATAGACTTCGTCTCATGGAATACACATCATCAATTTGCTGAAATTGGCTATGTCATTGCCCGCGAGTATTGGGGAAAAGGGGTTACAACAGAAGCAGCGAAAGAACTGATCAGATTCGGTTTCGAAAAAATGAATTTAGTCCGTATTCAGGCAAGATGTTTTGTTGAAAATATCGGATCCGAGAGAGTAATGGAGAAGGCTGGAATGAGCTTTGAAGGCATTATTAGGAAAGGGATGCTCATCAAAGGGAAACACTGGGATTTGAAGATGTATTCCATTATCCAGGAAGAGTATGTGTCTATAAAATAACATTATACTCACCTAAAAGAATAATGGCATGGATATTAATATCCATGCCGTTTAAAATTTCACTGTTATCACTTTTTCTTTATTTAATTCTTTTTTATTGTTATCTATAACCTTACTTGTGGTGATGTTAAAGGTTTTGATATCTGATTTTTCAATAATGAACCCCAGGTTACCTGCTTTTTTTTCTCCAGGTTCGAATGGACCATTCAGTTCTTCCAGGTAGATTTCTTCTTCCCAGGTTCTTTGCTCACCAAGGTCTGTATCTATTTGAGCAATTGGAGCGAAGTTCAATGATTGATCAGAAGTGTTCTCGACTTCTACGAAAACTTTTACAAAATCAAACTTCTCCTCATGAGTGTAGCTGTGATAAAAGTCCACCATACTATATGAAGGGCGATAATGAATGACTTTTGCTTCTTTAATCGTCAATTCCAATGGTCCAACCTTAACTTTATCTCCTAACTTTTTATAAGCAATTAATTCGACATCGCCTTTTTCATCAGACACAGTATTGCCCACCACGACTAGCTGGCGATCATCTGTTACCTGAGGATTTGGGACATACTCACTGGCTTCCTTTCTGGAAGGAGGACTTTTCTCTTCAGATTGATTTGTTAGAGGATTTGCACTTTGTTTTTGATCCGAGGTCTCCTTTTGATCCTTTTCCTGAGTACAACCTGTAAGGGACGTGAAAATCAGCAAAACAATAAAAAAATTTCTCATATGACACCTACCAGCCTGAATTAAACAAGTTTCCCCTGCCGGTGAGGGAAGGGGAAACTTGTTTAAAGTTATTTGTCTTCAATTACAATTTCTTTATTTCCTTTTTCCAATAAGCTGAAAACATGCTTGGCTAGATCAGTGTTTTCAATCTTTCCAGCAAGGCGCTCTCTGCTTGGACCAAAAGCATAAACGTTAACATCTTCACCTGTATGCCCGCTTGTTGTCCAGCCTGTATTTGATCGTTTGTTTATGATCGCTTCAATCGCATTATCAATCTCAAGCACTTTTTTTGATTCAGCTGCCTTTTTGACTGAATTGATTTCATCGTCTGTTAAATCAAGGTCGATGTACTTTTTAAGCGTATCTTCCACATCCGCATTTCCTGCAATCTCTTTTGCTATGAAGTCAGGGGTTCTTTTGAAGGATTTGATTGGTTCAGTAAACCAGTTGTAGATGCCATCTGCACCGATCGTAAATCCACCGGTAGAGTGGTCAGCAGTTGCGATGACAAGGGTATGCTTATCCTTCTTGGCAAATTCAACAGCTGCTTTGAAAGCCTTTTCATAATCTTCCATTTCGCTCATAGCACCCACTATATCATTATCATGGGAAGCCCAGTCGATCTGGCTGCCTTCAACCATCAGAAAGAAGCCATCTTTGTCTCTATTAAGTCTTTGAATTGCTGAATTTGTCATATCTTCAAGAGAAGGATGATCTTCAGTACGGTCGATCATTTTTGGAAGTTCTCTTGGAGCAAAAAGACCTAGGATTTTCCCATTTTTGTCTTTTTGCATCTTATCTTTAGTTGAAGCAAAACTATACCCATCTTTCTTAAATTCCTCGATAAGATTTCTGTCGGTCCGGTCAAAAAGATCGGCTCCTCCGCCTAAAAGAACATCAATCTTATGCTGGCCATTAATCAATTCATTATAATAGTCATCTGCTATTGCATTCATATTTTTGCGATGTACGTCATGTGCACCAAATGATGCGGGTGTAGCGTGAGTAATTTCAGAGGTAGCAACAAGTCCTGTTGCTTTACCTTTTTCTTTTGCGGTTTCTAAAACCGTTTTAACTTCCGACTCGTCATTATCAACGGCAATAGCTGCATTATATGTTTTTACACCAGCAGACATAGCTGTTGCGGAGGATGCGGAGTCTGTAATATTCTGCTCAGGATCCTCTGCATAGGTGGACTGTTGACCGACAAGATATTTATCGAACTCTGTCTTCTCTGCATACTTTGTGCTTGGATCATCCTTTAAATACCTGTAGGCAGAGGTATGAGCAGGCCCCATACCATCCCCAATCATGAAAATAACATTTTTAATTTCAGGACCATCGTGATGATGTTTCCCTTTAGCTTCAGCGGTAAAAGTACCCGCCAGGCTTCCTATCGCCAATGAAGAAATGACTGCAAAAGGTATAAGCTTTTTTTTAAGGTTCTTCTGCATTTTCTTATCCCCTCCAATTGCTAGATTTCAAGATTCATTATAGTATATTTTTAGAAAATTTCATTTTTTAACAAAGATTTACATTCTATTTAATGGGGCAGTGTATGAGATTATTTACATAGCAGGATACGCATAGTAGAACTATTGAATTATCTATCGGAAGCTCAAATGAAAATATTTGTAGAGTGATAGTATTGGAAAAATCGACGAGAGAGTAAAAATTCATAACATTCATGACAAAAGATGTGTTTTTTAGAATAGAAAAATCAAAGTTAAAATCCGCCCGAAATTCCAAATGAAGGAGTTAGGTATTGATACAATCTTAAAGAAGGAAGTTGGTTATTTGTGCTAATATTTCATATTACGTCATGGCGAAAAAACTCGGCTGTATAAAATATTTACAGATAGGAACTGATGTCCAGTATCTGTCTTTTTTTAAAAGTAGTTTTGAAGGAAAATAAGATTGTACTTTTAAGCAAGCAGGGGTAAGATGTAAGAGGTGAAAAAAGAGAGGAGTTGGTATTGTTGGGTTATTCAATAGAGCCTGATCCCGAAAGGCGCGGGGAAGTCGATCATCTCTTAGAATTGATATTATTGAATGCTGCAAGACTATCAACTCTTGTAAAAGGTAGTTGGCTTCCTCAATAAGAAATGAGGAGGTTGGTAGAATGCTTGAGATTTTTAAAAGCAATGAAGCGAGGCAGTTGGAATCGGTAGAGGAGATTTCCAAAGGCTGCTGGGTGAACATGGTACACCCAATTGAAGAAGAAATCACAAGGGTAGCTAATGAAACTGGTATTGCTATCGATTTCATCCGTGACGCACTTGATGATGAAGAGCGGCCGAGGATCGAAAAAGAAGATGGCAATGTTTACATCATTGTCGACTATCCATACATTACGCACGATGAATCTGGGTTTCCAATATACGAAACGATTCCAGTCGGCATTGTTCTGACTACAGGCTGCATTATTACAGTGTCCTTAAAAGAGACACCGGTATTAAATGAATTTAAAAGCAATAGAGTGAAGGAATTCTTCACCTTTAAAAAGACAAGGTTTGCGCTGCAAATCCTATATGTCATTTCCATCTATTATTTACGCTATTTGAAACAGATCAATAAAAAGACTAATGAAATAGAACGAGAGCTCCATCAGTCAATGAAGAATAAAGAATTGTACGCTTTCCTGGCACTGGAAAAGAGTCTTGTGTACTTTACGACTTCCTTGAAGTCCAATAAGGTTGTACTGGCGAAAATCATGCGTTTCAATTACTTGAAAATGTATGAGGAAGATAAGGATCTTCTTGAGGATGTCATTATCGAAAATACACAGGCGATTGAAATGGCTGAAACTTACAGCTCCATTTTAAGCGGGATGATGGACGCGTTTGCTTCTATCATTTCAAACAATCTTAACATGGTCATGAAATTTTTGACATCCATTACAATTATTCTTTCCTTCCCGACCATGGTTGCCAGTTTTTTTGGCATGAATGTCAACTTGCCATTCCAGCATCATCCCATGGCTTTCTTTTTCGCCCTGAGCCTAGCGGTTTTCCTTGCTGGATTAACAGCATTCGTTTTTTGGAAAAAGAAATATTTTTAATATTGAACTGCGTCTGGACATCCATGTCCAGGCGTTTTTTAGTCTAAAAATCTCTCTATTAACATATTCATTTGGTAAGCAAAATGATTAGGGTGATGCGATGAGTACCATTTTATTCAATATTTATAAGAAGATGGTGAGCGGTTTAATCATCATTGTTTGTATCTTTAGTTTGTTTCTGGTTGCTGGATTTATTTCATCGTCAAATATTACATTTTTTAAATTCAAGGTAAATGGAAATATTGGAGCCGATATATTCCTTAGGATTATCAGCTATGAAAACCCATTGATTGGACATGCATTATCAGGAGCTAATCCCGATTTTTCTGTCATTTCAACAGGTTTTAAGCTTATTACGAATATTGAAATGAATGACCTGAGGAGCCTGGTAAGGAGTGAAATTCCTGGGTTCATGTCTTTTGATTCGAACTTCCTGATAGCGGATGAAGGTGTTGATTTTACAGATATACCGAACGAATCAGCTCCACCTATGGATGTTTTGCTGCAGGAAAGAAACATGGCTGCTAATGAATTGAAGGAGCTGAACAGTGGCAATGGGCCAACTGGTGCTCCTCCTTCTGAAAAAACCGTCTTCATCTATCACACACATAGCTGGGAATCTTATTTGCCATTACTCGGGCTAGACGGAGCAGAGAATGAGAACGATGCGGTGGATGGTAAAACAAATATCACCATAGTAGGAGAGCTGCTAGGGAAGGAGTTAGAGAGAAGGGGAATAGGTGCAACAGTTGATAAGACAAATATTGGCCAGGAGCTGAATAAAAAGGGATGGCTTTCCCCAAAATCTTATGATGTCTCTAGAACTTTAGTTAAAAGTGCGATGGCTGCTAACGATCGACTGGAATATTTCATCGACCTGCACCGTGACTCTTTCAGAAAAGATTCCACAACTGCACTCATCAACAATAAACCATATGCAAAACTTGTTTTTGTCATAGGAGAAGAAAATAAGAACTTTCAGCGAAACGTAAAATTTGCCAATGAACTGCATCAGTTTCTGAATAAAAATTATCCTGGTATAAGCAAAGGCGTTTTGCCTAAAAAAGGGATAGGTGTAGACGGAGTTTACAATCAGGACCTAAGCGGAAACTCATTAGTTGTCGAAGTAGGCGGTGTGGATAATAATATGAAGGAGTTAAAAAATACCGTAGAAGCATTAGCAGAAGCGATCAGCCAAATCTATTGGAAGGCTGAAAAAGTAAATGGCTAATAATCTTGAAAAGTATTTTTGGCTGATTTTGATGAGTGCAACTACATTAATGTCCTATTTATTTTTTACCCTGACAGTTACGATTGCTTTTTTCCTGGCAGGACTTGCTTTGGTTTGTAAAAGTCTGATTGACGACTATTTAGAAGTGAACGAAGATGGGACTAGTGAGTAAACTTCACCCCAAAAAACCATTGAGGTGCCGTGGAAGGCACCTGCAATGGTTTTTCATTTTACAGCTTTCTACTATTTAAACCAGCCCTTTTTCCTGAACCATAAAAACATTGTAAGACCAATGATAGACATCGTGAACAATGCACCGAAATAGCCATATTCCCAGCTGAGTTCAGGCATATTTTCAAAATTCATTCCATAGATTCCAGCAATGAAGGTAAGAGGCATGAAAATCGTTGTGATTACGGTAAGAACTTTCATAACCCTATTTGTTTCATGTGAATTCATGGAAAGGTAACTGTCCCGAATATCAGTCGTAAGTTCGCGGCTGGCCTCAACTTTTTCTCCCAATCTTAATAAATGATCATGAATATCATTAAAGTATTCCTTTCTGGCCAAAATATCTGCCAGCCTGTGAGAATTGATCATCCGATAAACAAGGTCACGCATAGGAGTAATTGTATGCCTTAATGATAACAGCTCATGCCTCGTATCAAATAAATCTTCAAGTAATTCTTCCATTGACCGTCCAGACGAATTTTCATCAATCTCATTTAATAAATCCTCGATCTTATACACAAGAGGAAAGTAATTATCTACAATCTTATCTATAACATGATAAAGGACAAGCGAAGGATCCCAGTTATCAGGCGTTCCAGTCAGTTCCAGCCTGCTCCATACATCATCGATTTCGCGATTCATTTCCATATGAAAGGTAATGATGTAATTTGTGCCCAAAAATAAATCGACCTCTTCTTTATTCATTGAATCAGCGTTAAGTGCCTGAACAACAAAAAAGTTATAATCATCGTAATAATCGAGCTTTGGCCGTTGGAGCGTGTGTATGCAATCCTCGATCGCCAAAGGATGGAACCTGAGCGGCTCTTTCAGAAATTCTATTTCATCTGGAGTGGGCTCACTAAAGTCAATCCAGTACCAGCGATAATCGCCTGATATCAATTCAGGTATACTCATGCCAGTCCTTATTTCATTGGACTGGTTAATTGCAATGCTTCTGATCATATCGTCTCCTGATAAGCTTTTTCTTTTTATCTTATAAAAATTTGCCAAGAATGAACAGCAAGAGCCACTGGGGAATCTTGATCATTTAACAGATATTCTGCCAACATGAAGTTACTACAATAAGATAAATGGAAATATAATATCGAGAAAAAAGGGGTTGATGGAAATACTGAACAATGCTATTTTCAGCAATGAGTTCCATTTTTCTGAAACATTAATTTTTTCATTGTAAATATGGAAACCGTGTCGTTTTTTTTTTCAAGACCCTGTTCTTTGTTTTTAGAGGAATAAACGAAGGTAAATCATGTTAACTATTGGTATTATAATTAAGAAGGAACTCCTTCACGGATTTTACATTATTGTTTCCAGAAATTAACCTATCAATGCAACTAATTGCTAATAAAGGAGGAAATAAATGCTGCATCACATAGAAATGAATGTTTCGGACTTAAGCAAAACGACTAAATTTTGGGAATGGTTTCTATCTGAATTGAATTATAAAAAATTTCAAAAGTGGGATAGAGGGATAAGCTGGAAATTTGAAAATACATACCTTGTCTTCGTTCAAACAGAAGAGAGATTTCTTGAAGCTGGATATCACAGGTCACAAATAGGATTGAATCACCTTGCATTTCATGCGCAGTCAAGAGACAAAGTGGACGATATAACACGGAAACTAAAAAATATGGGCATTCCCATCCTTTATATGGACAAGCATCCTTTCGCAGGTGGTGCAGATCACTATGCGGTATTTTTTGAAGATCCTGATCGTATAAAAGTAGAGCTGGTTGCTCCATAAAATACAAGTCGCATTCTATCATAGGGAATAACCCTAATATCCAGAAGATATCTATAGACTTTACATGATCACTTTGTTCTTGAGTTAAATCGCGACATTCATTTTATCAGAGCTTTTCTATGGAAATACCATACTAAAATCTTCCACTATAAGGTATAATCTATTAAAAATTCGAAATGGGGAACATGGATGTTTTCATTTAAAGTCGATGAAGAAATCGAAATTGAATTAATGCAACAGCATCACAAGGAAGAATTATATGCATTGATCGATCATAATCGTGATCATCTTAGGAAATGGCTGCTATGGGTGGATAAAAGAAAAGCTGCTGAAGACCTTGAACCAATCATCCCCATTTGGATTAGAAATTACGCTGATAATAATGGCTTTGATGCGGGTATTCGGTATAATGGGAATTTAGTAGGGATGATAGGACTTCACTACATCGACTGGAAAAACAAGAGTACGAGCATTGGCTACTTTTTGTCAGAAAATGCACAGGGTAAGGGCATCATCTCAAGATCAATTTCTTCCTTATTGGATTACTTATTCACTAAAATGAAACTGAATCGGGTTCAAATTCAATGTGCCGTTAATAACACCAAAAGTAAGGCAATCCCCGAAAAGTTAGGTTTCTGTTCTGAAGGTGTCACAAGGGATGGGCAATGGTTATATGACCACTTTGAGGACCTTATTACATACAGTTTATTAGCAGTAGACTGGCAAAATAAAAAGAGGTAAACGTCCGCCACTTGACGAGTTTACTTTGAAAATTCTAGTTCAAGAAATTCTAATAGAACGCGTAATTGCTTCATAAAGGAAAAGGGCACGGATATTTTTACTTTTTCGTGCCCTGTTAATCGAAATTATCTTCTCACTATTTTTTCTTCATTCCATGTTTTCGCTGACATTGGAATTTTTCCGGAAATTGCTTTTTTATCCCTCTTGATAAAGTGTCTGCAAATTTTACCATGTGATCTTCCCCCTGGTCATAGGCAGTAATATCTGCACCCCAGTCTTTCTTCAATCTTGCCGTTACTTGATCAGTAACAAATTGCAGATGAATGTACAAAGCTTCTTTTAGTTCTTTTTCATTATAATTTGGGTTTGCACTGCTAAGGAATTTAGCTATATCATCCGCATTTTTGTACCATTCAGTATTATATTTTTTAAAATTTGCCTGATCACCAGTTTTCGCGGCTACAACCAATTTTCCAGCAATGGCGATATGATCCTTTAATAGGGATCCTAACTTATTTCCTGCTTTATCACCGTAGTACGGTTTGATGGCATTTCCGATGTCCTCTTGATTTTTCATTAGTCGGGCTAGTACTTGATCCTGATCCTCCACGCCAGCCAGGTTGCTTTTAACATAATCCCTCGTCCACATCACGTGGTCAATCCAAAGCTTTCTCATCCCGCCCTTTAATTGTGCAACTGCGTGCCAGTTACAATGCTGATGAGCTCTTTCGTTTCCCTCAGCATTTGCTGTGATTTGGGGAAGCCCGATACCAATGGCCATTATTATCACGATCACTTGCAAAAATAGTTTTCTCACGATATCTTCTCCTTTATGGTTAGGCTCTGTTAAACAAGACTGTTGATTTTCGTTCCAGGCGCTTCGCTTT
>NZ_JBALQL010000026.1:131733-136332 GCF_036964885.1 Bacillus sp. JJ1122 | reverse complement strand
AGGAGTCTACGCGCCTTCCACTGCAATCAACAGGGCTTAAAAATCAACATTCAGCTTTAACAGATCCTATGGTTAAAATAAACATTTTTTATTTTGTATTAAAAAACACATTTCATTCTCTTGCCTGCACATTTTCTATTTCTCCTTCTTAAAATGGAGAGGAGGGATCGCAATGAATTTGAATGAAAAGTATTTTAGGCCATCCAAAAGTGAAGCAATAAATATATTGAGATTGCCGCAAACAAGTTCACCGATACAGGTGCAGGAACTACTAAAAAGCCCTCATGAGACAGTAATCCATTTTTTCAGTGTGATCCGTGAAGGTGAGAATTTGTTTCCAGGGAAAATGGGCGGGTGCGGGACGGTTGGAATGGCTAAGGAGCCTTTTCCAATCGCGTATCAATTTTTATCAAAAGATTTCCATACAAAGTTAAGTTATCAAGACTTCCTTAAGCTTTTCGAGGGCATCGGCCACATTAATTTACTTAAATTGATACCTATATCCAATGACCAGCTTTTTTATGAAATTGAAACTATAGAGGGGTCAGACAAACAAATCACCTATTTTGGATATTATTATGGTTTTATCAAAACTGTGAAGGATTCGGAGGGCTACAAAATCGAGGAGATAACTCACAAAGGCGAGGACTTCTTGTGCGCTGCTTACCATGGGTGGGCTCATGATGCCGAAGCGAATGTCGATGTAATGTATGGTGAATGGTGTCATTTGATTAAACAAAAATACTCGATTGTAAAACAGGAGTTTATTAAATACATTGAATTCCTTGGATATGATGGTCAGTACTATATGATTGTTTTTGTGGAACTGACAAATGGGACGGATATGGAAATTGGACAGTTTGTATGGAAAGATGGCAAATGGGCTAAAATCCAGTTAAAGCCTGAGGATTGCTTATCAAGAAAGCAGATACCTAGCTACTTTTGGTAAATTACATTTACTTAAATCCGTGTACAGGTTCTAGAAGCTTTGGAATAAAGTACAAAACAGTAAACAAATTTGAAACTCAGTTACAATAATTCTTTTTTTAGACAAGTAACTCACAACTAAATAATTCGTCTACTTAAATACAATCAGCAAAACAAATTACGGGATGGGAATGAAAAAGATGGTATTTTCAATTGTTTTCCTTATTGGCATGGCGTTCCCTTTCATTTTCATTAAAGCAAAAGGAAAATGGCTCAAATGGCTGCCCGGAATGATATTTTTTATAGGTACATTGGGGATGGGGGTAAAAGTTTTACTTTATCCAGCCGCTGAAATGGCTGTCTTGGGCGAAATCATCTATTTCATGATGTTGGGAACAGCAGCGCTTGGAAGTTTTCTCAGCGGTGTAATCATTTATTTCATGAATAAGAAACCATTATAATTGCGGCCCATCTAAAATGGCCGTTTTTTATTTGGCTGTATTGGAAGGAAATAAGCTTTTTCAAAAGAATATATTAAGACTTAAAGGTAAGTAATCAATAAATACAATTAATGGGGGATAACAATGGAAAGAGTAGATGTTGCATATGCTCTCATTTATAAAGAAGATGAAAAGAAGATACTAATGGTAAAAAATGTTGGCAACGGCTGGTCTTTACCTGGCGGGGCAGTTGAGCCTGGTGAAACACTGGAACAGGCAGTCGTACGCGAAGCAAAAGAGGAAACAGGCCTAGTCATTGAAGCTATTAACATAGCAGCAATCAACGAAAGGGTTAGGGAGGATAAAGGTGTACATGCGGTATTTTTCACTTTTAACACAAAGATTTCAGGCGGAGATATTTCCATAAACGATGCAAATGAAATATCGGTGATTAAATGGGTTGATTTCCAGACTGCGAATGCATTAATGCCATTCCATCCTGAAGGAGTAGAATTCTTGTTTCAGAGTTCGGCTCCATACTATTTTCAAAGGTAAAATGAGGTTGAAAGCATGAAAATTGAAAGCATTATTTTGGAACTGAAAAACTTAAAAATCATCCAGGACGGTTGGGATTATAAAAAGCTAAGCGGCGGAACAACGAGTGAGTTATATTTGATTCAATCACGCTATGTGATAAAAAAGAATGAACCACAAGTGTTAAAAGCAGAAGCAGTGTTTCTCAAAGAGTATTCAGAGATTCAATTATTACCCACGCTTATATATGATGAACCACAAAATAATTACATAGTCTATTCCTATATTAAAGGTGAATCGATCTACAAAAGAAAATACAAAAGGGAATTGTTGATCGAATTAGTACAAAACATATTCAATCATTATACGATTGTCGAAACCGAAGGAGATTGGGGCTGGGCAGATGAACCAAGTTCTTCATGGAAGCACTTTTTACTCCAGAGAGCCCGCGGGGCAACTACTATTCTTAAAGATTTCCTTTCAGAAGAGGATCATGAACTTATTTACACTTTGATTAATAAAAAAGAAAGCGATACAATTAACCAGCCATATTTGCTGCATGGTGATTGTGGTGTGCATAATCTTTTATTTGAAGAGAGTAAATTGACCGGTGTCATTGATCCAACACCAGTAATCGGGCCACGACTTTATGACTTGATTTACGCATTCTGTTCTTCACCGGATGACCTGAACATAGAAACGATTGAAGCCGCAGCCAATACTCTCCTGGAAGATACCAAGAATTTGTATGAAGATGTAGTGATAGGACTTTACTTACGCATCGCAACTTGTATTAAGCATCATCCTGAGGATTTTGATGACTATTTGAATGCATGGGTATTTTGGAAAAGACAGATAAAGCAAGAAAAAGGAACCTTATAAACGTTGTTCCTTTTTCTTGCTGCATTTATTGCTCTGCACCATGAGGAGCCTGAGCTTGATTTTGATCAAGATATTAATAAAAAAGTTAAAATTAGGGTAAAGACTATAAGAGTTTGTTATTCTAATGATGTTAACGATAAGGAGGGAATTGGCATGGGAGAGTGTAAAATTGATCACAGCCACGAAGATGTAAAGAAGAAATATGAGTCCCAGATGGAATTTCTGCCTCAAGATATGAGTGCTTTGTTCAACAATTTTTTTAAAGAGGAGCATACCCAGGACATATTGAATGAAGTATTTCATTTACTGAAAAAGTATGATCTCGTGACAGAGGAAGAGAAAAGTGAACGTAACAACAGAATATACCTAGTTTTAAATAATGTTTAAACAAAATTCCAGGGGCGAAAAGCTCCTTTTTTTGTGTGTTAATTTCAGAATTTTCTTAGTTTAAATTTTCGAAAAAATACCTATTGTCAGCTATAACCAGAAGGAGTAAAATTAGGTGGATATTTCGAAATCCAAAATAATTTTACTATTTTGAAAGAAGAGGAATGTATGCAAAGTCCTTCTGAGATAACAAAATGGAATGAAAAGAACAGTATCATTAATGGTGTAGCCTCTACTATCGTCATGAGTATGAGTAATAACTATTTTGCGCTGTTTGCCATAGGTGTCCTTGGAGCCACGAATTACCAGGTCGGCTTGATTAGTTCACTGCCACAAATTATTGGGATGTTCGCGATGATCCTCGGTACAGCGATCATGAGCAGACTTCAGGAAAAGAAAAAATTTACAGGACAATCCATTTTTTTCACCCGCTTGTTTTTGATTGGAATGTTTTTTGTTATCTACCTGCCTGTTGAATATAGGGCTTGGACATTCGTATTGCTGGTTGGTTTAATGAATTTGCCTGGTTCATTCGCAATGCTTAGCTGGCAGTCCTTTATAGGAGATTTAGTGTCTGACAGCAGAAGAAGCGGATTTTTCAGTGAGCGAAACAGAGTCCTGACAATAGCTGGCATGATCACGACATTGATGATAGGCATTGCCCTGAAATGGTTTGATAAAGTGAACCCGCTCCCTTACCAGATTTTATTTTTGATGGCGTTTGTGTTTGGTATAGTAGAAGTTTTTTATTTAAATAGACATATAGAACCCCAGAGAGAAGTCAAAAATGAAAAAAGTAAATTCAACTTTGGCTGGGATGCCTACAAGTACAAACCATTCATTTATTTTCTGATTTGCGGATTATTTTTTAATTTTGCATGGCAGCTGGCATGGCCTCTGTTCAATATTTACAATATAAAAGTAGCTCATATGACCGGTTTCTGGATCAGCATCATTACCGTCGCCAATCAGATTGGCCAAATTATAAGTTTTAAATGGTGGGGAAGGATGGCTGACAAGCACAGCAACGCGAAAATGCTGGCATTTACAGCAGTGGGAATGGCCACTGCACCGTTCTTGACCATCCTATCGACAAATATGTATTATCTAACCTTTGTTAACTTTACATCAGGATTATTCGTTTCTGGTACAGTACTCTTATTATTTAATCAGCTGCTTGAAGTCACCAAGGAGGAAAACCGAGGGAGTTTTATCGCACAGTACAATATCATGCTTGCCATAATAGGCTTTATCGCACCTCAGGTTGGAGTCTACCTGCTCCACCTAAGTTCGGTTGAAACTGCAATGAACATCGCGTCTGGATTGCGTGCATTAAGCGGTGGTGTTTTTCTATTTTTCTTCCTTTATATGAAAAAGCAATATTTCACAAAAAAGATCGCTGTACAAAGAACATAAGAAAAGCGCAAGC
>NZ_JBALQL010000026.1:131482-131630 GCF_036964885.1 Bacillus sp. JJ1122 | reverse complement strand
GACATTTCTCGAAGTGAATCTTATACTTTCTTATCTCATAAAAGAAGGAGCCATTAATCTGGCTCCTTTCAGACTGTAGACAAACTCGATAAAAGCGAGCTTGTCTACAGTTTTTTCATCTTGGTTGGGAAGTAAAACAGGTCTGTTG
>NZ_JBALQL010000026.1:33734-131433 GCF_036964885.1 Bacillus sp. JJ1122 | reverse complement strand
GGCGCTGAGCCTCCTCGTCGCTTTGCTCCTGCGGGGTCTCATCTGTCAAGCTGCGCCCGCAGGACACTGAATAGCTTCCTCGAATGGACCCACGCACGAAGAAAATGCGTTAGCATTTTCGAGGAGTCTACGCGCCTTCCACTCCAATCAACAGGTTTTCAATAACTGATTTGTAATCTGTATCTTTGTCGACAAGCTGGAATGAGCCTTTAATCTGGCTCCTTTTTTCTATACATGTAAATTTATATATCTAATATCTTTTCTTCATTCTTAATCAGCTGCCTGCATTGTTTCTCTGCCGCTTTTGAATGGCATTCACACCCATGACGACAGCAATCAGTTCCTCATTTGATAATATATCTGTATCGTTTTTCAGCTGATAGGCGGGGGAAGCAAAAAAGCCGCTAATTTTTTCAAAACTTGCGACGGAGATGTCACCCTCTAAAACCTCATATTCATTCGAAAAAGCCTCAGAGGTGATCGTAAAAACACCGCGGCCGTTTGCATCATATTCAAATTTCTTCGAAAAAAGGGAGAACTTAGAACCCAGAGAACCCAATTCGTTTTCCTGACTGTCGTATACCCTCCATTTAATACCCAACATCGGAAATTTCCCGCTAATTATCAATTTTCCTTTAGAATCCAGTACGTCTATTCCCGAACTGAACGCACTCCTTAAGTCGAGTTCACCGACAATTTCCTTCACTTCATTATAGATTTCCGTTCTGCCTGCAGAGAAAAAATTATCTTTAAAATAGAGTATATTCTTATCCATTTTACACCTGCCTCGTGAAATAAAAGCTTATTTAAATTACTAACAAGTACCTTTTCTTGTTTTAAAAAAGAATTGTATTAATGATATTATATAATAATTGAAGAAAATTTTGTTTTTTTAGGAAGAAAAAGTAAATAGAAATCCTATAGTGAATAAAGTGAGCTTAGGAGGAGATGAAGTCAATCACTGGGCATTAAAATGCATTTCATTTGCCTTATTAGCAGGGGATCATGTCTAGAAGGAACAGATTTGCCGCTTAAGTTACTACCGAATCAAAAAGAGGACTCCTAAGTGTAAAATCTATAGGATAGGCTTGTGATAGCATTCGCTATTACTTTGTTAGCATTATACTTTATAGTACTCACTGTTTAATATTATTAAAGTAATCTATATAAATAACAGTGTTTTTTTCACAATATACATTCTTAGTGAGCTTTTTTAGATTATTGAAGGGAGAGTTATATAAAAATGAAACATGCACTAGTGATTGGCGGAACTGGGATGCTTGCACCTGTCTCTTTATGGCTATTGGATCAAGGGTATAAGGTATCAGTAATTGGTCGGAATCCAAATCGTTTGCAAAGATTAGAAGAAAAATCGAGCCCTTCGGATTTTATACCGATAAGTGTAGATTATCGAAATATTTGGGAGCTAGAAAAAAGAGTTGCCATGAGCATAGAGAAAAATGGCATGTTCGATTTAATCGTGGCATGGGTGCGCACAGACGCAGAAAAGGCTCTCGAAACCACGATTCAATTAAACACAGTTCCAGGGCATACATGGGAATTAATACACATTCTAGGGAGTGGCAGGAATCTTTCTGAGACTAAAAAAAAGCTGCCCATTCCTGATGATTGTATTTATCGACAAGTGCAACTCGGATTTAAAATAGAAGGAAATCAGTCAAGATGGTTAACAAATGAGGAGATTTCTTCTGGTGTGATAGAGGGAATCCTTAACTGCGACTCAGTTAAAATAGTAGGTATGGTCGAGCCATCAGAAAAACGGCCATTATCGTGATAGCATCTTGTTAGGGATATTAGTTGGGATTTGTTATAATCTATTCAAACGAACAATGACATACATAATGGAGTGATACCCAATGAAAAAAGCGTATGAAAAACGTAAGATTCAAACCATGGATGAGGACGTAACATTCATTGGATTTGGAGCATTATCAATTGGAAGAGACTGGGGATTGGTGGATAAAGAGCGGCCGGATGAAAAAGAAGCTGGTATCGTTTTGAATTCTGTGCTCGATCTTGGCATCAACCTTGTCGATACAGCCAGTGCTTACCACCGGAGCGAGGAGCGGATTGGCAATTCGATTTCTAACAGGCGCACTGAATTTATTTTAGCTTCCAAATGCGGTGAACATAATGATGAACCTTCTACCTTCTATGATTTTTCTTATAAGGCAATCAAGGATTCTATTGATCGAAGTTTAACCTTGTTGAAAACGGATGTCATTGACTTAATGCAAATCCACTTTGGACCAGAACCTGAAAAAGTGATTGCTGATGGAGAGACGGTCAGAGCGATGAAGGATGCACAAAAAGAAGGGAAAATCCGCTATCTTGGAGCCTCGATTGATGGCGAACTCGCAAAGCAATGCATCTTATCTGGGGATTTTGATGTTATGCAGATGGAATATCACTTATTGAACCAGGAAAATGAAGCTAACATCAAGCTTTGTGAAGAAAAAGGACTTGGAGTCTTAATCCGGACTGGACTGGGAAGAGGGCTGCTGACATCCAGAGCATTACAGGCAGAGTTCAAACCTGCTAAGCTTGAGCAATTGCTTGAACTTGTAGATAATGATGGAGACCTTCTCTCAACGCTTGCATTAAATTTCCTGTATGAAAACAAAGGCATTAGCTCCATTTTAATCGGAACGAAAAACCTTGACCATTTTAGAAAGAATATTGAACTGCTTGAAAAGGATTTTGACAAAGAATTACTGGCTAAAGCAATCAAGATTGGAAAGAATTAATAAATTCCCGGCCTAAACCTCAGGCCGGGATTTTTTTGCTGACAGGAGGTCAAAAGAGTTCGTAATTAAAGGAATTAATTCATTCATTGGCGAATAAACCTTAAATAATTTAATTGGACAGGTTGTGCAGATGTATGTTGATAATATATTTTCTCCTTGCTTATTTGATTGGCAGCTTGATGGCAGGATTCTTTGTTGTAAAGGTCCTTGGCAAAAAAGATATCAGAGTGGAGGGAAGCGGAAATGTTGGTGCCAGGAATGCAGGACGTGTTCATGGCAAGATGTCTTTTGTGCTAACTTTCCTGGGAGATGCCTTAAAAGGAGCAGTTGTGATCCTTGCAGGCAGATACTTTGGTTTTACAGATGAAATGATCCTTGCAGGGTTAGGATTTGCTCTTTTAGGTCATATCAAGCCAATTACGCTAAAGTTTAAAGGCGGCATGGGAATTTCTACATTTATTGGCGGGATGCTTGCCTTTGAACCATTAATAGCAATCGTTCTTATTGCTGGATTTCTATTGTTGTATCCTTTAGTGAAAAGCTTTACTTTTGCAGGCTTAGGGGCGTTCATTCTTATTCCTATCACTTTATTTTTACTTGAAAGCAGCTGGGGCATTTTTCTCATGTCAGCAATAATAGTTTTAATAATATTGTACGTACATCTGGACGATATTAAAGTAAGAATAGATAACAAAACTAAATAATTTCCGATCAGAGGCAGTACATACGCTGACAACCATTCGACTTGTCTGCATATAGTGAAACAAACAGATATTTTAAGGATGGAAGGATTGGTTATTTTGATTAACTGGAGCGTAAGGCTGAGGAACAAAACCTGGGTAATCGCCTTTGTATCTCAAATTATGATTGTGACCCAAATGGTTTTAGAAGGAATGAAATTGCTGGGCTGGACTTCATATAGCTTATCGGACCAAGTTCAAAACAATGTATTGATGTTGGTAAATGGTATTTTCATCATTCTCTCATTGCTTGGAATTGTTCAAGACCCCACTACAAAAGGGTTAAAGGACAGCGAACGGGCAATGACTTATAAAAATCCGAATTAAATATATGCAAAATGTTTATCGCATACACATGTTGAGGTAAAAGGGAGAATAGGATAAATTATCCAATCCGAAAGGAGCCTGAATATGTGGAACTGGATTATACTCTTGGTCATTGTACTTGCTGCTTTTTTATTAATAGAAGAGTTGAGCCAATTTTTTTGGCGCAGATATTTAAGAAATCCAACAGAATCGAAGAGTTCAAGATTGTCAGATTTTATGTCAAGAGCTCAACAACTGAAGCAGAAATACAGTAAGGATTCTTCTCATTAAGTTGAAGGATTCTTTTTTAATATAATTTGCCTGGCATCATTATTGAAATTTAGGCTTGAATAAATTAAGATTAAGTTAGATATTCAGAAAATTTAGAAATGAATTTAGGGAGATGAATAAATGAAAAAAGCTATTCCGGAAAACTGGTGGAACCAACTAAAGCTACCTGCTATCGCTGCGCCGATGTTTCTTGTTTCAGGGCCACACCTTGTAAGCGCTTGCTGCAAAAATGGAGTGATTGGATCATTTCCAGCGCCTAATGCCCGGCCTATAGAAGTACTTGATGAATGGATGAGCAGACTGAATTCTGATTTGGAAGAGTTAAGGGAAAAGGAGCCTGACAGGAAGGTCGCTCCCTGGGCAATGAATATGGTCGTACATAGCTCTTATAGCCGGCTTGAAGATGAATTGGAATTGTTGAAAAAACATAAGCCGCAACTCGTCATAACATCTTTAGGCAGCCCCAAAAGAGTAGTGGAAATCGTGCACGAATATGGCGGGCTCGTATTTTCTGATGTCAGCGATGTAAAATTTGCAAGGAAGGCGGCAGAAACAGGAGTAGATGGTCTTATTTTAGTTGCGAGCGGGGCAGGCGGACATGCCGGTGAACTGAACAGCTTCGCATTTGTAGATTCTGTCCGGACATTCTGGGATGGGATCATAGTCTTGGCAGGTTCGATTTCAACCGGAAGAGGAATTTTAGCGGCTCAGGCTGCAGGCGCAGATCTCTCTTATATGGGAACAAGATTCATCGTTGCCACTGAAAGCATGGCAAATGAGGAGTACCGGAATATGCTAGTTGACTCCACCCAGGAAGATTTAATATTGACTGATGCCTTCTCCGGGGTAAAAGCAAATATGCTAAAGCCAAGTATTATAAAGGCGGGTCTGGATCCAGATAAGCTAGCGAAAAAAGACAAAGTTGATTTTGATGCGATGCAAAAGGAAACCAACGCAAAAGCATGGAAAGACATATGGTCAGCCGGACAGGGTGTAGGAGCCATTCATAAAATCGAGTCAGCTGGCGAAATTATTGAGCAATTGGAAATAGAATATAAGGAAGCCCTAAATAAATTAAACAACAATGCGAATAAATTGAATCCTATTCCAATAAAATAGAAGTGCTCTCATCGGATGCTTATGTGTCCGATGATTTTTTATTTTTGTTGATGCATAGAATTTGTTAAAGTGCAATTAAAGAAAAAAAGGAATAAATCATTAGGAGATTGTTTTAGGTCAGCGTATATATAACATCATTCTCTGTTATTCAAAATGGAAACAACATAAATCGATAAAAAAGAGTATCCATGATACAATGAAGATTAATATTTAATTTTCGAATTCATTGTTTGTTTTCCTTGGATTCAAAAGGAGACTGATAACAATGCAAAAAGATATTCAGGGCCTTATCAATGAAGTTAACTCGACCGGTGCACATATATTTTATTATTTTCAGAATCAGAATCGTTATGTTAATAATGTGATGGCATTTGTCACGTCTTCCCTACAGTTAGGGAATCATGTAATGATTATTGAAAATGATCGGTTCATGCCAATCATTCAGGAAAAAATCAACGAACAATTTAATGAAGAGCAAATAGGCATGATCCATACAATCAATAATTATGACTTTTATTGCTACCGCAGTAACTTTCATAAAGAAACGATTTTAAAATATCTAAAAGACATGATTGCACCCTACCTGGAAAAGAAACTGCCTATCAAGACCTGGGCACATGTTGAATGGAGAGATCAAGAAGAGATCTTCCACACTCTTGGGGAGTATGAGCAAGAGGCAGATCAAATGCTGCAGGAAACGGATTTCACAACCATCTGCGCTTATGATGCTAACCGAGTCCCACAGACCTTGAAAGATATCCTGATTGATTGCCATGACTATTATATGACGGATGATTCCATTAGCATAATAAACAGAAACAAAGCAATAACATAATGACGATCAAAATTAGTGTAGAGCATCTAATGCAGATGCTCTTTTTCTTATTTGAACACATTAAACTGACTTCCGTTCTATCAAATGGAACGGAAGCACTATTTTATCAGCGAAATTTAAATGGTTGGATTTTTCGATAAATGCATTGAAAGCAGCAATGCCCAGCTGCTTCGCAGGAATTTCAATTGTTGTGATATTCAGGATTTTCGATACTGGATGGTTATCAAAACTCAATACCGCAATGTCGTCTGGAACTTTGAGGCCAATCTTATTTGCTTCTGAGATTACACCTGCAGCAACCTGATCATTCCCAACGAGGAAAGCAGTTGGTTTTTCATCCCACTCATTATACTTCGCAATCACTTTATTTCCATCTTCTATCCGCAAACACTGACCCAGAATCCAATCACTGCGAAGCATCTCGCCTAATTGCTTAAGTTTATTTTTATACGCAGCTATTCGTTTCTGACTGTTTGTTCCTTCTAATCTGCCGAGACATATGGCCACTTTCCGATGCCCTTTTGAAATCAGATAATCCAAGCCAAGATTAAAGGCTTTTACATGCTCGATCGACACGGAAGGGAAGTCCTGCTGGTCAGCATCTTCACATAGAATGATTGGCCCACTATCTTTATAGTGTAATAAGGAATCAAACGGAATGGCCCGTGAGCAAAATATGATGCCATCAATCAGTCCGCCACGCAATTGTTCTAATGCGTCCAACTCTTTATCACGTTTATAATCCGTTTGAAAAAGCACCAGCTGGACGTTATGCTTCTTAGCTTCCACGGCAATCCCTTCAAGAAGCCCGGAGAAATAAGGATGGTTAATCGTAGGCATCACGATGCCGACCATATTTGTTTTCCCTTGAGATAAGTGTACAGCATTCAAGTTGCGGCTATAACCCAATTTATCAATTGTTCTCAAGACAACTTCTCTCTTTACTGGACTTACATACGGATGGTTATTAAGCACCCTGGAGACCGTCGTAACGGATACTCCCGCAAGTCGCGCTATTTCTCGGATATTAGCCATTTCCAAAAACCTCACTCAATTTATATAAATTTCTTGACCTGAAACGCGTTCCACAGATTAAAGTTGCTCTTAAGTAATGAAAAGGAGTGATTTACCATGCTTTCAGGTTTAACAATGCTTGCCAGTTTATGTTTATTAGAGATTATTTTAGCAAAAATCGCCTTAGGAAATGGCAAAAATGAAAAATTTAGTTTCGATGAATTTTATGATTTACCACCAGCAAATAAAAGATAATGACCCAGTAGAAGAACGCTGCTATTTTTCTGGCAGCGTTTTTTCAATTGAAACCATCGCAAAAAAAATTAACCCAGGATCATCTAACCCGAAATTTTAGAGAGTAATCTCGGTAGCATGTTTCTCTTCCAAATAAAATCAAGAAGAGGAAAAGTTTAAAAGGAGAAGAATATTATGAAAGGGGGCAAGTTACGTAATTCAATATATTTGAAACTTTTTCCTGCAGCTTCCGTAAATACTAAAGTCAAATTGAAAGAGGTGAAAAAAATGAGCAAAACGAAGAAGGTAATGGCTGGGATATCGGCAACCGCACTTATGATGGGACTTGTAGGCTGCAATAACAATCAGCAAACCGCCCCAGACCGGGAATGGGAGCCGGATGAATCAGCATCTGATGATCAAGACTGGAGCACGGATGACAGCCAGGATATACCGCCTGTACCAGAGGGAACTAATTGTTCTGACTGGGAGTGGGATGAAGAAGATGGTGTATGGGAATGTGATGATTCCAGATCACCGTATTTTGGACATTATTTTTTTGGCGGAATGTTCTTTGCAAACCGTTCCTTGCTATATAAAAGCAATGATTACATGAAATATAAAAAAAGTTCAACCTTTAAAGGCGCAAGACTTGACAGCAATTATAAAAACACTTCGCCAAGGGGAAGCTCTGGATTCGGAAGCGGATCAAGAAGCACGACTGGCGGTTAAAAGGAGAGGCTTAACATGAATCTTTATTTAAATTTTGCAGCCTATTTAGGCTTAGGATTGCTTTTATTATCAGCCGGTGTAGGCTTGTTCGTGCTTGCCACTCCAAAAATCAAGGAATTTGCGTTAATCGGCCAGAGAAATGTTACTGCAGCTTTGTCACTCGGCGGGAAAATGCTAGGACTTGCAATAGTATTAGGCGCAGCAGCGGAGTATTCTATTTCACTGTTGGATATGGCAATTTGGGGCTCGATTGGAATTTTCACTCAAATCATTGTCTTCTTTGTTGCTGAATTAGTGACTGTTCGTTACAGTCTTCAAAAAGCGATTGAGGAAGATAACCGTTCAGTAGGTGTCATCTTGTTCTCATTATCATTGGCAGTTGGCTGGATTGTCGCAAAAAGCCTCTCATATTAGAAAGAAGGTTCAATTACAATGAAAAAGCTTACCTATTTTATCCATAACGGGAAAGGTGATTATGAGCCATTTTATGAATATTCCCTATCAAATGTAGGAATTGATGAGTTATATTCCCGCCAGCTTTGTACTTATTTTATTATAAAAGGCAGCCAGTATGAGCTCATTTCCAATGAAATGGATGGGGATGAAGACATTCTTGTGCTTGAGGATCGTGGGAGGAATAACCCTGTCATAGATGAGAAAGCGTACCGCGGGCAGGGAATTCATGTGGAATTCCGGCTATCTAAAGAAAGTGAAAATTACAAGCTGCTGACGGCAGTAGCTTGTAAAACGCACCTAGACGTAATCAGGTATCTCCTCAAAGATGTTACAGATGTTCCTGGATATGGCCAAAAGGCCGTTACCTCTACAGAAATCGATGAGGACCGCGGAGTATATGTGCTTTATGTAAAAGACCTTGACGATAACAGCATGGAATAGGAGGGCATTCCATGGAAAGCTATAAAAAGGAACGCAGCAATTTTTATAAACAAATAAATAATTTCTGGGCTGATTTATACGGAGAAGAATATGCTCTTTTTGATATATCAGTCATTGACGAGCCTGATCTTCGAGAGATCAGGCTTTGTACACTTAGGGTAGGCAAGATTTATTTCAAAGCCGCAGAGCTGTTAAGAAATGTGGATGTTCAAACTTTTATTGATTTAGGTTTTCCAAGGGAAACCTTTGATTTCATCAGGCTTAAAACCATTCCATTTGAAAGCGTAATCGCCAGGCTCGATCTGGTCAAGAACGGTGATTCATACAAATGCATAGAAATTAATTCAGATACTCCTACCTTCATAAAGGAATTATTTTATGTAAATGGTCTTGCTGCAAAAAAGTTTAAGCTAGAAGATCCCAATGAGGGTATGGCCGAACAATTAGGTAAAGCTGTTCGAAAAAGTGTCGCGGAATCAGCAAAATGGCTTAAAGAGGAGGAACCTTATGTGGTTTTCACAGCACATGAGGAAAATATAGAAGATAAAAACACTGTATTATATCTTATGGAGCTGTATAGTCTTCCTGCAAAATTCATTCCTTTACATAAGTTAAGAATTGTACCTGGCAGAGGGCTTTATGATGAAAATGGAAGGAAAATAAATATTCTTTATCGCCAAACCTTCCCAATCGAAAGCTTGATTGTAGACGAGGACGGCTCAGGTAATAAAATTGGCCAATGGCTGCTTCAGCTTGTTCTCGAAAATAAGCTAGCAATCATCAATCCACCGTCAGCTTTTCTCCTCCAAAACAAAGCAGTCCAAGCAGTGATTTGGGGACTCCATGAAATCAGCGATGATTTTTTCACTGAGGAAGAACATAGCTGGATTCAAAAGTATTTTCTGCCAACTTACTTAGAGCCTGATCCTTTCATTGGTAAAAAAGTACCTTATGTAAAAAAACCGATTTTCGGCAGGGAAGGAGATACAGTCCAAATTTTCGGTCCCTCTGGCAATCTGCTAGCTGAAGAAGATCATAAGACTTATACAGATGTACCATCTATTTTCCAAAGGTTTGTAGAACTGCCTCAAACCTGTTATCTAAGCGAAAAAGGAAAACGAAATGGACATCAGCTTATTGGCAGCTTCTTAATAAGTGGCAAGCCATCTGCAATCGGTTTTCGTGTCGGCGGAGAAATAACCAATAATCTATCCTTTTATTTGCCAGCAGGGCTGTCCAGAGAGTAAGGGGGAGCACAGATGTGGATATTGCAAAAGTTTTTTTCTAAATTAATGAAAATCAGCCTTTGGAAAATTGTCTTGATGGCACTTATGGTTATTTTTTTAAGCAGTCTGATCATCAAGACACTAGAACCTGAAACCTTTCCAAGGTTCATGGATGCCTTATGGTGGACAATGACTACCGTTGTCACCGTGGGTTATGGGGATTTTTCACCTAGCAGTGATTTAGGCAGGATTTTTACAATGCTGCTTCTTTATACAATTGGCATAGGAGCAATGGGCGTCATTATCGGAAAAATTTTCGAAAGTTTAACCTTATATAAAAAAATGAAGGAGGAAGGAAAATTGGCTTATAAAGGGAATGGGCATTATATTCTCATTGGGTCCTCACGGGATAAGTTGTCAAATGTCGTCGATGAAATACTTAATTCTAACAAAAAGTGTGATATTGTAATCGTTGACCATAGTAATGAGTCACCTGTACAGCACGAACGTGTCCATTTTGTAAGCGGAAATCCCGCTGAGGAAGAGGTATTGATGCAGGCTAATATCCTTGAATCGAAATCCGTTGCAGTTTTTACAGACGATCGAATTGATTTGCCTGAATACGCAGATGGAAAGACACTATTGATTGCTTCAAGAGTTGAACATATTTCTAAGCATTATCATAAAAATTTATATACAATTGCTGAAATTATGAAAGAAAAACATATCGCTTTATTCGAGCATGCAAACGTTGATGAATTCATCTTATCTAATGAATCCGTTTCTAAACTGATGGCACATGCTGCGATTTTCCCTGGATCAAGCAGGCTTTTCAAACAATTACTCAGCAACACAGAGGGAGAAAATTTATACGAAATCGTTAAAAAACCTCATTGGAATACGTATAAGGAAGCTGCTATGGAACTCTTTGATTTAGGAGCCACACTCATTTCAGATGGCCACGCTCTCGATGTAGCAAGGAAGCATAACGAACATATTCCGGATGGGACAAAAATGTTTGTTATTTGTAATGAAGAGACGTATAACAAAATTAACATGTAGGCCATTATTCTTATTTTAATGAAAATGTAAAAAATATCCCTTTTTAAGTTTAAAAAACATTCATAAGGATATAATAATCACGCAAGGTTAAATTGCAATTTTTTTAAAAGGCTAGGAGGCAACAATTGTGGAACGTGGTAAGGTAAAATGGTTTAACAGTGAAAAAGGCTTTGGATTCATTGAGCGTGAAGGCGGCGAGGATGTATTCGTACACTTCTCAGCTATCCAGGGCGAAGGCTACAAATCTTTAGATGAAGGTCAAGAAGTTACTTTTGAAGTTGAACAAGGTCAGCGTGGCCCACAAGCGACAAACGTACAGAAAGCCTAACTAAGGATACTTAAAACAGACTCACAATGCGGAGTCTGTTTTTTTTGATGTCAAAATTCTTTATCAAGAAAAAAAGAACACATCGTGGATGTGTCCCAACTATAGTCCAAAAAAGGAACTAATAAAACTCCGCTTTTTTAATTTTCTAAATGAGGATACTGGAGAAAATAACGCCTTATTTTCTTCCTTGGCTGGTTCTTCTCGATGTGCTGCTGTCTGCTGCAAATATCCGATTATCTCGTTCAATCTGGCGATCTCAGTGTGCATATCTTCAAGTTCCCGTCTATGCTGCAGTATCTGATAGGAAACCACATCATCCGCTTTACCGTTTAACTTGTTTTCAAGGTAATCCATCCTCTGCAAAAGCATTTCAACTCCAGCATCAGTTTGAGGTAGAGCTACTGTCGCTTTTCGCGGCTTTTTTCCTTTCAACTTTAAATCCTGCAACAATACCCCATTGTTCAGCTGCTCCTGAATATCCTTAAGTACCTCTATGCTTACCTCTGAAAATTGATAATGCCCTAATTCAGTCCGTTCCATCTGAAGGTTCGCCTGCTTTACCCACCGCTGAATGGTACTCGGTGAAACTCCAAGCATCTTTGCTACTGCGCTAGTATTCATCCTGATCCCTCCTTGTTATTAAAAGGTTTCGATGCTGATTTCTTTTATCCTGTACAGGTGACAAAACTAGTTTTTATTCGGCAAAGAAAGTGTATTTATAACAGGATTTTCCCGTCAGCTGTCTGGAAACAAATTTAATAAATGCATGAAATGATAAATAGCGATAAGGGGATGATTTATCGAATCCTGTACATTCGCAAGCAAGTTTATGGATCATATTGATTTCATCGAAAAATTTTATATGAAAATTGCGAAACTTTTTCTGGTAAACGATGGTAATATTGTTATAAAGAAGGTAAAGGGTGAGATAAATATGAAATTCCGGATGTTAATAAGCAAGCCAGTAATCATTACAGTTATTTTCGGACTTATATATGTTGGATTTTTGCATATTAAGATCATTCATCATGGAAAAATGGAGGCGCCTCAAAATGCAGATTATATTATTGTGCTTGGTGCCCGTGTGAAGGGGACGGTTCCCTCATTGGCACTTCAGGAAAGGATTGACAGTGCCGCTGAGTATTTAAAAGAGAATAAAAACACCATTGCCATTGCATCTGGCGGCAAAGGGCGTGGGGAAGAAATTTCTGAGGCTGAAGCTATAAAAAAAGAATTAGTTGCTCACGGTATCGATGAATCCAGAATCATATTAGAGGACCAGTCGACCGACACATACGAAAATATCGGCTTTTCAAAAAAACTCATCCCTGAAGGTGCGAAGTCAGGATTGTTAGTGACAAATGATTTCCACATTTTCAGGGCTAAAATGATTGCTGCAAATGAAGGTCTTGATTTAAGCGGCCTTCCTGCCAAAACTCCAATACAGGCAGTAGTAAAATCTTATATTCGTGAATACCTTGCCTTAACAAAGTATTATCTCAAGACCTTATTATAGAAAACACAACGCTATACTGCCCTATGCAAGTGTGAATCGATTTCAACTAAATGAGGTGAATAGATGAATGCTATAGCCATCATCATGAATGTTGTAACTTGGCTTGCCCTTTTCATCATGATTGGGAGAGTTTATAAAAAGCAGGAAATGAAACCAAAAATATGGAAAGTGCTCATTGTTGTTTTGGTAGGTTTATTCTCTGTTTCTATTAATATCCCAGTTATGGAACAGCAGGTGAAATTAGCTATCCTGCCGCTTGGTGCCTGGATCTTATATTGGATTTACTCAAGAAGGAACGAGGGCATGAGCTGGAGAAGATACCGTCAATATGCCTGGATTGGATTTATTGTGAATTACTTTTTTCTCATAATGAGTTTGTTGATTATTTTTATCCATGGCTGGATTTATCCGAAAGACGAAATATCCACCTATATTTCCGATTTACAAGATTCATCGATCACTAAGACACACCCTTCCGGCCAAAATGTTAGTCTTGATCAGGAAGCACTGTTTTCACAGTTAAAAGAAGCAACCAGGAAACCTGTCTATAGTGAGAAATGGTATTATGAAACCTATGTCAATGTAGAACATGAAACCAAAATAGACGAACGATTCCCGTATCAGCTTGCAGGTGTCACACCTAAACTGGGAAGCGGAATCATTTCGACTATATTTTTAGAACAGAATGGTAAGGGAATTTTAATTTCCCATGGACAAGAACAATTCTATTTCCGTTTGGCTGCCCCCATATTAAAGGAGGCGAAGTAGTATGTATCAAAAGAAGAAGCTTATTCTCCTTTCATTTGTTGTGGTTTTTTTGGCGGCCTGTTTCGGTTACTGGTTTTACCTCTCACCACCTGGAAATTTTCCTAACAAGCAAAAGGCGATCGATGCAATGATGGATAGCTTTCCAGAAGCGGACATAAAAGAGTTACAGGACGTTATCTTTCTTGACCAAAAACATGTTTATGCCCCTTTTATCACGAATGATGAGGGATATGGATCGAGTTTTTGGCAATGGAAGCAGCATGAATGGAAATTTGTAAGTATCGATACCGGTTCCACTCCGAGAATTTGGACGATAGACCCAGAGAATCCTGCATTGAATTATATTATTTGGAATTTTCATCCCGACAATCAATTGAAAAGCCTGACATTCTACTTAATGAAAGAAAGAGGTTATTCTGTTACAGATGGAAAACAAAACTACCAGCCGGCAGTGGAAATGAACTTCAAAAAGAATCTAGAAGATAAACCATCCTATGGAAGTATTAAGATACCGAAGGAATGGCAGGATTATATCTTAGCAGAACGCCTTCTTATGGAAAGTCAGAGTACAAAAACACTTTTTTCAGACTGGTTCCAGACGCCTCAATATTATTTCGGGTGGCGATCGATGACTAAGAATGGTTCTGAGGATTATCCGCCGTATCCTAAAAATAATAACGGGTTTGGCACGGGGGATTACTTTATAGAATTTATGAGATATGTAGATAAGGAAGAGTTATATTGAAATAAAAGAGATAGAGAAAATATTTTAGCAGCCATTTTAAAAGGATCGAGCAGATACAGGCTCCATTCTCGGGGCCTTCTTATTTTAGCTGAAACCTTTATGCGTTAAAATTCGTATTATTCATTGAAAAGTAAAAGAAGGTGGGGCATCATGGATAATTGGCTATTTGTTTTTATCGCGAACATATTAGGCGGAATCATTGTATTTTATTCACTTAGTTTCCTTTTCTCAGGTATGAATATTGACTCAGCATTTTTTATCGGTATTTTTCTTTTTATCCAGCTGAGTTTTATTACTACTCTGCTATTCAATTTAATGCATAAGGTCAATAAACTTGAAAAATATCAATCGGAACATGAAAATAAGAAGGGGGCATAGCATGAAACCGATCTTAAATGAAGTAGGAACCATTTTCATCCCAGTCAGCGACATTGAAAAGGCAAGAGATTGGTATTGTGATATTCTTGGTTTTCCGAATGATGGAGAGATATTATTTGGCCATCTATATGTTCTGCCAATGAAGGGTACAGGCATAGTATTAGACAGCAAGATTTACTCAGAACAAACTATTTTTCGTACTCCTGCATTTCATTTAAACGCAGCTGACATTCAGGAGGCATATGAATATTTAAGTGCCAAACAAGTCGATTTGGCTACTGCTGTTGAGCATGAACATTGGTTTAATTTCAGAGATCCTGATGGCAATCACATTATGGTTTGCAAATGCTAAATTCTTTTCCTAACCAAAGTGTATGTTATTAAGCAAAGATCTAGATTTCATAATAAAAGGAGATTCATAAATGTTATTAAAACGACTGATAAAACTAACTGCCATTGTTAGCTTATTTACACTTGCACTGGGGTTTGCCATTCCCGCCTTCGCTTCCAGCGATAATGATGAAGATAGCATTAACGAAAAATTTGGCCTTCCGATCGTTGTATATGGTGAAGCTTTATCAGAAAAGCAAAAAGCGGAAGTACGTGAATTACTCGGTGTGAAAGATCCAACAAAGGTTAAAGAAATTACAGTCACCGGTAAGGACCTTGTAACTTATATAAAAGGTGATGAACATTCCAATATGTATTCTTCTGCAAAAATCACAAGGAAAGATACAGGCGAAGGTCTGATCATCAACCAGGTAACACCAGAATACATTACGGAAGTTACCGATGAAATGTATGCGAACGCATTATTGACAGCGGGTATCCAGGATGCAGTAGTGGATGTTGCTTCACCAGTTAAGGTTAGTGGACATTCAGCATTAGTAGGCATTTACAAAGCATATGACGAAGGAGAAGGCACAGCATTAAATAAGGATCGTACTGAGGTCGCGAATGAAGAGTTAAACCTTGCAACAGATTTGGCAAAAAAGGAAGGTCTTGATCAGGATAAAGTCAGTGAACTCCTGACTGAGATCAAAAAAGAAATCGCTGCTCAAAACCCGGCAACCAAAGAAGAAATCGAGAAAATCATCGATGAAAAATTAAAGACGCTGCAAATACAGCTCAGTCCAGAAGACAGGCAGCTGCTTGTGGACCTGTTCAACAAGATGCGTGACCTGAACATCAATTTTGATAACGTCCAGTCCCAGTTAGAGGATTTATCAAACGATATTCAAAAGAGGATCGAGGAAGCAGTTGGAGATAAAGGCTTCCTGCAATCCGTATCTAATTTCTTTAAGGAGTTATTTGAAAGCATTAAAAATATTTTTTCTTAAGCCAATTTCATAATCTTCGATGCTAATGAAAAAACTGCCTATTTCTCTCTCAAATAAAAACAGGGGACTCATCCTCTGTTTTTTATTTTTCTATTTTCAGCATTCATTTATAATGCAATAATGAGAACATTAACATAATTTGAAAAAGGGAGTTTTAAATCAATGAATATTCGACAAGCGGAGGAAAAGGATGCTGAGAATTTCGCCAAACTCATTCGGGATGTAGAAAATACATCTGAATATATGCTTTACGGACCAGGAGAGAGAGCCTTTAATCCCGAAAGCAAGAAAAAAATGATCACAGCTTTTCAAGCTGAGAAAAATTCTGCTATATTTGTCGCAGAAAAAGGGGAAGAACTTCAGGGCTTTTTAATTGCCAAGGGAGGGAGTGCAAAACGGAACCTGCACACAGCATATCTCGTGATTGGGATCCTTGAAAAACATAGAGGCACCGGAATTGGCACGAGTCTTTTTGAAGAACTATTTAACTGGGCGAAAGAACAGAACCTTCACAGGCTGGAACTTACGGTTATGAGCCATAACGAAGCCGGAAAGAGATTATATACGAAAATGGGTTTCGAAGTAGAAGGTACAAAGAGGCACTCCCTCTTAGTAAATGGAAAATATTTTGATGAGAATTATATGTCAAAGCTTATATAGACACACAGAAAACCAGCACAGGAGGAACCATGCTGGTTTTCTTATAAGATAAGAAAGTATAAATTTCACTTCGAGAAATGTCCAGCTCCAGCGCCTAGCCCCTCGAGTCGCTTGTCTAGCTGCGGCTCCTAACTCCTCGAGACGCTTCGGTCCTGCCAATGAAGTCAAAGAACGACTTCACTGTCAGGCCCTCCAGCGCTTGTCGGAGTTAACCAGTCGCCTCCGCTTTTCGGTTTCGGTCCGCTCAGGTGAAGTCCAAGAACAACTTCAACGGTCGGCCCTTCGACAGACACGATGTCTTAGTGCTGACGTTGCCACAGGACGTGGCGGGTTTAGTCGGCCAGCGCTTGTCGGGGCTGACCAAGGCGCTTTCGCTTTTCTTAAGATTGATGCGCTTCCCATTCTTCTCGTAGAAGTCCCATTTTAACCGAATCATAATATTTTCCATTATAAAGTCGACATTTTCTGATACGAGCTTCTTCTACCATCCCAAGTTTTTTTCCAACGGTTATCATTCTTGCATTTCCCGACCAGGTCGTAAAACCGACCCTCGGAATAGGGAATGTAGTAAACAAGTGCTCAATCCAAACGCGCAAAGCATCTGTTCCATACCCGCCATTCCAATACTCTGGAAGATAGATGACAATACCGATTTCGAGCCACTGTGAGGTTTCATGCTCCCAATAATACGTAACCATGCCGATGATATCGTCATCGACTTTAATCAGATATTTTCGATCATACCCTTGATGGATTAGATTTGTCATCTGCTCTTTAAATTTATTAAGTTCAATTCTTTTTAGAGGGTAGTATGGAGCATCCCATTTCTTCCATTCTGGATGTTCATCCTTGTGGATAAGTCCCCACCATTCTTCCAAATCCTCTTCAGTAAGCTTGCACAAATAAACTAATTCACCAGGCAAAACGTCCGGGCTTTGCATTTCCAGGACCTCCTTAAAGGTTTTGAGCCTAGAATCTTATGCATAATTAATTCTCTTTAACTCTATTATTTCCTGCATGCAGTCAAAAATACCCGTAAACTTAAACATACAAAAAAAGACGCTTAATCAGCGTCTTTTAGTTCATTGCTTCGTCATCTATAAATGCTTTTTCCTCAATAGCGAAAAAATTAAGTCCGGCGGCGATTGCGAAAGCTCCTCCAAGTAGTACAAATGTAGTCATCATTATGTAATCGCTCCTGTCAAAAATATTTTTTGTTTAGTTATTTATATTGTTCCCAAATTGGAAATCTATTAAACCACTTATTACAAAAAAATGACAAAATAAATTGATACCTAGCTTTTTGTAACAAAGAAGAATTTTCGTATGACTATTTAAAGGATTTAGGTTCTGAAAACAGAATTTTAAAAGGATCGTTTTCAAATCAAAACACCTAACTTCTTAAGTAAATAGTTATTTTAAAATGGAGGAGTTTAACATGGATCATTTAAAAAGCAAAAAAATCGACCGCGAATTAGCATTAGAAATATTAAATTGGAAATATGAGAAACCGTATGAACTTTATAACAATGAAGTCAATGAAGAGTCATTAAATGAATTGCTGGCGAATCCCTATACTGCTGTAATAGGTGAAAATGAATATTTAACAGGTTTTTATTGTTACGGTGAATCTTCCCAGGTGCCTGCCGGGCGACCATCAGGTGTATACAAACTGCCTGCCCTAGACGTGGGTATAGGCATGAACCCTGAGATCACCGGAAAAGGAAAAGGAAAACTCTTTTTTACATTTGTATTGAGCGAATTGCAAAAATTATTTCCTGATAAGAAAATGCGGCTTACTGTAGCGGCTTTTAATGAACGAGCCATAAAATTGTACGAAAATACAGGTTTCATCAAAGAAGGAGAATTCAAAAGTGGTGCAACCGCGTTCATAACTATGGTAAAGAATTAAAAAAGTAATGCGTTATAGCAAGTTGGGACTTTTTTTAAAAAAGCATAACAAATTATTTGAAAATGTTAAATACTCCCTATATAATGAAAAAGCTGTGTGAATTTCCAAGTTGTTTTGATTTTCACATAAGCGATATATATAGAATGAAGGGGAGAACAAAGATGAAAAAGTTTTGGATTTTACTTTCAGCGATCACATTCGCAATCGGGTTGACTGCATGCTCAACAGATAAGGAAAAGGAAGCACAACCTGAAAAGAAGGAAACAGAAGAGGCTGCTAAACCAGCAGCAAACCCTAAGAGCGAAATGTACAAATTCTATATGAGTGTCGTTAATGCAATTAACGAGGCTGATGCTGACCTAAGTGCATACGAAGGAGAAGAAGATCCTAAAGCTCAAGCAGAATTAAAAGCAGCAGCAAGTGCTTCTGCAGCAAAAGTCGCTTCAAATGTTGAAGGCTTGGAAGTACCAGCAGATTTGAAGGATCAGAAAGCGGATCTTGAAGCTGCAATCAAGGATATTGCAGCATCTTATAATGCAAAAGCGGAAGAGCTGAAAAAAGATGCTCCAAACATGGAAGCTGCTGATGCGACATTCGCACAAGGCGAAGAAAAACTTGGCGCTGCATTTGAAAGCGTAGGAATGAATAAGCCTGTATTGTCTAAAGAACTATAATTGAACATTGTAAAAGAAGCTGTGCCATTTTTTGGCACAGCTTCTTTTATTCTGGCATTTCTACTTTATCTTTTTCTTCGGTTACACTACCTGAATCCGGATTCTTCATATTAAAGTAAGTATCCATAACCGCTCTCCCAATCTTCAAATTTGCACGATTGTCTACACTGCCCTGATATGCCCATGGTACCATGACCGCCATGGCAATTTCAGGATTTGTTGAAGGGGCATAGCCGACAAGACTTAAATTCATCGTTTGGACAAGTGGCTCATTTTTTTTGCGCAAAGGGCCGTCATAAAAAGCTTCTGCTGTACCTGTTTTTCCTGCAGGAGAGTAGGGGGCATCACCAAAAAACCGGTAAGCTGTACCACCTGGTTCCTGCATCACTTTTTTAAATCCTATGTGAACACGGTTGAACCATTCTTTCTCCATACCCACTTCATTAAGGACTGCAGGGGGATATGCCATAAAAACAGGCCCAAGGTCGCTGCTATTGGCTGCTGGTTCGCGAATCTCCTTAACTATTCTTGGCTGCATCCGCAAACCGCCGTTGGCAATGGTTGAAATATACTGGGCAAGCTGCATATTGGAATACGTATCATACTGCCCAATCACAAGATCTAGCACTTTTCCAATAGGATAATTGACGCCCTTTGCGCCTGTCTGTTCATTGGGCAGGTCTATTCCAGTACGGATTCCAAGCCCAAATGAAGCGAAAGAGTTACGGATTGTATCCCAAACTTCGGGCTCAAGATTTAGAGGTTTTTTATATTGGTATACTCCTTTGCCGATTCTGATGGCTGTGTGGAACATATATACGTTTGAGGACCTTTTCAGCGCATCAATGTCATTCAGTACACCTAAATAATTATAAGATTTCTTAATTGGTGTACCTGCAATTTCAAGAGCCCGATCATCAAATCTTGTCATTGAATTGATTGCTCCGGTTTTGTACCCGGTCAATACAGTAGCTCCTTTAACAACCGAACCAACGTTGAAAGTGTTCAATATATTACCTAAGGCATCATCTTCAAGGTAATTTTCACCGGTTTCCTGATCTTTTACGATTTTTTTACCCGCCATCGTCAAAATTTCTCCAGTGTGCGGATCCATTAATACAACATAAGCCCTATCTAATAAACTGGTACCTGGTGAACTTTTTGCCGCCCATAATTCCTTCTCGATCACTTTCTCTACAGCAATCTGTAGATCAATATCCAGGCTTAATATTAAATCTTTGCCCCTCAGTCCTCCAGAAACAAGCTCCTTTTCCAGGAGTTGGCCTGCCTTGTCAGTTACGTTGATCACTTTTTCTTTTTTGCCCTGTAACACATCTTCATATTCGAGCTCCAAATAGCTTTTTCCAACTCGGTCATTGCGAGTATAGCCCCTTGACATGTAATAGTCGATTTTGTCAGCTGGAAGTCCTTCATTCGTTGTGGTAACTCTGCCAAGCACTGGTTTAAATGTATCACTATATTTATACTCCCTGTCCCAATCTGTTGTAGCGTTCACTCCTGGAAGCATATTAAGATTTTCATTTACTGCTGCAAATTCCTCGCGGGTTACATCCTCATTCTTAATAACCTGGGGTGTGAATTTGTATCCACTATTCATGATCCTGAAAATAGCCAATACCTCAAGATCCTTGTCCGTTAGATCAGCTAGATGTTTATCTGTAATTCTATCAAGCTGTAATTTATATAGATCTTTGTTTTTAAGTTTTTTATCTTTAAATAAATCCATTTCCTTTTTCGTAATCAGTTTCTGTGCTGCTTCAGGATATTTAATCATCCAGAAGTCCTTTTTATCACGTTCCTGAATTTTATCTGTTTTCTGGTTGATAAGTTTTGCGAGATTCTCTGCCACCATGAGCATATCTTTTTGTGATGTGCCTTCATTTGTATAAGTAATCGCATTAATAGGCTTGTTGTCTACGATCACTTTGAGATTTCTATCAAACATTTTCCCACGTGGAACGGGATTATTGACCGTAACATCTTCTTTTCTTTCGATTTCTCGCTTAAAATCCTCTCCATGGACTATTTGAACGATACCCAGCCTCAGAATCAGCAGTGAAAAAAGAATAAATACAGAAAAGAAAAGGATATTCACCCTGAGTGGGGTTTGATTTTTCTTTTTAGGCAAGCGTCTCACATCCTATGAAAATATATTTCGTTACCAACCATTACCAATAGTCTACATAAAATTTCCATAAGATGTAAAGAAAAAGGAATCCTATTCCAGAAGGATTCCCGTATTTCTAATATGCTTCTTCAGGGATTGGTATTAGACTGCTTATACTAGGTATTTTTCGTTTTTCAATATTAATTTCTTCGGATGAATAAATCATTACTACCATTTTTCCGTGGTAGGACTTTGCTCGTATTAAAATAGGCTGATTATATCTGTTTTTAAAGGTGAAGTCGGGACCATACCAGCTTACGGTTGCATCACGTCCTGGCGGGACATATGGTACTTGTTTAGAATGCGAATAACGCTCAAGGATTTTCATGCCAGATCGATCAGCTGCATTATATAGTGTTGAAGAAACTTGGCAAATGCCTCCGCCGATTCCTTCAGATAGTTCTCCTCTAACTATGATGGGTGCAGGCTGATACCCCCTTGATGCTGTCCTTTTGCCGACCACTTTATTAAAAGAAAATGTTTCTCCTGGAAAGACAACATGGTTGTTTATTGCTTCAGAAGCTAAAGCAATATTATGAGACCGCTCGGTATTTCCGCTATTAAAGTAAGTTATGTAATGCCCAATAAGTCTAGTACGGATATTCGCGATTATTTCACTGTCAACTTTCGGATGAACCGGCAGTGTCGGGACAAGAATCTTTGATGAGTGGGTATCAAAAAAACTGTAAGTGAATTGTTCTTTAAACTTTCTTTGATTTAGCATATATCCGACCTCTTCAGGAATGATTCTTCCGTAATCATCCAAACCAGCATTTACGGGTTGCTTTGTGACTTGTCTGGCAAGCTGATTATTTAATGTTTCCAGCATTGTGTCATTTAATATAGGATAGCCGAACCAAGGTATGGAGAAGTCAGAACGGTGCACTTCAGCTACAGGTTCCCCGTCCCAGTAAATAGAGATTTTATCATCATTTTCAATGTTGCTAGTGGTAAACAACAAGCCAAATATCAGTAAAAATTTCAACTTTTTCACCTCCCAATTTATTATGCATTAGCTGATTGTTTTTAATGTGTTTTAAATCATGGTGGTTTTTTTTGGTAAGGTAAGAGAGAAGGAGATAAAAGCTGTTTGGCGAAAGTTATGGTGAAATCAAGAATATTTTGATCGAACAATGAAAGGATTATAAAAATGAGAATTGCACTATCATTACTTACCAAAGAAGACGCAAGGGACCTATTTGAATTCGAAAAGATCAATAAGGATTTCTTTGAAAAAATGGTACCTCCAAGACCAGATTCTTACTTTGAATTTGAAAGCTTTACTACCATTCTTGATGATTTTTTGAAGGAACAGACTGAAAATAAATCACTGTTTTATTTAATCAAAAATGAACTTGGCAGCATTGTCGGCAGAATGAATTTAGTCGATCTTGACTGGCATTTAAAAAGTGGGGAGGTCGGATATCGTATAGGGGAACACTTCGCAGGAAAGGGGGCAGCCTCCAAGGCCCTAAACTTGATGGTGGAAAAAGCAAACTTATTAGGAATAAAGGAAATCAAGGCAAGGACAACACTAAATAATATAGCCTCCCAGAGAGTATTGGAGAAATGCCATTTTCAGAAGCTTTTTGTTGATGAGAATAAATTTGTTCTTTTTAAAATTAATTGCAAAGAGAACTTTTCTAAGTAAAGTTCCGTTTAAGAGACTGTAGATTAAATCTAAAAGCACTGTGTCTAAATAAAGTTTGTTAGATCAGGGCTTTCACGACCATGCAGAGGGGAGATATCTCGGTAGAGGTCATTATAAAGGTTCTCATGACCATACAGAGTGCCAATATCTCGGTGAATGGTCATTATAAAGGCTCTCATGACCATACAGAGTGCCAATATCTCGGTGAATGGTCATTATAAGGGCTCTCATGACCATTTAGAGCAACAATATTCCGTTGAATGGTCATTATAAGGGCTCTTATGACCATACAGTGGGACAATATTCCGTTGAATGGTCATTATAAGGGCTCTTATGACCATACAGAGGGATAATATCTCGTTAATTGGTCATTATAAGGGCTTTCACAACCATGTGGAGCGGCAATATTCCGTTGAATGGTCATTATAATGACTTTCATGACCATACAGCTACAATATTTCATTGGAAGTTATTTACTATGAAGCTCATGACTTCTCATGGGGTAACTCTTTCAACGAATGTTCATAAGTACTGTACTTTTGTCGACAAACAAACTCAGCACTCCAGTCTACTGGAGTGCTGTTTTCTTGCCGTTAAATAATATTGATGACTTACACCTGCTCACAGCAAATCCTAAACGGCCGCATCTACTTTCATTGAGGAAGGAACAAAGTTTACGAAAAGAGTCCAATATTTAAATCCCAATGAAAATATCTTAATTTTTCTTAAGAAATTATTAAGAAAATACCTTCTTTCTTTTTGGAAGAGGTTGGCATATAATTAAACTGTATTAACAATAATAGTACACTTAGTACAGATTGGGGGTCATTATGTTTGAGCTTGACCTGAGAAGCCGAAAGCCGATATACGAGCAGCTTTTTGACAAAATGAAAGAGCTGATCATAAATGAAGTGCTCAAACCTGATGAACAATTGCCATCCGTCCGCCAGCTGGCTCAACAGCTGACGATTAATCCGAATACAATACAAAAAGCATACAGGGAACTGGAGCTACAAGGGTTTATTTATTCACAAAAGGGCAAGGGGAGCTTTGTGAATCCGATAGACCTGGGAAGGGACGCCGATAAAATTATGCAAGTAAAGCTGGAACTTGAAAAGCTGTTGCTGGAAGCCCTTTACCTTGGGGTCCCTGCAGATGAGCTTCATACTTTAATTAATGAATTAGACGCTTCAAAAGGGGGAGGCGAGTAAATGATCCAAATGATAAACGTTCATAAAACATTTGAAAAACATACAGCTGTTAAAGATGTAAATTTAACGGTTGAAAAAGGGTCGATTTATGGGTTGATTGGTTCCAATGGGGCAGGAAAGACGACCATTATCAAATTGCTCGCTGGGATTTATAAGCAGGATTGCGGAGAGGTAATCCTTGATGGAAAAGTAATTTATGAAAATGAAGCATTGAAGGAAAAAATAGTATATATCTCCGACCAGCCATACTTCTTTCCGCAATATACGGTCAAACAAATGGCACAGTTTTATAAAAGCATTTACCCATCCTGGAATGAAACTCGATTTCATAAATTAGCAGAAGTGTTCGAGTTTAGCATGACTAAAAAAATCCAGACTTTTTCTAAAGGGATACAGCGTCAGGCTGCATTTTGGCTTGCATTATCGACCATGCCAGAAATTTTGATCCTTGATGAACCTATGGATGGACTTGATCCAGTCGCAAGGAAAAAAGTGAAGAACCTGCTGATCCAGGATGTAGCGGACAGGGAAATGACCATTCTGATCTCATCTCATAATTTGAGGGAAATTGAAGATATTTGTGATCATATTGGAATTTTACATAACGGCACACTCTTGCTTGAAAAGGATCTTGATGATCTTAAATCGGACATTCACAAGGTTCAAATAGCATATAAAGGGGAAACTCCTGTGCAGCTTCACGAAGAGTTAAGGATGCTGCATTGCAATAAAAGGGGGAGCGTTACTTTATGCATCATAAGAGGGCAAGAAGAAGAAATTGAAAAAGTCATCCGTAAAACACAGCCAGTCATCTTCGATATGCTCCCATTGACCCTAGAAGAAATATTCATTTATGAAATGGGGGACATTGGTTATGCCATCAAGAACATCGTTGTTTAATAAAGAGATGATTCTTCAGGTAAGCAGAAGTGTAGGCTGGATATCCGCCATTTATTTTCTCGGCCTCTTTTTTGCCTTACCCCTCAAAATCATGATGGAATACACCGGTGATCATCAACGGTATTTATCTCCGGTAAGAAGCTTATTCAATTTTGAATTCGGCATTCAATTAATGATGTTTCTGTCAGTTCCAGTGATTCTTGCCGTATTTCTTTACAGGTTCCTTCATGTAAAGCAGGCAGCTGATTTAATGCACAGTCTTCCGATAAAACGCGAGAAAATTTATCACTTCTATACATTGATGGGATTTGCCTTTTTGATCGCTCCCGTATTACTAATTGCATTTTTAACATTAATTGTACACAGTCTGTATGACCTGAATATTTATTTCCAGCTGGCCGATATATTGTCATGGACGGGAGCCGTCATTCTTTTTAACACCATTTTCTATATGGCTGGCGTTTTCGTAGCAATGGTAACAGGAATTTCTGCGGTCCAGGGTGTCTTAACTTATATTCTGCTTCTTTTCCCTGCAGGATTTTCACTCTTAGTAGTCTACAATCTGGGAATGATGCTTTACGGCTTTCCAAGTGATTACATCCAGACGCGAAATATCGAAAACTTCACACCCATCACACATCTGGCAAGGATGGAATCACACAACCTTTCTGTTAAAGCAATTTTGCTTTATACAGTCATTTTAATCATTTTTTATATAATCTCACTATTCATCTATAAAAAAAGAAATATAGAATCAGCTTCTGAAGCAATCTCCTTTAAAAGTTTAAAGGTAATCTTTAAATATGGAGTGGCGTTTTGCTCTATGCTCCTTGGCGGAATGTATTTCGAAGCGATGCAAAACCAATTCGGCTGGATGTTGTTCGGATATGCTTTAGGCGGCACAATTGGATACTTCGCTGCTGAAATGGTACTGCAAAAATCGTGGAGGGTTTTTGGAAGCGTTCGCGGACTTGCCATTTTCGCAGCTGTCATGGTGGCTTTCGTCCTGGTCATCCAATCTCTTGCACCATATGAGAAACGCATTCCATCCTTAAATGAAATACAAAATGTTACACTTTCTGACGCTGTTTATTACTACTCTGACGAGGAATTCGTCCCTAAACCCTTAAAACAAAAAGTGAACATACAGGCAGTCAGGAAACTTCATGCTGAAATAATTCAAAATGAGAAGACTAACGAAGTCGATATGAGATCAAACGAGGTTGTCCTGTTTAACTATAAATTAAAAAATGGAAGCAAGATCGTGCGTCAATACAGCATCGACAGACTGGATTACGAAGCCGAGCTAAGGAAAATCAATGAATCCCTTGAATATAAACACGCAACAGACCCAATTTTCAAGGTTCATAGTAATGATGTCAAATCAATCAGAATCATAGAAAACAGTCAAGATAACAGCTTAAATATAACAGATCCATATGAATTGACAGAAGCTCTTGAAATCCTGAAAAAGGAAGTCGAAAACGACCCTTATGAACCTGATTATTACTCGCGCGGGAATCGCTCAACCATAGAAATAAAAATTGGTTTCAATGACTATATTCATACAGATCTAAAACAATCCTATTCTAGTTTTATTAACTGGCTTAAGAAAAAAGACATGCTTGACCAGGCCATGGTCACTGCGGATGATCTGGATTACATCGTTGTCACCAATGAAGTCATCCAGCAAGAGGAACTGAAAGAATACCCTGAGCCGGAAATTTTAGAAAAAATCATATCCAATAATCATGCATTTAAAATAACCGAACACGATCAACTTCAGTCTGCCATCGAGAATGCGGGCTATGGATGGTTCAATGAAGAACCATATACTGCAGTCTTTGTATACAAAAACGGAAATTATAAAGAAATTCGCAGCTTTAGTGAAAAATACGTTCCTGATTTTATCAGGAAGCACTTTAAGTAGCACGGTAAGGGGGATGAAAAATGGCTTACATTGACTTTGACGAGCTGTATAGAAAACATGAGAAAAAGCTGCGTCAAATCGCTTTCAGGATAACAAAAGATAGTCACCTGGCTGAGGATGTAGTGCAGGAGACCTTTATAAAAGCTTTCAAAAAAATGGAAACAATTGTAGAGACAGATAAAATTGGCGCCTGGCTTGCCGCAATTGCCGGTCGTACGGCCATTGATTATTTACGGGCCGAAAAGCGAAGAAAATGGCTCCCTTCTGACCAATCATTAATGGAGCAAATTTTTAGCGACCAGGATATCAACCCTTCCATCGAAAAAGAAGTTGAAATCATCCTTTTTAAGGAGGATATTCAGCATTTGCTTTACAAGTTAAGTAATGAATATCAAGAAGTTCTTGTCCTAAGAGTTCAATATGGCTTAAAAGAGGAAGAGATCGCTTCCCATTTGAATTTAAAATCCGGGACTGTAAAGACAAGGCTTCATCGTGCCAGAAAACAGCTAAGAAAAGTCATGACAGAAAAATATCCTGCCTAACATCCTTAGGCGATTTCTAAAGAGATCGCCTATTTTTTTTGGATAGTAACCGGAAATTATTTATAAAAATTCAATTTATTAACATAAAAAGGGGTGCCATATGATTTCGATCAAAAATTTAAGTCACGACTTTGAAATCGGGAAGAGAGGAAACAAGACAATCATACCTGTCCTAAGGGATGTTACCTTCGAAGTAGGGAAAGGTGAAATCGTTACGATCGTAGGCCGCAGCGGCTCTGGAAAGTCCACGCTGCTTAATTTGGTCAGTGGTTTTATTAGGGCAAAAGATGGAGAAATCATCATTGATGGAATGGCAGCATCCTCAATGAATGAGTCAAAATTCGCCGACTTCAGAATTGAGAAACTTGGCTTCATTTTTCAAAGCTTTCAGCTCATTCCGAGCATGACGGCTTACCAAAATATAGAATTGCCTCTTGTTTTAAAAGGCATAAATGAAAATGAGCGAAAGAGTCGGACCGACGAAATGCTGAAAATGGTTGGATTGTCAGATTACAAGGATCATTACCCAGGAGAACTATCAGGTGGTCAACAACAGAGGGTGAGCATTGCGCGAGCACTGGTCGTAAATCCGCCAATCATTTTGGCAGATGAACCTACTGGAAGCCTTGATTCAGAGACAGAAGAGGATTTACTGGAATTCATCATCAAACTGAACGAAGATTTGGGCATCACTTTTTTAATCATCACTCATGATGAAAAGGTCGCAAGGATTGGGCACCGCACCATCGAATTAAGAGATGGACGTGTTTTAGAGGAGGCATTGGTATGAAGCTGAAGGATCAATTTCAATTCGTACAGCAAAATATGAAAAAGAACAAGACTCGGCTTTTTATGACGATCCTGGCTACTGCCATGAGTGTTACTTTTTTAATTGTGCTTGCATCCGTCGGATTCGGATTACATAAATCAATTGTGAAGGAAACGATGGAACGCAGAATCGTTACCGAAATAGAAGTGCATGGAAAACAGGAAGAAAGCGGAGAATATCGTCAGCTGACGAACAAAGATGTAAATGCCTTTGAGAAAATCGAAGATGTTAAGGCAGTTATCAGGCAAAAAAGGTTAGCTCAGACTCCAATGTACGAGATCGGACAGCATCAAACTTCTGCAGAGACCGTCGTAGCCCATATGCCCTCCGAAACAAAAGCCGGGCTTGAGCTTTCAGATGGCAAGCTGCCAGTGGCTGAAAATGAAGTAATTGTTGGATATCATTTTGTTCAAAGTTTAGTTCCTAAAGATGCAGATCCAGAAAATCTTTATGATGAAAAAGGAGAAGTGAAAAATGAATCCCGTTATAAAGAAAGTCTAGTAGGAAAAGAAATTACTTTGAATGTTGTCAAACTTGAGGGAGATAAGGAAGTACAGAAACAACTAAAGGTTATTGTAACAGGGATTCGTAAAAAGCCAACAAAGGAATGGATGTACGATAATAGCGTTTTCGTATCAGAAGGAATCCTGACACAAATTGAAAATTTCACCGGCACACCTCGTGGAATGATGAAAGATCCAAATAACCCCGATATGAAAGTCCCTGAAATTCAGAATGATCAGTATGATTTGGTCAAAGTGTATGCAAAAGATCTTGAGTCAGTTAAAGGAATTTCTGATACATTAGAGGGCGACAATTATGGAGTATACTCCGTTGTAAATGAATTGAAAGAAGTAAATATCATGTTCACGATTGTCAAGACAGGTCTTATTTTTATCGGCACAATAGCTGTCCTGATCGCTTCCATTGGCATCTATAACACAATGACTATGGCTGTTACTGAAAGGGCTCCCGACATTGGAATCATGAAAGCTATTGGGGCAAACCCAAAAACAATAAAGAAGATTTTCTTGCTCGAAAGCAGCTATATCGGCTTAGCAGGAGCAGCGATTGGTACAGTGGTTGCCTATATCATTAGTTTTGTTGTCAATTTCGCACTTCCAATGATTATTGAGCAGGCATTCGGTGAGAAGCCGCCAGAGGGACTAATGTTCAGTTATATACCTTTATCACTTCCTATCATAAGTTTTATCATCTGCTATATAGTGACCATCCTTTCCGGATTACGTCCAGCACTGCGTGCAACAAAAGTAGATGTATTACAAGCAATGAGAAGAGAACTTTAACTAATAAGAACCAGCAAAAGCTGGTTCTTCTTTTATTTTCCTCAAAAGTAAAATTTTATTTAAATTTATTTTCTTAATTGCTAAAATCAAATAAGCTCTCAATCTATAATTTTATAAAAATTGAACGAAAATCAGATTAGTACGTCTTATATTTAACAGCATTTTTAATGGAGGTAAGTGAATGGCAGGTAATATGATAGAACTTGATTCTGTATCAAAAAAGTTCGCAGAACAAACAGTCCTCAAAGATGTAAACATGAAGGTTAGAGAAGGTGAAATTGTCGGGTTATTAGGACCTAATGGATCTGGAAAAACCACGATGATCCGGTTGATGAATGGAGTCATCACGCCTACTAGCGGCCGTCTTTCCATTTGCAGCATGGATCCTCTAATAAATGGTGATGGAATTCGAAAGATCAGCGGGATCCTCACTGAAAACGCAGGCTTATATCATGAAATGTCTGGTATTGATAACCTGACATTCTTTGCTAAGCTTTATGGTCATTATGATAAAAAACAAATTGAAAACCTGCTGGAGGAGTTCGAGCTTTCTGATCATCAGCATAAGAAGGTTGGTACTTACAGTACAGGAATGAGGCGAAGACTTGGAATTATCAAGGCTATTTTGCATCATCCTAAAATTCTGTTTCTTGATGAGCCAACAAATGGATTAGATCCGGAAGGAATTAAGCTGGTCCTGCAATTTATAAAAGAGCTGAACGAGAAACAAGGAACGACGATCTTTCTTTGTTCGCATATTTTGCATCAGCTTGAAAACGTGTGCCAGCAATATTTATTCCTGAATGAAGGGCAAATCATTGAGTCAGGGAGTTTACTTGATTTACAAACACGGCATGTAAGTCAGATCCTTTTAAAAGTTGTAACAAATCTTCATCCTGTTGAAAATCAATATGGCGGCCATCCTTTCACAAAGGTGGGCGTGAATACCCTGCAATTCATCTTACCCTCGAAGGAATCGATTTCTCCTCTCCTGGAAAAAATCATTCGAAATGCATGGGTGCACCATGTCGAAATTGAAAATAACGATTTGGAATCGATATACTTCAGGATTCGAGGTGAAAAAAATGAATAAACGCTTGATTTGGCTTATAGCTTCAAAAGATATTAAAGCAATTACAAGCTCAGTTCAGGTCTGGCTAGGGTTAATTTTACTTCCTGTTATCTTTTCAGTCATCCTTCCATTAGCTTTTATTTTAGTTATTAAATATCTTCCTCTGACATCACCTGAGTTCACAGATATGGTCGATAATGTACTGAAAGGCCTCCAGGATACAAAAGCGGGAGAATTCATCAGCAGCTTGCCTAGCATGAAGCACCAAATCATCTTTGTGGTCATCAATTATATGTTCGGCTCCATCTTTTTGCTGATTCCAACTCTAAATGCAATGATGATTGCCTTGCATAGCTTTGTCGGTGAAAAGGAAAGAAGAACGATGGAAACCCTGCTATTTTCACCGATCACGGTAAAGGATTTATTTTTAGGGAAAGTACTATCGGCATTTATTCCGGCCATTGGAATAACTTTAATAAGCTTCGTTTTATTTGGAATGATCACAATTAGTCTTACTTACAACATGTTTGGCTTTCTGATTTTCCCGAACGCAAACTGGCTTATTTTGATTCTATGGATTGTACCTATGATTACAATCATGACGATTCTAGTAAATGTCTTTGTATCCGCAAGAGCGAAAGGCTTTCAGGAAGCCCAGCAGATGGGCGGACTTTTGATCCTTCCGATCATGGGCCTATTTGTTGGCCAGGCAACAGGGTTCTTAGTCATGAATCCGGTGGTTCTGTCATTAATTGGATTGATCCTTTTTATTATTAATCTTGTTCTGTTAAAAATAATGACTAAGTACAACGATCGCAATAGGTTATTCGAGCAGCAGATTTAAATGGATTCTGATTATGAATAGATTGTCATCCATTTGAAAATCCTAATCCTATCTATGATTTTCAGGGGGATGGGCTATGTCTGTTATTGTCATTCAAACATTTGAAATCAAGCAGGAAAATTTTCCTGCTGCAATTAAAAATTTACGGATGATTCAAAGCTTCCGAAATGAACAGTATGATCATCGGATTGAATTGTTATCGCCGATTTCAGGTGAAGATCATACATATGCACTAATTGCAACTTATGAAGGATTAGCAGAAATGGAATTGCAAAATAAAAAGATGTTTGAGGATGAAGAATATAAAAAGTTGATTGGCGAATTTTTCCTGGAAAATATCGTACAGGGAAGCATGTACACTCAAATGTATAGTACCATGACAGGCCTTAAAAATGATTCTGAATCCGAAAAAAGCAAAAAATAAATTTTTCAAAGCCGATTCGTTACGAACCGGCTTTTTTATCATTAGCCCATAATCGTTAATTTGTACATAAATAAACTTCATTACTCGAATGATAATATGTGTTGAAGGAGGTAATGGGCTTGGATTTCTTTTTCCCATCAAGCAACTCTTGCAAAGGGTCTGCTCCTAAAGAAGGGGATTTAAAATGGTGGCAGCTTTCATTGATTGGAGTTGGATGTACGATAGGTACTGGTTTTTTTCTCGGATCCGCCATCGGGATCAAAATTACTGGACCATCTATCGTTATTTCATTTATTTTGGCAGCAATCGGAACTTATATTGTCTACAATTTATTAGCTAAAATGACTGCTGAGGACCCGCAAGAAGGTTCATTTTGCTATTACGCCAATAAAGCTTACGGAAAATGGGCTGGCTTCAGCTGTGGATGGAATTATTGGAGCTCAAATATCCTTATAATGGGCAGCCAGTTAACAGCACTTTCGATATTGGCTCAATTTTGGTTTCCTAAAGTACCTTTATGGATATTTGCGTCGGGTTTTGCGATATTGTCCATAGGAGTAGTGCTAACCGGAAATAAGGGCTTTGATAAGGTAGAGGATTTTCTTGCAATTGTTAAAACAGCAGTTATCATCATGTTTATTATCATTGCCATTGCGGCGCTCATGGGCTGGTTTAATTTAGAATCGAAAGAGCTGATCATTCCAAAATCAACTAACAAATTATTTATTGATGGCTATAAAGGGTTTTGGTCATCATTGATTTATGCATTCTACGCTTACGGAGGAATAGAAGTAATTGGACTAATGGCGACAAGACTAAAAAAGAAGGAAGATGCTCCAAAAGCAGGGATCATCATGCTTATTTTATTAATGATCATATATGTTCTTGCTCTTGGACTTGCGGTGATCATGGCTTCACATGGTGCATTCAATGAAAAAGAAAGCCCCTTTGTTACAGCCCTTGATCAATATCACCTTAGCTTCTTCCCACATGTTTTTAATGCAGCCATTATCATTGCTGGTTTTTCAACAATGACTGCTTCTCTATTCGGAGTGACCACATTACTCGTCACACTTGCGAAAGATGGAGACGCACCAAATTTTTTTTCAAAGAAAATCGAAATGTGGAAGCAATTGCCTTTGCCTTCACTATTGCTTGCGGTTGTTGGATTAATCGCGTCCATTGTAACTGCCCTGCTGCTTCCAGGGAAAATTTATGAGTATATAACGACTGCAGCAGGAATCCTGATTTTATACAATTGGGCATTTATTATTCTTTCCGCTCTAAAAATATTGGAAATGAAAGTATGGGGTAAATTCACTTCATTCTTAGGCATTCTATTAATTCTAGCCGCTGTAAGTGGAACGCTAATGGAAAAAAACATCCGGATGGGTTTCTTTGTCAGTTTATTTGTGGTTGTTCTGATCGGTATAATTTCATTTGTTTTACAAAAAAAGATATGGACTAAAGAAAGTTAAGCATCTTATATTTCTAGGTCGCAATTATCTGCAATAAGGTGAAGGTGAGGGAGATTATTATCCATACGGTACAATACAAGGTTCTCCAGTAATAATTGACCTCTTAAAAAAGCAACAAAAAGGACCATCAATATCTGATGGCCCTTCTTTCGCTATTCTTTTAAATAAACTGTATTGGATTTCTCTGCAACTTTCAGTTCATAAAGTTCAAAAACAATTCCATAAATGAATGATGTTAAAAACATCGATCCAAACATGTCGAGAATATAATGCTGTTTTACAAAAAGAGTTGAAATGATAATCAATGAACCAATCACTGGTACAAAAACAGAGTGAAACAAGTGCTTATTCCGAATGTTAATATTGCCGAGAAGGATAGCGAATGTCGTTAGAACATGGATGCTTGGAAATGCATTATAAGGCTGGTCATGACTATAAATCATTCGAACGAGATTCGTTAAAAGGCCATCTCCGGACACATCTGGACGAGGAACTGTTGTTTGAAAATAAAAGTAAATCACAAAGCAAACCAATTCACCAATTACAATTACACTCAAAGTCTTGAGATAAACACTGATATCTTTATACCAAAAATAAATCAGGTAACCTAAAATAAAAGCGTACCAAATAATATAAGGCAGTATGAACACAGGTATAAAAGGAATCATAGTATCAATGTGTGTAGAAAGGACGACTGGATCACGAGGATTTGCATTTAAAAGTTTATATATGAATCCTAATGCTGGCATCACCAGCAAAAATAATAAATATGGAGTATCCTTCATTTTTGCTCTCATAAAATTTCCCCTTTAACTCAATTGGTCATGGTCTATAAATACCACAAACTATCAATCTTAATCCAAAAGAAGATATATAACACTTTTCTGTAATATTAAATGTGAGCGATTATGCTATAACACCTATATAGACGACAAACGATACACTTTAGTTCCATTTCCTCAAAAAATAAAGCCTTTCTCAAAAAGAGAAAGGCTTTATTTAAGTGTCCCAGAGAGGATTCGAACCTCCGACCTACAGTTTAGGAAACTGTTGCTCTATCCTACTGAGCTACTGAGACCAGATATAATTTTGGCGACTCAATTATTATATGATGAAATGAATAATATTTCAAGATGATTTTTAATGGAAAATAAAAAAACATTCAAGAAGAGTTCATTTCTCCTTCTTGAATGTTTTAGGGTTAATGTTGTTTCCTATGGAAAAGTCCCATTACCTCTAAAGTTTCAGTAATATTTACAAAAGCATCAGGGTCGATTTCTTCAATCAGTGTTTTAACTTCGGTAAGCTCATATCGTGAGATCACTGTAATGATTACATTACTTTTTTCGTTAGAGTAGCCACCAACTGAGTCTATGACTGTTACACCTCGATAAACATTCTTTAACAAATGCTGTTTAACTTCTTCACCTTTTTTAGTAATGATCATTAGGGTGAGTTTAACATGATGGGTATGAACTTTGTCTATTACTTTACCAAGAACAAAAATGGAAACTAGTGTATTTAATGCAGCATCCCAGCTAAATAAAAACCCTGATAACAATATTACTATCGAATTCATCGCGAATAACAAGGTTCCCATAGGGAAATCTTTTCGTCTTGTCAAAAGCATTCCGACTATATCGAAACCGCCTGATGATCCCGATGAACGGAAGATAATCCCTATTCCTAATCCAGCAATTGCACCGCCAAATATAGAAGATAGTATTGAGTTTTCCGCCAGAGCAACAACCGGAATAAAATAAAGGGTTATTGAAATGATCACAACGGATAGTATTGTATATAAAATAAATTTACGACCTAATTTTAAATAACCAAGGATTAGTAATGGAAAATTCAAAAGAAAATTAAATATTCCTGTGTTAATGGAGGTGAGCATAGATAAAATGATTGAAAGACCGCTTATCCCGCTGCTCATAATACCATGAGGAATAAGAAAGAGATTAAATGCGAATGACACGATCGTAGATCCTATTATGATTCCTGCTGTTTTCACAAGTGCACCCTCCAAAAAACATGTTCGTTAGGAATATTATATAGATGAAAAAATAGAAGTGAATTTAAAAGTTTATTTAAAATTCATGAACAATTTTGATTTAGCAAGCATGATTGAAAAAACAACAGACAATTTATGTTTTCCAATGTTCTTGGCAATAATGTAATCCCTTTTCATAACAAAGAGAATGCAAGGGAAAATTATATGATACTTGGAGGTGATGAAAATTGGATCAAGATTCAATCCGGGACCTGGTAACTGTAGTGGATGAAAAAGGATTACAAAGGCAATATGAAGTAGAAGCACTATTTGACATGAAAGGCGACTCCTTTGCATTGCTCCGAGATCGAGAGGGCACTATTCTGATGAAGGTGGAAGAAAAGGGAGGCGAGCAGTATTTAGTCGGTTTGAACAACGATATAGAAAAAACCAATCTGCTTGATGCCTATCAAATTGCAGTGGATTCTGCACCAGCAGGAGAATAAATTCATCGGTCGTCCATAAAGGGCGACTTTTTCTTTGAATTAGCAGGACATTTACTCCCTAGAAAAGAAATGAGTATTAAGTAATATAGAGTGATTCATAACAGGAGGACATATGGACTTTCCAGAATTAGAAACAAACCGTTTAATACTTAGAGAAATTTACGAGGATGACGCAAAGGACCTATTTGAAAACTTTTCAGATGATCGTGTTATGCAGCACTACGGCTCGGAAAAGATGACTGAGATTGAAGAAACTGTTGGACTTATTCATTCATTTAAAATGATTTATATTGAAAATAAAGGATTCAGATGGGGAATACAAATAAAGGGTCAAAGTCGATTGATAGGTACAGTAGGATTTCATGCCTGGTCTTCAAAAAATAGGCGGGCTGAAATTGGCTATGAGATCAATCCTGAATACTGGGGAAAAGGATATGCTCAGGAATCCATAAGCAAAGCATTAGAATTTGGTTTTAATGATATGAATTTAATAAGAATAGGTGCGGTTGTATTTCAAGAGAACCGTCAATCAAATTCATTACTTATGAAATTGGGATTCCACAAGGAGGGGATTTTGAAGAACTACATTATTCAAAACGGGCAATCATATGATACCATTGTTTATTCGAAGGTTAAATGATAAAGGAAAGATGATCATGCATCTTTCCTTTTCCTTTAATGTATATTTTTCTTCTTGAATCTTCCGCCTCGGACTTCTGCAATGTTGCCGACAGCCAGGAAAGCAGTATCATCAAGCTCTTCAACAATCGATTTTAATTTAGCTTCTTCAAGTCTTGTAATGACACAGAAAATTACTTTTTTGTCATCCCCTGTGTATGCTCCTTCACCATTCAAATATGTAACCCCGCGGCCAAGGCGAGCCAGGATAGCTTCGCCGATTTCCTTATGTTGTTCACTGATAATCCAGGCTGCTTTTGATTCGTCCAATCCGGCCATCACGACATCAATCGTTTTGAACGCAATAAAATAAGTCAGGATCGAATACATTGCTCGATCCCATCCAAAGACAAAACCAGCTGTTCCAAAAATGAAAATGTTAAAGAACATGATGATCTCACCTACGGAGAAAGGCAGTTTTCTATTTGCGAGGATTGCTAATATCTCCGTTCCGTCTAACGACCCTCCGTAGCGGATAACAATCCCTACTCCAGCACCCAGAACAATGCCGCCAAATACTGTCGCTAAAAGAAGGTCTTCAGTAAAAACAGGTACCTCGTGAAGGAAACTGGTCGTCAAGGATAGAACCGTGATTCCTAATAGAGTTGATAAGGCAAAAGTTTTTCCAATTTGTTTATAACCGATGAAAAAGAAAGGAATGTTGAGAATAAAGATAAATAGGCCAAGACGCAAACCTGATAGATGAGAAAGGATAATCGAAATACCTACAATTCCGCCATCAAGTATTCTATTGGGGACAAGGAATTCCTCAATTCCTACTCCCATAAGCACAGCACCTAAAATGATAAAAAGTATTCTTTTAGCAAGCTTCGTTTTTGTAATGCCTTTATGCTGGTATTGGACAAGTACTTGTTCTGGTATACTGTTCATTTTTTCCCCCTTAAACATTTCTCTAATTGATCATGAAGTGCTTATCTTAGTACGTGGTCTTAGAATAATTTTATCATATTTTCGTGTTCCTAATCGAATTAAAGCTTGAGAGCAGGCAAATTATCAGTGTTGAATGATAATAAAAAGGGTAGAAGAAAGGGAAGTTAATCATAGGATTACTATTACTTTCGTAAAGGTGTTGTTGCTCTTTGAATTTGACGTTGGCCATCGGTCTCTTCCTGCTGGTTTTGTTCCTAATTGGCATCATCGGCATCAAAATAATTAAAATCCCCGATATATTATTATATATTTTGCTCGGTCTTGTTTTATCCGCTTTTCTTGATGAATCCAGGGTAATAGAGGCTGCTGGAGAGATTGGTTTGGTTCTGTTGTTTTTTCTGCTAGGGATGAAGTTCTCCGTTAACAGACTCATCCGTAATAGCGGGAAAGTATGGAAGGGCGGTTTGCTCGACGCTGTTCTTGGGATCCTTGTAACAGCAGGAATAAGTTATCTTTTCGGCCTTGATTGGGTTTCATCCTTAATCGTGGGAGGGATCGTTTACGCTACAAGTTCTTCCATAACCGCTAAACTCCTTGAAGATAAAAATAGAACTGAAAATAAAGAATCAGAATTTATGCTCCTCATTCTTGTTTTTGAAGATTTGATTGCTCCTATTCTTGTTACTGTTCTGATCGGCCTTACGGGTGAAGGCTTTACAATAAAAGATTTCTTATTTATCATTCTGAAAATAACCGTGCTTGCTGGAGTGGCTGTTTTCTTCGCTAGAATAGTTTTTAAGAAAGCTGAACCGATACTGAAGGACATTAAGCAGGATGATATTTTCATCGTTTTAATCACAGGAATTGCTTTAACGTATGGCGGTATAGCCATGTTTCTTGGTTTATCTGAAGTAATTGGTGCTTTCCTTGCAGGAATGATGCTATCGGAGTTATCCATTAAGGATAAGGTTGAAAAAGTGGCTTTGCCAGTACGGAATATTTTTCTTCCTTTCTTTTTCCTGAATTTCGGGCTCCATATTGAGCTGACTACTGATATACCTCATGCTGGGTTACTTGTTGTCCTGATTCTATGGTCTTTGGTTCATAAGTTAATCGTCGGATATTTTGGCGGTCAATGGTTTGGCCTGCCAAGAAGCTATTCCTTGAAAGCCGGTTTATCTTTAACGCAACGCGGAGAATTTTCAGTAATAATCGCAGCACTAGCCACTGGAGAATTAAAGATGTTTGCAAGCATCTATATTCTGGTGATCGCCTTCATTGGAACTATACTGTTCCAATTGGCACCGAAACTCAATAAAATAATTGTTGAAAAAGTGAAGGAGAAGACTAGCTGAAAATATATTGAGGCTTGGTTATTTAAAAAAGAAAATCTTGGAAAATCCGAACACCAATATGGCCTGTAGTCTACGTGAAAAAAAAAAAATTTGAAAAAAAGAGTTCCAATAAGGTTTCTTGTTACTCTAAAAATGGAAAAATTAAAAAAAAGAGCTTCAATATCGTCTCTTGGTTTTGAAAAACGAAAAATTTGGAAAAACGGAACTCCAATTAGGTGTCTTGGATACTTAAATAAACAAAATTTGGAAAAATGAAGCGCCAATAAAGCCTCTTGGATACTTAAATAAACATAATTTGGAAAAACAGAACACCACTATGGCCTATTGGTTTGATAAGCCACAAACAACAATTGCAACGGTTTCTAATAACGCGCAAATAAAAAAAGCATTAAAGGGAAATCATCCTTTAATGCTTTTTTTTATTTTACTATTTCCTTCACTCTGCCAACCTGTCCATCTTCAAGCCTGACCTTAATGCCATGTGGGTGAGTACTTGAATTGGTAAGTATGTCCTTTACAACTCCTGCTGTAAGTTTACCCGATCTTTGATCCTCTTTTAGAACAATGTTCACTTTTAGACCTGGTGTGATGTCCTTTCGGTTTTGTCCGGTCATTACACACCCATTTTTCTGCGCTGGTTGCTTACTTTTTTCGTTTGCTGGCTCTTCATTTTCTTTGTTTGGTCCATGTGGTTTGAACTGCCTTTACCACCAGCTGCGTTTTTCTTTTTATTTTCAAGCTGTTGTTTAATTGCTTCCTGCAAGCTTAACTTTTTCTTTGGTTCTTCAGTATTGTTTGTCATTTAGAGTGCCTCCTGAACATTAATTTTAGTAAATACAGTATAATCCTTTTTAGATAAAAAGGGAATGAGGACCTTTCATATATGGTCTCAGACTGTAGACTATCTCTGAAAACAAGATTGTCTACAGTCTTTTCTATTTATGTTGATCTATAAACCTAGTCTGGGGATTTCAATCGCTGATAAACGAATTGTATCTTTTTCAAAAACTGGAACCTTAAATATAAGGTCTTTCTATTGTTCTAAAATTTAATTGGCAACTACGGATATGAAGATCCACCGAGTCCCGAAATAGATAATATTTAATACAACCAAAACTAAGAGTCAGACTAACTGCATATTTTATTTTCCCATTTTTTGCATTATTATAAAAATAAAACATATTGGGGAATGATTGGCAATGAAAAGAACATTACTCGTTATTTTGGGTTTACTTTTAGTAGCAGGAGGTTTTTTTATTTTCCAGAAAGAAAGGGAAGAACGCTATGCAGGCCAGAGTTTTATACCCGAACGCTCGAAAGATGTTCCTCTATATAAAGGATTAAGTCCTGATGGTAGTCCTGAGTATGTCATAGAAGGTGATCATTGGGAAGAAATATTGGCATACTATAAGAAGGTTCTCCCCGAAAACGGCTGGGAAGAAGTCTCTGTCCAGTCCTCTGACTATCATAATGAGGATGGGGCTGGCTTCATGTCTACCTGGCATAAAAAAGGGCAGAAATGGGAGTTGTATATAGGAGCAGGATATTTTAAGAATCAGAATCAGACCGAAGTTATTTTTGATAAGAGAGAGAGAATGATTGCAACAGCATGGATCGAAAAAGAGCCTGAGTCAATATGTATTAACGAACAGCCCGAGCGAAGTAAAGACTGTTTTAAAATAACCGATAAAAAGACCATCAGTGACATTATTTCAATGATAAATGGAGCATTTGACCAGAATAAAGAAAGAACTCCTTATGGAGGAAAAAGCACAATAGAAGTGGGGTCCTTCCATATTGAAGTCTATTATGATCTAGATAAGGGAATATATCTAGTGTCCGATAAGGGTACAAAATGGATGAAACCAGAGAAAGAGTTCTTTGTATCCACCCGAATATCAAAGGAATATTAATAAAGTAGTTATGTGAAAAAACATCGGTCATTCAAGCCGGTGTTTTTTCACATAAAGATAATTAATCACTCATTCATTTGCATTTAGCTGCTTAAAATGAGTAATATCTTCCTAGGTCAACGTAATTATTTTTGTATTCTCTATCAAATATCATTAGCTTGAGAGAAGATAATTTTTAAATAAAAGTGTATTCTATTGTTAAAACTGGATTTGACATGATAATTCGAAATCATTAATTAAACGATTAGAGTTAAAAAAGGGAAGTGACCAGGGTGAATTCAATTACAGCGGTGGCGAATGAACTACAGCAAAATTCCGAACAAATATCAAAGGAAATGGTCGAAAAGATCATCGACAAGATCGGGGTTGAAATACCACAGTTAGAGATCAACCAGGCGATTGAAGTTTATACTGAGTATTTAGGTTTTCTGGGTGAAACCATAAAAAACTCTGATGAAACAACTCCTGAAGCATTACTTGAATGGAGCCGAAATAATGGGGAACGAGAAGCAGCAAAAGGGGGAAGAGTTTCAGACATAATCCTCCGTTATCCGCCAACAAGACTTGTATTCATTGATAAAATGGCTGAGATTTGTTTAAGACATGATCTTAAAGTCGAGGACTTAATTTGGATTAATAAGAGAGTAAACAACATGCTTGATATAAGCATTAATGAAACTGTATTCGCATTTGAAAGACAAAATTCAAAACTCATGAAGGAAGTACAGGACGAAGTTAATATCCTTTCGACTCCTGTTGTCCCCGTCCAGGAAAATATCGCAGTCTTGCCACTTGTTGGGAAGATGGACCATGACCGGGCAACCCTTATCATGGAACGTGCTGTACCCTTAGTCGCAAAACAAAAAATACAATGTCTGATCATTGATTTTTCAGGTATTGTTACAATCGATGCTACAATTGCCAAGCATGTATTCGATATCCATAATGTGCTCCGACTATTGGGAGTGGACTCCATCGCTACAGGAATGAGACCTGAACTGGCTCAGGCTGCTGTAGAAGGAGGCGTGGATTTCTCTAGTATTAAAACGTTCTCAACTGTCAAACAAGCAATCGAAAGTATAAATAACAATAATTAGTCTTATAACTCACTCCTTGATTTAGAAAAGGAGATTGGAGGACAATTTTGAAACAAAAACGACCAGAAATAAAACTGATCGCACTGGATATGGATGGAACGCTATTAAACGAACATCACGAGGTTTCTGATGAAAATCGACAGGCAATCAAAGATGCTGAGAACAGAGGAGTTAAAGTTGTACTAAGTACTGGCCGAAGCCTGAAAACTGCAAAAGATTATGTTTTATCGCTTGAGTTATCGTCCTATCTAGTGACTGTGAACGGGAGTGAAATCTGGGGTCCGGATGGAGAACTTGTGGAACGGACTCCCGTCGCCACAGAGCATATCCAATGGATGCATGATCTATCCAGACAGAACAACGCGAAGTTCTGGGCAATCAGCACCGAAAATAACTGGAACAATGAAATGCCAGAAGATGTCCTTTCACAAGAGTGGTTAAAGTTTGGCTTCCACATCGAAGAAGATGCCATCCGTGAAAAAGTGCTGAAAGAGCTGGAGGCTAAAGGCTTTTTTGAAATTAGTAATTCAAGCCTGGTCAATATTGAAGTAAATGCAATAGGAATCAACAAGGCAAAAGGTCTGCAAAAGGTTTGCAGCCTGCTTGGTATTTCAATGGAAAATGTTATGGCAGTCGGCGACAGCTTGAACGATATTGCCATGATTACCGAGGCTGGATTAGGCATCGCCATGGGCAATGCACAGGAAACAGTACAAAAAGCCGCGGACGACATTACAGGAAAAAACACCGAAAACGGAGTCGCGCAGGCAATCAAGAAATGGGTTCTATCATAATTCTACAGAAGCAGGTAAGCTCTGCTTCTTTTTTTGTATTGGTGAAAGAGAAATATTCCAAAAGGGGTACATTATAGGTTTCTTAAAAACAAGGCTCTGTTAAAGCTGAATGTTGATTTTTAAACCCTGTTGATTGTAGTGGAAGGCGCGTAGACTCCTGCGGGCGCAGCTGGACAGGTGAGACCCCTCAGGAGCGAAGCCACGAGGAGGCTCAGCGCCAGCCCCNNTGTTTAACAGAGCCAAATACAAAAAAGAAATAAAAGCGAACCCATAAAGGATTCGCTTTTATTTCTATTTTTAACCAATCGTGCTGTTCTTTCCCCCGGATTGCACAACGGCAAATTTAAATCCTTTTGCTTCAATCTCAGCAATTTGAGCATTTTTCCCAGCCACTTCAACCACGGATTTTCCGTTAACTGCTTCCGCAACAATTTTCTCAACTGTTGCATTCTCAATTCCTTTTCCAATATGAATCGCTTTAGGTGCTGAATGCCTGACAAACACATTACGGATTTTTACATTATCTGCGTGATGTTCACCGCCAAAAACCCTAATATCATTGTTTGCTTTGATAAACCCACTGACATGGACATTATTGAAAACCACATTTCTCGAGCGATATTGAATGGCGATGACCGGTTCGTCCCCATAATCATATTGTGGATCTCCGATGACATAAAAGTGATTCACTGCAACATTTTTATATGCTGAAATTACCATCGCGCGAGGGGAGGAATTTGCGTATAAATCAGTATAAATAGGATTAATTGAAACGATATTGGCTGCTTTTATGTTGATCGCCGTTTTGGATTCCGGATCACTTTCCTTATGATGACCAATGTGTCGGAAATTGTAGGAACGGTTATCATTTACAGAAATATGGCCAATGATGACCACATTGTTCGCAGCAGATGAGGTGTGGTGGGCTTTTATTTCTATGCCGCCAAAACATCTTGCGCTTGAATTGTTCACTAGCCAAACATTTCGTGAACCATCATCAATCTCGATCCCATTCGAATTGGAAAATCCTTTTTTATGAGCCCTGCCGCTAGGATCACACATATGGCTATTTGAGATAAAGATATTATCACTATGATGCGTGGTAATACCATCATCACCAAAACCATAACCCGTAAGATTATCCAGCCAGATATATTCACTGCCTCCTCGGGCACGATAGCCGTCACCATAATAATTGTAGAGAGGGGAGGATATATCAAAGCAATGAAGGCCCGGATTGATTCCTTCGATATCCTTTACCCAGCCAAATTTAACATTCGCATATAAGAGGCAGCTCGAGTGATTCCCCCATGTACTGGTCTTCTCCACGTTTCCAAGGCGCTCTACATTCCAATCAAGAGTCATGCCTTTTACAAAAATATTCCGGTTACCTGTACGGTGATTTCGATTCGTAACAAGCCTGGTGCCTTTAGGTGCAGATTCATGCAGTTTTATCGTCGTTTTCCCTTTACCCGCACCAACTAGGGCACTCCAGGAAGGGAGCTTAATTTCTCTTGTGACAAAGACGCCTTCAGGTATGAATACCTTTACACGCCCCTTGCCAAGAGCCATCCGGAAAGCTTCGGTACAATCCGTCATTCCATCACCAACTGCTCCATAATCCTCAATATGAACCTCTCGATTTATTTCAGTTAATAGATGATTATACTCATCTTTTAAAAGTTCGATCCATTCTGGATACACATTCCCGTTTTGATCCACGATCGTATCATATTGGTCAAATTCGTCGAATGCTGATTTAGTCAGAGCAACTTTTCTTAAGGTCGCTCTGAAATTAGTGAATAAGGATGATATAACAGTCGAAGTACGGGCAAGCGCAGGAGAATAATCCTTACTCGCTTCAAGAAAAAGAGCCTTTGTTTCATTCACTAAATCTTCAATAATCGATTCTTTTCCAGTAATTTTTGAGATTAGTTGCCCATTCATTTTAGGATTGTGATTTCTTTCTAATTTGATCATCGTATTCCCACCTTTGTAAAGCTGCTGCTATGATTATTATTTCCCGCTCTCATAGCTGATAACCTTTTCAAAAGGAATTAACGTATCCTTTTATGTTAGGAATTAAATCAGGTATGATAAAGATGTGTTTCATTTTTTGGAACAAGGTAATTATAGAATGGAAGAATTCTTTTGATTAGTGGGGGATTTGATTGATCACATTAGGACCACGAGTTTTAAAAACAGGGCTTGCTGTGGTGCTCGCTTTATATATAACAAAATGGCTGGGCTTGGAACCTCCTGTATTTGCTGCGATTGCAGCAACTTTTACGATTCAGCCCTCAATTTACCGATCATGGAAACAAGTGATGGAACAATTCCAGGCGAATACACTAGGAGCAATTATTGCAGTAAGCTCAATTTACTTGTTTGGCAACAGCCCAATCGTCATCGGACTTGTAATGGTCATCGTCATTATTATAAGTTTAAAGCTTAAAATGGAAGGCTCGATTTCCTTAACATTGATTACAGTGTTAGTCATGATGAGTTCACAGGAATTCCAAGGGATTGTCGCGGCTGGGAATAAATTCATTATTGTCCTTGTCGGGATGGGATCGGCATTTTTAGTGAATCTCATCATCTCTCCACCGAATTATAATAAAAATTTCAGTGAAAAAATGGATTCAAGTTTCAGGACTATGTCATTGCTGATGCGAACTGCCATATCGAATGAATTGACTGAAAAAACATTCCAGAACCAATGGAGTCAGCTTAAAAAAGATGTATCCAAATTAGAAGACCTATACAAAATCCTTGATGAGGAACGCGAAAAAATTTCGAAGCTCAAACCATTAGATGTCCGGGAAATAGTCGTTTTTAAACAGATGCTTGCCTGTCTGCAGCAGGGCCTTAAGCTTCTTGATATCATTGAAGACCATTTTTTCCAGAGTAGGCCTGAACTAGAGGAAACGAGGGAGTTTGATCACCATCTTGAAGAATTGATCAATTATCATGAAATGATCTTACTGAAATATGCTGGAAAAATTAAAGAAATCGATAAAGCAGATCTCCTTGAAGAAAGCGGTCAATTTCTCGAAGGAATAATGGAGGATACGTTTTATGAAAGAGAACATAAACTCCGCCTTGTAATTATTGGCTCAGTTATCTTTGATTATGCATTCCAGCTTGAACGCTTAAATGATTTGATTGATCAGTACCAAAAGAAAAAACAGCATGTTGAAAAAGCAAGCTTAAGAGCTATTTTAAAGAATCCAAGGGTTTTATTAAAAAAATGAGGGCCAATATGGTCCTCATTTTTATTTTCAAACAAATAAGATGTCACAACCACAAAAATTGCATATGTATTTCTCTGTTAATTTCTTTAAATTATTGAGGGTCATTTTACGGCGCTTTAGTCAGGTGGATAAAAAAGGAATACATACCTATAAAAAACATCTATACCAAATCTTTATTTTCTCCTATAATCATTATAATTGTGCCTAAGGAGAGCTTCCAAACATGACTACACAGACCTACACACAAAATGAACTGATCCATAAAAATGAGAATAAATATTTTTGGATTGTATTATGTATTAGTATTGTATCTTATATTCTTTTTGCTTTATCTGTTGTTGGACTTCTCGTTATTGTGGCTTTTATGACGGTCTCACTTTTGCTGCATGCCTTGATGATCGGCCACATCCGGTTGAATGGTGTGAAAATTGGTGCGAATCAATTTCCGCTTATTCATAGTACGGTTGAAGAGCTTTGTGTAAAGATGGACTTCAAACAAATGCCGGATATCTATGTCCTGCAGTCAGGTGGAGTAATGAACGCTTTTGCAACACGTTTTTTTGGACGTAATATGGTGGTCGTTTATTCTGAGATCTTTGACCTCGTGGAACATGGTGCAGAAGAGGAACTTAATTTCGTCCTTGCTCATGAACTTGCCCATATTAAACGGAATCATCTTGGTAAGATGATGTTTATACTCCCATCAATGTGGATCCCTGGAATAGCAGAAATGTATTTGAGAGCTTGTGAGTTTACGTGTGATCGATATGCGGCCTACTATACCGGCAATAATTCTGCTGCTAAAAACAGTTTGACAATCCTGGCGATTGGTAAAACAATGTACGGGAAAGTCAACAGAGCTGAATATCTTGACCAAATCAATCATGAGAAAGGATTTTTTGTCTGGTTAGCTGAAGTGTTATCGACACATCCGCCACTGCCAAAACGGATTAATGAAATCAGCGTTTTTTTTGGCGAAACAGATCAAATTTTCATCCGTCGTAAGAAATCGAAGGCAGCTCTTGCATACGTTGCGGCTTCAATAATGGCCTTTACCATCTTAGGAGCAGGCGGCTATTACGCTATTAATTTATTTGACTCTGAAGCTTTATATGAAGAGGAAGGATGGATGGACGAGGGCGAGGAATCCCCTCTGATCGAGGCAGTTGTTGCTGGAGACCTGTCTAAAACGAAAAAGTTAATCGAGAATGGCGAAGACATCCACACTATAGATTATAATGGTTATACACCTTTAGATTGGGCTGTTAAGGACAGCAATGAGCCTATGGTAAAACTTCTGATTGAAAGGAAAGCCGATCCGAACTTTGAAACGGATTACGGGATGACTCCTTTCATGACTGCCGCAGAAGCAGGCAACCCATCTATGATTAAAATGCTTCATGAAGCAGGCGGTGACCCCCAATACCAGGAAACGAGCGGTGGTTACACAGCGCTTACTTATTCTGTTTTCAGCGGGAATATTGAAGCTGTTAAACTATTACTTGATTTCGGCGCAGACCCGAGCACCAAAGATTATTCGGGAATGACTGCTCGAATGCACGCCTTGCAATCAGGCGAGCAGGAGATTGCAGATTTATTAAAATAAATGAATATAACAGGAGGAAAATAATCATGAACAGACCTGCAGGATTTTGGGTAAGAGTAGGTGCATCCATTTTAGATGGATTGATTATCGGAATACCGATTGCCATCATCAGTTATTTAGTTACAGGCAGTGCCGAGGATAGTGGATTTTCATCTACTCTTAATCTTCTCTATACTCTGCTTGTTCCTGTCGTATGGTCAGGATACACAGTTGGCAAAAAAATCGTCGGCGTCAGAATCGCTAAAGTCAATGGAGAGAAGCTTGGCTTTGGCACAATGCTGATGCGCACAGTTGTATCTGGCCTTGTATATCTTTTAACATTGGGGATTGGTGTCATCGTCAGCGCGTTTATGGTGGGACTCCGCAAAGACAAAAGAGCGATTCACGATTTTATTGCTGGAACATATGTAACATATGAAAAACCAAACGAAATTAATTATGAACAGAAGGTAATGTAAGGGAAAACGTCTGGCGATGCCAGGCGTTTTTTCTATAAGAAAACTTGGTGATTTACAGACAATTAGTATGATATATTGAAAAAGATTGGAGGCGACAAATGAAATTTTTAAAAAGAAAAATGACAATCCTTCTGTTCATTATCACCATGTTCGCTTTCCTCAACAACACCAACCTATTTTCGTCTAATAAACAGGAGCCACTCTTGCTCGCACACAGAGGAGTTGCCCAGACCTTCAAAATGGAAGGAATCACTGGAGACACATGTACAGCTGAACGCATACATAAGCCTGAACACGATTTTCTGGAAAATACAATCCTTTCAATGGATGCAGCATTTGAAGCAGGAGCAGATATCGTTGAGCTCGATGTCCAACCCACCAATGATGGTGAATTTGTCGTGTTCCATGACTGGACATTGGATTGCCGTACTAATGGCAATGGGGTAACAAGGGAGCATAGCCTTGCTGAATTGAAGGGGCTTGATATCGGTTATGGTTACACCGCTGACGAGGGAAAAACCTATCCGTTTCGTGGTAAAGGGATTGGTATGATGCCTACTCTCGATGAGGTATTAAAAACATTTTCAGGAAAAGAGCTGCTGATCCATGTTAAAAGCAATGACCCTAAGGAAGGAAGGCAGCTGGCCAATTACCTGAAGCATTATCCTGAAAACTCTGTAGAACATATTTCTGTATATGGAGGCGACCAGCCAGTCGCAGCATTAAAGGCAATGTTGCCTAACACGCGTGTTATGTCAAAAGAATCGTTGAAAAGCTGTTTATTGCCTTACCTGGCATTCGGCTGGACTGGATATGTTCCAGGAGCATGCAAAAATACCCAGCTGCATATACCAGAAAAAATCGGCCCATGGATTTGGGGATGGCCGGAAAAATTCATAGACCGAATGAAAAAAAATAATATAAGAACCATCATTGTAGGCGGAGACGATAGGGACTTCTCTACAGGATTCGACACAACTGAAGACCTTGTGCGTCTGCCTGAAGGCTTTTCAGGGGTCATATGGACAAACAGGATTCAAAACATCGCCCCAGAGGTTAAAACCGATCATTAACATCAATCAAGAGGTGAGGGAATGGGACCAATATTTTTAGGCATTTTAGCAGCTTTCTTTTTTGCATTTACTTTCGTGCTGAACCAGTCGATGGAATTATCAGGCGGAAGCTGGATATGGAGCGCATCATTACGGTATATTTTTATGATTCCATTCCTGATGGCCATAGTGCTGGCAAGAAAGAACTTCAAACAATTAATCAGGGAAATGAAAAAGAATCCTGGCGCATGGTTGCTGTGGAGCTTTGTTGGCTTTGGTTTGTTCTACGCACCCTTGACCTTTTCAGCAGCATATTCACCTGGCTGGCTGATTGCTGGGACGTGGCAAATCACGATTATCTCTGGCGCCTTGCTTGCCCCTTTTTTTTACGAAATGATCCAAACGAACCATGGAGTGATAAAAGCGCGGGCTAAAATACCTTTTAAAGGTTTGAGTATGTCATTGGTCATTCTTTTAGGCATCGTCTTAATGCAATTGGAGCATACAAGTCAGATCAGTCTGAAAGTGATGCTAATGGGCATAGTACCTGTATTGTTCGCCTCATTTGCTTATCCATTAGGCAACCGTAAAATGATGGATGTGACAAACGGAGGGCTGGATGCCTACCAGCGAGTTTTGGGAATGACGCTTGCAAGTCTGCCCTTCTGGATTATGCTGTCATTATTTGGTCTGTTTACCGAAGGACCGCCCACTTTAAATCAAAGTATACAATCCCTCCTGGTAGCGATAAGTTCAGGCGTGATCGCTACTGTTCTGTTTTTTAAGGCAACAGACCTTGTGAGGGGAGATATGCAAAGGCTGGCAGCTGTCGAAGCAACCCAGGCGATGGAGGTTTTGTTCGCTTTGGCAGGTGAAATTGCCATCTTATCGATCGCCCTTCCCTCATTACTATCATGGCTGGGCATCATCATCGTAATGGGCGGTATGGCCTTGCATAGCTATCAATCTCACAGAGAAAAAAACAAAGAGGTTAATAATCGAGCAAGCGCGTGAACATCAATATAAAAGCATTTTTATAGAAATGGGGCTTGGACATGCGGAGCAGAAGGGTTAAATTGACAAAACAAATGGCTAAGGCCATTATCCTTGCTGAGGCGGAATGCCAAAGGACAAACAGCCAATCCATTTTGCCTGTACATTTATTGATTGGCTGTCTGGAGCAAGACTCATTCACTGTAAAAGAGGCCATACATCATTCTGGCATAAATGTAAATTCGATAAAAAGTACAGTAACTCCAGCAGTGGTTCAAAATTCCGGCACTTCTTATGAACATTTTAATATGCCTGTCAGCTTAGATACTGAACAGGTACTAGAGGAAGCAGTCAGCTATATGGAGGGTTACAATCAGATTTTTTTAAATGAAGGGCATGTGTTGAGAGCATTAATAAAATCAGGCTATGTTGAGGATTATTTAACTTTAGAACAAAGACACTTCCTCCTCTCTAATGCTACGGTTTCTAGAGACATGATGGTGGATTTAACCGAATACTCTTGTCCCCAATTAAAATACCAGAACATACGAAAAGTCAGTCCAGCTGATTCTGAAAAGTTAATCCAGTTAATTGAACATGAATTTTCCGGAAGATGGACGGAATCAATTAGGTTAGGGTTGGATAAAACGAAACCATCTATTTTTATAGCCACGGATCCTGCAGGAGCCATTATCGGTTTTGCAGCATTCAATGTTGGAAACGTGGAAGGCTGTTTTGGTCCGATGGGGGTGGCCATGGGCAATCGATCAAAGGGTGTCGGCTACTCATTGCTGCATCATTGCCTATATGAAATGAAAATGCAAGGTTACACACAAATCATCATTAGCGGTGCAGGCCCAATTGAATTTTATGAACGTTCTTCCAGTGCAAAAGTCATTCCTGTAGGCCAGTAAATAATATATTATACAACTTAAGGACCATTGTTGAAAGGTCTTTAATTTTGTCATATAAATCGCCGGATTATCGTATTAGGAGGCTCCAAGCCACTTCGAAATAATTGACATTATTAAGAGCATAATTTGGATAATTGAAGCGTTTATTCGTACACTTATTGATAAGGTTAGATTAGTTTCATTAATAAAGGGTATTTTTTATAAAGGTAAACACCTTAATTAAAAAGAAATATGCATAATATTTCACATTGTTTGCATTTTTATGTTATATTAATATTTAAAAAATTCCCACTAGTCTTAGGAAGGTGACAAAATGACATCAGGAATCGAAGTGAACGACAGCAGTTTGCCATTGCGTAAAGACGTAAAAATGCTTGGAAACATCCTTGGGGACATACTAGTTTACCATGGCGGAGTTGAACTATTTGAAAAAGTAGAGAAGATTAGAGCTATGTGTAAAACGCTAAGGACTGACAATGACAGCGAAACTTATACAGCATTAAAAGATGAAATTGCTAAATTGTCTATTCCTATGCGTACAAATATTATCCGCGCCTTTTCAGTCTATTTCCACTTAATAAATGCAGCTGAACAAAATCACCGCATTCGTCGGCGCCGTGACTATTTAATGAAATCAGAAATCAGTGCCCAGCCAGGCTCCATCGAAGCAGCAATCCTTTCACTAAAAGAAAACCAAATAACCTCAGATATTATCCAGGATGTACTTAATACAATCTCTTTGGAATTGATTATTACCGCACATCCGACAGAAGCCACAAAGCGTTCCATATTGGAAATACAAAAAAGGATCGCTGACATTTTGAAAAGCCTGGATAATCCAATCCTGTCAAAAAGAGAACGAGAAAAGATTGAGGAAAGCTTGTTTAACGAAGTTTCTGTCCTTTGGCAGACAGATGAATTGCGAGATCGAAAGCCTACTGTAATAGATGAAGTAAGAAATGGTCTATATTATTTTGATCAAACACTTTTCGATGTTTTGCCTGAAATCCATCAGGAGGTTCAAACAAGTCTAAAAGCACATTATGCTGATCACGAGTGGGAAGTTCCGCACTTTCTGCGATTTGGCTCATGGATTGGCGGCGACAGGGACGGCAATCCAAACGTTACACCTGAAGTCACATGGGAGACATTGGAGCGACAAAGAAGACTTGTACTAAAAAAATATAAGGCTGTTCTTGTTGATTTAATGAAACGCTTCAGCCAGTCTACAACTCGTGCAGCTGTAAGTGATGAATTAAAGCAATCCGTTTTACAAGATGAAGAGAGATACCTGACTGAGGATCAAAAGTGGACAATTGATGGTGAAATGTATCGCAGGAAATTTGCTGTCATTCTTGAAAGACTCAGACAAGCGGGGAAATCTGAAATTGGCTATCATTCTTCAGAAGAAATGCTAGAAGATCTTATGATCATTAAGCGAAGCATTTACCTCCATCATCCTGCACACCATGAGCTTAAAACCTTGCAAAAGTTTATAAGCCAGGTACAGCTTTTTGGCTTCCACCTTGCTACGCTTGATATCCGCAACCATAGTGGTGAACACGAAAATGCAATTGCGGAAATCTTGTGGAAGGTTGGAATCTGTAAGGATTATCCATCCTTATCAGAAGAGGAGAAACTGGATCTTTTAGAGAAAGTTTTAGCCGACCCGCGGCCGTTGCTGTTGCTGCACGAGGATTATTCAAGCGAAACACAGGAAATGCTTAAGGTTTTCGAAATGATCAAACGAGCACATAATGAATTTGGAAAACGCTCGATCACAGTATACCTTGTAAGCATGACCCAATCGGCAAGTGATCTGCTTGAAGTACTAGTACTTGCAAAGGAAGCAGGTATTTACAGGCTGCATGCGGACGGTACATTTGAAACTGACTTGAATGTAGCACCTTTGCTTGAAACCATCGATGATTTGACTGCAGGTCCAAAAATCATGGAGACCCTTTTCAATATGCCTGTATACCGTGACCATTTGAGACAAATGAATGATCAGCAGGAAATCATGCTGGGTTACTCGGATGGAAGTAAGGATGGCGGAACATTGACCGCTAACTGGAAGCTTTATAAGGCTCAGCTTGAAATTAATGAGATGGCCAAAAAACATCAAATCGGCCTGAAATTCTTCCATGGCAGAGGGGGATCTTTGGGACGTGGGGGCGGACCATTAAACCGAAGCCTTCTTTCACAGCCGGTAGAGACGCTGGGCCAGGGGGTCAAAATCACTGAGCAGGGAGAGGTGCTTTCTTCCCGCTACCTTCTCAAAGATATTGCTTACCGGAGCCTTGAGCAGGCTACCTCAACCATGCTGAAAGCAGCTGCCAATGTTCTGAATGAATCCGAGCAAGGTCATTTGCGTGATCACAGATGGGTAGATGCAATTGAAGAGATTTCTGCTGTTTCCTTAAAGAAGTATCAATCACTCGTTTTTAAGGATCCAGATTTTATCACCTACTTTAATCAGGCGACACCGTTACAGGAGTTAAGTGAGTTGAATATTGGCTCACGACCGATGAGCAGGAAAAATAGCAGCAAATTTGAAAATCTTCGTGCGATTCCATGGGTATTCGCGTGGACACAAAGCAGGCAGTTATTCCCAGCATGGTATGCAGCAGGAACAGGGTTGGAAAGCTTTGCTGTAAAAAGCCCAGAAAATATCCAGCTTCTACAGGAAATGTATGAGGAATGGCCATTCTTCAGGAGCACGGTTGATAATCTGCAAATGGCGTTGATGAAGGCGGATATAACGACTGCTAAGGAGTATTCCTCACTTGTAGAAGACAAGGGAATTGCCGATAGAATTTTTGGCAACATTGTCGAGGAATTCGAAAGAACAAAGAATATTTTGCTTATGATTACTGATGATGAAGAACTTCTTGACCATACACCAAACATCAAGGATTCTGTCCACAGACGAAATCCTTATGTAGATCCACTTAATTTCCTTCAGGTAGAATTAATCAAGGAACTTCGTAATGTTGAAGATCCAGATGATGAGCTGCTCACACAGGTTTTATTAACCATAAGCGGCGTGGCTGCTGGTTTACGGAACACAGGATGATATAAAAAGCACCAGCCAATTTAATTTGGCTGGTGCTTTTTTATGGGAATTGATTTAATTTTTTAGCATGATAAAAGGAATTTTCTTATGATCTCTTCACCTATAAAACCATATTTACATGATATCGCTTTATCCTAGCAGCTTTATGTGCCGTTCTGTTGTTATTTTGGTGAGTAAGTCATGATTTAAAGAATTAGCCATATTTAAGGTAAGTTCAAGGACCTTGCGCATTCCATCTTTATGCCCTTTTTTGATCGCAAGGCCGTCGCATTGGATTTCACTTTCAATGCTCAGTTGATTTTCATATACGGGGTGTTTGATATGCCCAATTTCATGCCAGATGATCGCTTCTTTTATTTCCTGATCCGCACAGAAAGCTTGATAGTCGTAAACCACGATGTACCAATCATACGGGGCTTCAAAAGATTTATAAAACAGGGTCAAAATACGGGAATCAATATTCCAGACATTCAGCCATTTTTCATTTTTCAATCCAAAAACATTCATGATCGCTTCTTTATTTTCCAAAACAGCTATGTTCCACTCATGACCGTACTTTTCCTGATCCAGCAATTCACCGATGCATTTCAAAAAGCAGCCCCCTTCGATAATTAGACTTGTTATCATTGTTAAATATATTAGGTATTCTTAATCAACATGTGTAAAATAATAATCAACAAAGTTCGAACCTCTCTGGATGGAAAGGGGTGCGTCATTTGCTATGCTCACAAATATATTTAACGGTGCATAGAAAAATAGAAGGCAATGAACAGAAATATGAAGAAAACAAAGAAGTGATCAGAATATATGAAGACAGATTAACGACAGCCTCCGAGAATTTTCACTTAAGAGACATATTAGACATCTCCTTCAGAAATATCTCAGATGCTAAAGGGTTTCTTTATCTGCATACAACCAGAGGCCTCTATTCTTATGTAACTGACAACGAGCCACAACAGTTAATGAGAATTTTTAAAGAGCTAAAAAAACAAAATTAAGGCAACTACATATTACAAACAAAAAAATCACACTCTATATACAAAGGGTGTGATTTAATGCTTTCTTCCACATTGGAGATTATTGGACAGTTTCTCCTGCACAAAACAAATGTCTTGTCTACCGTCTCACTAGAAGAGTTAATGAAAGCAGAACGGAATTATCATGAAATATTAAGAAGCTACTGGCACGAGAAAAATTTCTTAACTGCAAGATGGTGGTTTCTGGTCATTCTTTCGATAGTTCCTGCACTGATTTGGTGGATGGTTGTCGATAAAAAGAAAGTGATCGAAAATACTGCATTTGGTTTATTTTACGGGGTTTCAGCCATTTTTTTGGACTCTATTGGAAGCAACGCAATGGTGTGGACTTACCCAGTAAGATTAACACCTTATATTAACCCTCAGTTATATCCGTATGACGTTGGAGTAGTTATCATCCCTTTTATGCTTGTGTACCAAAGGTATAGCTCTTCCTTAAAAAAATTTATCATTGCCACAGGGATCCTTTCCTTGTTTCTCGCATTTGTAGCAGAGCCTTCAATGGAATTACTACATATTTATAAAGAACTTACCTGGAAACACATTTACTCATTCCCAATCTACTGGTCATTAGGGTTGATTTGCAGGGCAATCATTAAGAAATTCAAATCATTAGAAAACGAAAGCAAGCTGCCTGGCTCGGTATAAACATTACTAGCCGGGTTTTTTATGATAATCTAAATAAATTAAGGGAGTGGAAATATGACGAGTTTTACTGAAAAGGTAATTAAAGTTATTCAAAGCATTCCATCAGGCAACGTGATGACATATGGACAGATCGCAAGGGCAGCAGGGAGTCCCAGGGCAGCCAGGCAGGTAGTGCGCATCCTCCATTCAATGTCCGAAAAATATCATCTTCCTTGGCATAGAGTCATTAATTCAAAAGGAGAAATCGGATTTGATGATGATGAAATGTTCTTCACACAAAAGATGATGCTTGAAGCAGAAGGAATAATATTTACGAGCAAAAAATCGATTTCACTTGATGAGTTTCAATGGAAAATGGATTATGATGATTTCATTTAATCATCATAAAAGTCCATGTTGATTCTTAAACCACGTGAAATATAAAGGATAATAATGGATGAGTTAACACAGCGAATTTTTGAAAGGGATTAAATGCTTTCACTTTAAGAAATAGGCCTAATGGGATTGGCGCTATCATTATAGTAAAATATAATTATAATGATATTTCAAAACGAAAGCATAGGTGGAGAATTTGAACGGAACAATACATACAGCTCTAGGAGCCGCAGCTGGATTTATAACAGCAAACACATTGCAAAGCGATCCGCCAGCAACCCTGTTTTTAGTAGTGGTGGGAGGAATAGCAGGTTTACTGCCTGATGTGGACGTAGATGGAAAGCTAAGTAATAAAATTACCTTATCCCATAAAATGATCAGGTCGGTCGCGCAGCTAATCGGTTTATTAATGATTCTATATAGTTTCTTCGAAGGCGGCAGTTCAGAAAAATGGCTTGGAATATGCATTGGGACGGGTATGATCGTTTTGTCTTCCTTTTTAACACAAAGGAGGATGCTTACCGTAACAGGAGTGGGAGTTCTCGCAGGAGGATTTTCTCTGCAGGAAAGCTGGCTAGTATTGCTGGGCTTTTACATCATCATTGCATCCTTTGTACCACATCGCAGCTACACTCACTCTATTGTTGGAACTCTATATTTCGCTGCAATAGCGACTAGGTTCCAGGAATCAATTGGGGTGGAAGGGGTTTTCGCCACATGCATGTTATCCTATGCCAGCCACTTAATTGCCGATATGAAGATCCTTCCCTTTAATAAAAAAGGAGTTAAATTCTTTTTGCCGTTATCATCCAAAGAATTCTGAGCAAATGGACCATTAACTGTAATTGAAACAAAACCGTTATAACAAACTCTAAGAAAATAGGTCGCTCATCAAAGTGTAACGGGTTCGTTTACTTGTCACAAAAATCCAATATGTATATTAAAATGACCATCAATTTGCATGTGAATTTGATGGTCAATTTTTATTGATATAACGCAATAATGATAAATATATGCTTATAAATGTGGTCCAATTTGTATATAGAAATGTAAGGTTAAAGTGATTTCTGTTACTTCGTTAATTGGACTGCAAAATGCTGTGCTCTTTATTTACAAAACCACGTTTTACTTTGGCTCTGTAATGATTCATTAATGATTTCGTATAGGGATGAGAGTGAATAAGCGGAGAATTTCCGGCTAATGTATAAAGAGGAAGCTTAAGTAATAAAGGTAAGCGGAGGAATTCCGGTTAACTGATCTAAATAAGCCCAAACCCAAAGGTTTGAATCATATAAGCGAAAAAACTCCGCTTATTCATAAGGGAATATGGGTATTTCGCAATTTAAACGGAATTTTTCCGGTTATTTTTCTAACACAGTTCAGTATTAGAACAGTACTTTGCCAAAAAACGCAGGTGACCCTTTGTAATATTCTTACATAACAAAAAGTCCTTTTTTGCAGGACAACATGTATAACAAATATAAGCAATTTTTTTATAAAAAGTGACAGGTATCCAAACCTGTTAATAAAAGCAACCTAACTGTTTTTTCAGTAAAGCAGCTGCTGATATTTTATTATTAACTTATCAAGCGCTTGACTGATTTTAACTATTTCCGCGCTATTTAAACCACTTGTAAAACCGAGTTTTATCATTTCCTGCCTATAAGACTCAATTGTCATTAAGAGATTTTCTTTCGCAGTTTCCATTCAATCGACCTCTCTCACGTTTTATAGACGTATCATATATTTTGATTATCGTCTATTAAATGAACTTTTTTACAGTTCAAAGAGGTTTTTCCACTGAAAAAGAGAATTTAATATGTCAGATAAAATATAGGGGGGATCACATATGAGAATTGCTGAAGGTGTGGAAATGCTAAATTTAAGCCTAAAGGCTTTCGGGGATGATGGTGTATTTAATCCAACCTTGCTATGGGATGGCCAGTCTGCCATATTGATAGATACCGGCCTGCCTGGGCAAATAGGTGAAATAAAAAAAGAACTTGCTCGTGTTGGCGTACCGTTCGAGAGATTGACAGCCATCATTCTTACACACCAGGACATAGATCACATTGGAAATATTGACTTGATTTTAAATGAATTAAAAATTGATGTATATGCGCATCAGCTTGATATTCACTATATAGAAGGAGAAAAACCATTACTGAAGACTGATCCTTCCAAGATGTCAGTGGAAGAGTGGGAAGCATTATCGTATCCGATGAAACAAATATCTTTAAATCCGCCAAAAGCAATGATTACGAAAGCTTTAAAGGATGGTGATGAACTTCCTTTCTGCGGAGGCATACAAGTAATTCACACCCCGGGACACACACCCGGGCATATCAGCCTTTACCATAAAGTTAGCAAAACATTGATAGCAGCTGATTCGATGTTTTGCTTTAATGGTAAGCTGAGAGGACCGATTGCACATGTTACTCCTGAAATCGAACAAGCTGTCCATTCACTGGAGAAATATTTGGCTTACGATGTTGAAAATGCAGTATGCTACCATGGAGGACTTGCAAGCATTGACGTAAATGATCAATTAAAACAGCTGATTGAAGAAGGAATGCAGGCAGTTGTCATGGTGAGGTAGTCCCTTTAGAAAAAAACATTCTTTTACCAATGGAGATTCAGTTTTCCGTCAAAGTTGCAGTTTTTCGATACTTTTATGAGACCGCGTAATTTGAATGGAAGGCGCGAAGACTCCTTTTTCCACTGCATGGTTTAAAACCCTTAATAAAGACCATTCATCGTGTTGTTATTTCACTGAAGGGTCTTTATTTCTTTTATGAAATAATACAAGGGTGACGACAACCTTGTTTTCCGGATTTATCTACTGTTTGTAACACCTTTTTTATTAAGGTGTTTTTTTTATGTCTAGGCTCTATTAAAGCTGATTGTTGATTTTAAATACACCTATTTATTGGAGTGAAAGGCGCGAAGACTCCTCCGAAAATGCTAATGCATTTCATTCGTGCTTAGGCAGATTAAAGGAAGCTATTCAGTGTCCTGCGGGCTCAGTGTCAAGCTAGCGGAAAGCGAAGCGCCTGAAACGAAATCAATAGCCTTGTTTAACAGATTCTAAATCTAATTAAAGATTATATCTTCCAACAAATATAATCTTTACGTTTCCGATCGAATTTATGAGTTAGGGTAATTGCTTAAAATTTATCTACATAAAAAATGATAATAAGTCAAAGCGTATATAAGAGTTGTTACGGGTTTTGTCCAGTACAAAGAAGGGAAAATAATGAGGAGTATATTGTATAGCGAGGTATTTTATGGAAATCACAATTCTTGAAAAAGAAATAAGTGGATATATTGGCCGTTTGCTGCGTGAAAATTTCGGCCGTGGACCCGGGAATGTATTTTGTACTTTTTCGAGGCCATTTGTCACCGTATATATAACGAACTTCTTATCACCTATGGAGAAATCTTTGATTGGTAACAGGCAAAGTGTTTATGTCCAGAAGACTAGGGATTTAATGATGGAAACATTAGAAGATGAAATCAGAGCCTTTATAGAAACGAATACAAAAGAAAAGGTTAAAGAATTTTATTACGACTGGAATCTTGATGGTAAAACCGGGATGTTTTTGCTTATCCTTGAAAATGATAAAAAATTTAAATGTGAACCTTTTACAAACAAGGATTTAGTACATAAGGAAATCATCAATGTAAGTATAGAAGCTGAAAAATCGCCTCAAAAGGTCTCTTCTCGTCTTCTCAATGAACGTACATTGATTATTATCAGGGAAGGAATCCTCGTAAGCATTGAAAAAGAATTAATCCATATAGGATTTCCGGAAACCCTTAAAATTGCCAAGAGAAACCTGGAAAAACGATTAATGGATGAGCATAAAGCTAATTTTGAGAAATTGCTATCTGCCCAAATCATTGATCGATTTGTTGACTGGAATTTTGATCAGGATAAAAGTTATTCTTTATTCATTCTTAAATCATAAAGGAAGTTAAGATTTACTTGCTTAAATCGTCAGCTGATGTTAAGATACACTATAGGGTAAAGATTAAAACTCTTAATCTTACTAAGTTTTTAACACAAATTAAATTTAATATAAATATTTCTGATAACAGTGAATGGGCAAAGTACCAGACATAAGTCAGAAAAGGATATGAATATACTCCTTTTCTGACTTTTTTTATTCCCATTTTCCGGAAAATAAATGATAAAGGAATGATTCTGCATAATAGAGAACATGTGCAAAAATGATTTAATACAATGTATAGATAATTTCATTAAGGACAAACAGCTAATCAATTCGGAATTACAACAGCCAAATACGATCAGAAAGAAAGAGTTAGAGACATTTTTAGAGGAATTTGCGAAAAATGAAGGTATTGAATACCAAAAGACTTGTGAACCAGTTAAAACGAAATATATTTTTTCAATAAATGGCCAAGATGCTGAAATTGAATTTTATTATAGATATGGAAATTATTATACAAGACACAATATTATGGTTATGTAGGCTGTTGCTCTAAAGAGCAGCAGCCTTTTCATTTTCAGTAATGAGGTATTGTAAATGACTGATGGATATAGGATAATTTTGTCATTGCTCTTATAAGGGGTGTAAAAGGTGGAATTATCATTTAACCAGTTTCATGAACACTATCTCGAAGTATGGAAAACTTCTTCTCTAGCAGAACTGAAAGGGATTATTTCTCAGGAATATCAAGCCAGGGAAATTGCAGGGGGAAAAGTTTTTGATTTTGGCTATGAAGAATCAATCAGGGGATGGGAACAGGGTTTTAAGTTCGTCATTGAAAACAATGCACACTGGGACTTGAAGGAATTATCGAGGATTTCATTACGCGAGCACGAAGTAATGTCGATTATTTCAGCACAGCTTGTCATCGGCGGCAAGACATTAGAAACAGGCAATTTATTATTCCAAACCTTTGCTTATGATTTTGGCTGGAAGCTTGTCAGGAGCTATATAGAAGCTGGAATACCAATTGACCTGATGGCTAAAGCACACCTTCCGCAATAATGATAAAATACATAAAGTGAAATTTTTTTGGAATGGCAGGGAGGTACTCATGAATGTTGCAGTAAAAGCTTTATTAATCACGATCGGTACTCTTTCCATAGGACTGGGAGTAATCGGGATTGTAGTTCCTCTCCTGCCAACCACTCCACTTATGCTGCTCGGTGCTGCTTGCTATGTAAAATCATCAGAGAGGCTTTATCAAAAATTAATTAAAAACAAATGGCTTGGTGCTTACATAAAGGATTTCCGTGAGAAAAAAGGGATCTCCCGCCAAAATAAAATACTGAGTCTCAGTCTGATGTGGTTATCAATTGGCGGAACTGTATTGCTCAAGGATGGTAGTTTCTTGTTCGACTCCATTTTAATCATTATTGCAGTGACCGTTAGTGCATATATTTTCTCGTTTGACACTCTTTGAATATAATCAGCAAAAGAGGTAGAAAGCATTGTATGAATTCCAGCATGAACGCGAACGGAAAGAAAAGATTTTTAAAGCGTATATCATTATTTTTTGTGCAGCAGCTTCACTATCATTCATATACGGTTTATTCTGGGGAAATACTTCCCATCTAAGGTTAGCTGCCAATTTCGTTTTTTCTATCATCATTTTTGTTTACACACTTAAAGGTAAAACATGGGCAATTTTCTTGCTTAAACTTTCTGTATGGATGAATCTATTAATCCTGATCCTAATGGCTGCTGTATATATAATCAGTTAAAAGCTGGTTGTCTCCTGTTGCACTAAAAATTGCATGAACGATTGAGTATCACCGACAAACTTAGTGACCCCTGCAACATGATAAAAGGTACTTGTCTTATCAAACTCGTATATATCATTATTGGGTGAATATAAATATATTCTTTTCCCAAGACCAAGAGCAATTCCCATTTCGATATGGCTACCTTTTCCACCAGGCAGCAACATCACAAAAAAGTCTGAGTTTCTCACCGCGCTCAACTCACTTTCACCAATGGAAGCCAGTAATTCCATTGAATCTGCACGATCATTGATCGTCCAATCGTATGTATGATAAAAACCCTCTATTTTAAGTTGAGCTGCCATTGCTTTGACTATGTCCCTATTTTTAAAACAAGATGCAATATAAAATTTCATGATTCCTCACTCCTTATCCACATATTTTACCATTGTGTTTATCTTATCGTGTCATTTTAATAGAAATAGCAGGAGAGTGATTAAAGAGATACGAATATATTTATAAGGAACTTTGAGACTTTCATAGACTTCTAATTGATCAAAATTATTAGGTAAATTAAGGAGGAATTGAAATGGATAAAACAAATACAAAAAATGAATTAAAATCTTGGATAACATCTTTGGTATTTGCAGCACTCATCGCCTTTTTGGTAAGAACCTTTATATTTGCACCATACATAGTTGAGGGAGCTTCGATGGAACCAACCTTGCATAATCATGAAAAAATATTCGTAAAGAAATATAATTCCGTTAGTGATCTTAACCGGGGTGACATCGTGATCATAAAAGGGTCGAAAGAAAACTACGTAAAAAGAGTCATTGGATTTCCTGGGGACAAGATTGAGATGAAAAATGATGAACTGCTTATTAACGGGAAAGCCTTTAAAGAAACTTATTTGACAAAAAACCGAAAAATAGCTAATATCAGCGGATTAAGACTGACGGGTGACTTTGGGCCACTTACAGTACCAGACGGCAATCTTTTTGTCATGGGAGACAATCGCTTACACAGCATGGACAGCAGAAATGGGCTTGGTTACATCCAGCAGAGCAGCATTATCGGCAAAAGTGAATTTGTCTACTTTCCATTCAAAAATTTCCGGGAGATAGAATAAAGCTGTATTACAGGAAAAGGAGCAGAATATATGCTTGAAAAATTCCAGATGAATATGACTTCCTTTAATGAAGATAGAATGATCAGAGTTTATCTTCCTGAAAATTACAAAAATCAAACTACAAGATATCCAGTACTATATATGCATGATGGTCAAAATGTTTTTAATGATGACGATGCGATAGGGGGCCATTCACTTCAGCTTGAAGAATTTTTATCTGAAAACGAAATTAACCTGATAGTTGTGGCAATCGATCAAAATAGCGAAGAACGAATGAATGAGTATTGCCCATGGAAAAATGGTCAGTATAGCAAGAGAATTGTTGGCCGGATCGACCCGACTGGAGGAAAAGGCAAGCAGTATATAGATTTTATTGTGAATGAACTTAAGCCCTACATAGACAAAAAATACCGGACCTTAAAAGACCAGAACAGCATGGCAGGCATTTCGCTCGGGGGACTTATCTCCACATATGCTGCGTGTGTCTATCCAAATATTTTTCAGAATGTAGCGGTATTATCGTCAGCATTTTTCCGCAATCAAGAGGAAATTGAAAAGCTATTAGAAGAGGCAGATTTGTCGCAGCTTAAAAAATTTTACATAGACTGCGGCACGAATGAAGCCAAAACTGACAAACTGATAAGCAAGGAATTTGTGAATTCAAACCATGTAATATATGAAGTTTTAAGAAAAAAAGATATTCGCGTTAAATTCAATCTATTCGCAGATGCTGAACATCATTATTTATATTTTAGACAGAGAATTCCCGAGATTTTCGAGTACTTCTGTACAAAAGATGAGTGATCTACAATATAAAGGATTCATATGTTCAGAGTGTTCACAGAGATAAGAACAATGTCTAGGGTAAAAATGAAAGAGCAATAGTTATAACCTATTGCTCTTTTCACGTAATCTTTATTGTTAATGATAATCTAATTAATATGTTCAATATATTCTTGAAATTGGGCATGAGAGACAGGCTTTTCTTCAAAGACTCCTTCACGCATCAAATCTATAAATAAACTTGAAAACACAGGATCCCATTGGACGCCTTTGCCTTCTTCAATAATTCCCAGAGCTTTATCAAAGGACATGCCTGTTCGATAGGGCCGGTCAGAGGTCATCGCATCAAATGCATCAGCAACGGCTATTATCCTCCCAAACAGCGGAATCGCATCGAAGGCTAGTCCCATTGGATACCCTAAACCATCGTAACGTTCGTGATGATACATCACACCTTCAATCACCAGATCCATCTCTGAGAACCCTTGTACTTGCTTTATAATATAAGCACCTATTTCAGGATGTTTTTTTATTTTGGCGAATTCATCGTCTGTAAGTTTTCCGTCTTTAAGAAGTATACCATCAGGGATGCCTATCTTGCCTATATCATGGAGGATGGCTGATTTCTTCAAAAGTGATAGATTATTTTCCGAAAGCCCGTACTGTTTTCCTATTGCCAGTGCGTATGCCGTTACTCTTGTAGAATGTCCAGCAGTATAGGGGTCTCTTGCATCCAATACCGCAGACAAGCTCTCAAGGAAACTCTCAAACATTAATTGCTTCTGTTCATCCCGATCCTTGATCGCCTGTACCATATGATTGAAACCGGTGACTAGTCCAGCAAATTCATCTGAATACAAATCCTGTGTCATTGTTAAGTGGCCCTGTTGTATTCTTTTCATCGATTCTTGCAACTGTACAATTGGCTGGTGGACATCTAAAAATAATAGCTTTGCTCCGAAATAAGCAAAAACCAAACCTAATAGGATGATAAAAAATGCCCAACTCCAGTAATTTTGGGCTGACTCTGCCAAAATATCCAGCTTCACCTGAGTTGCAAGCCCAAACAATAGAATAGGAAAAACAGTGATATAGAGAAAACTCAACTGGAATTTTCGCTTAATTGACATGACCAGTTTTCCTTCTTGGGAGAGGGATTTGTTATATTGTTTCTTAGATATAGCAGCCATTTCGCTCAGCAATGGCTGGATTGCTTTTATCGTCAGGAAGAATTCAATGATTGCATGCATTCCTGCAACAAGGACTGCACCAATGACTGCGAAGAAAATATAAATATACGGTATATGCAAAAGATTGTAGTGAATAAAGAGAATGCTCAATAAAACCGCCGGAATTGATAAACCAAAGAGATGAGGTCCCATAATCCGTCTGAAGGTCATAATTGGAAAAAGATGCAGTTTTCCAAAGGCAAGCTTTAGACTTGCCAGATCTATCTGATCATGTTCGAATACTTGTAAAATTGGTTTTATATCTTTAGAAAAGGCTCGGTATTCAATTAAGGCCATTGATATAAATGAACTCAATAAAATGATTCCCATATCATATAATAAAATTCTGTTATTGATAGTGTTAGAGTAAAGAAAATAAAAACTCCTCCAACTCCAAGAACAGCAAGTGATGAGCCAAATAAATAATTATGAAATAGCTTTTTCCTAAATTTTAAAAATTCTTCCACAAGCCTATCTCCTATAAAAGAGTATTTTTGTTAATTATTAACTAGAGTCAGATTTCTGTAAAGAAGATTTCCCAATAAGAGATTACTTTCAAGAGGATTATCTAGTAATCATAGCGAAATCTTGTATATGAATCTTTTTTGAAGGAAGGGTCAAGTATGAAGACAATTGGATTGATAGGCGGAATGAGCTGGGAATCTTCCGCTGAATATTACCGGATTATCAATGAGGAAGTAAAAAAAGGGCTTGGCGGGCTTCATTCGGCAAAGTGCATATTGTATAGCGTGAATTTTGATGAAATTGAAAGATGCCAGTCACAGAACAGGTGGGATCAGGCTGGTGAAATCCTTGGGGAAGCGGCAGAGAGTCTTGAACATGCAGGAGCTGATTTTATTGTAATCTGTACAAATACCATGCATAAAGTAATCGCCGTGATTCAAAAGAAAACGTCACTCCCTATTCTGCATATTGCTGACGAAACAGCTGATGAAATCCTAAATCAAGGCTTGAAAAAGGTTGGGCTGCTTGGCACTAAATATACGATGGAGGAGGATTTTTATACAACAAGGATTAAAGACCAAAATATAGACATTCTCATTCCTGATGAAGAGGAAAGGTTGACAATCAATCAAATCATTTTCAATGAATTATGTCTTGGAAAAACCGTTCAATCATCTAGAGAATACTTTAAGGAGGTCATACAAAAATTAGTCGTCGAAGGGGCAGAAGGGATTATCCTAGGCTGTACCGAAATTGGTTTGTTAATTAAACAAGAAGATGTTGATGTACCATTATTTGATACTACACTGATTCATGCTCTTGGTGCTGTTAATAAAGCGTTAAGTTAGAATATTTTTACCAAATCAATAAAGGAAATAGGAGGTACTTCATGTTTGATCATTTCGAAGTAAATATATCTACATTGGATAGGAAAAGAATGGTAAGGGTTTACCTGCCAAAGAAATACGATGAAAATAAAGAAAAGAATTATCCCGTGCTTTATATGCATGATGGTCAAAACTTATATAAAGATGAAGATGCAAGCTACGGTATGTCATGGGGTATTTCTGATTATCTTGATAAAAGTGATATAGAAATCATTGTTGTCGGTATTGATTGTAATGATGGGTATAAAAGGCTTGATGAATATTCTCCATGGTCAAGCTCGGAAATGCGGAACATTTTCGCACCTGAATTAGATGGGATAGGCGGGGAAGGGAAGCAGTATGTCGAATACATAGTAAATGAGCTGAAACCCTTCATTGACGAAAAGTACAGGACAATTCCTAATGAATCCTCGATGGCTGGCAGCTCAATGGGTGGCTTGATTTCTACATACGCGGCGTGTAAATATCCAAATATATTTAAAAAAGTTGCATCAGTTTCTTCAGCTTATTGGTTCACACAGGAGGAAATTGAACAGCTGATAAAGGATAGTAATCTATCATCCATAGAAAAATTTTATCTCGATGTCGGAACAAATGAATCCTCAGGTTCAATCGACAGCCTACGGTATATCGAATCGAGTGAATCAGTATATTCCTTACTGAAAGAGAAAGTTAAAGATATTAAATTTGTCATTGCCGAAGGTGCTGTCCATAATGAGCTGGCATGGCGTGAACGAGTACCTGCTATTTTTAAATATTTATTCAAATAATATAAAGGACCAATTGTTTATTGGTCCTTTTTGTTATTTCCATTCTCTATTGGCACAAAATAACTCTCCTTGCGGTAAGCGACGGCTTCCATCGTAGCGATTAATTCTCCATTGCTCTCCACATGGACTTTGTACCAGGCAGTTCGGTAGTTCTTTTTTTCTTCAATTGCCGAGGCGGTAACTACAGAACCTAATTTACCAGCTGCCATATAATTTACTGTTGTTGTAAGTCCCACAGAAATTCTTCCATAGGAGTTACAGGCAGCCTGAAACACAAAATCAGCGAGGGCAAAGGTAACAGCTCCATGAAGTGTTCCATGCATATTAAGCATATTGTCCTTCACTGCCAATTCTGCCACCGCTGAGCCTTCACCAAGGTCCACAAGCTTTATGCCCAGTGATTTCGCGTACGAATCTTCCTGAAGCATTTTTTTAATTTCATCCTTGTATTCATGATGAATTTCAGTTTCATTCACCTTATTTTTCATTTTAAGCCCTCCACGTTTTTTGTATCAATTCGATATCCGGAAGGCTGAATCCTTTAAAAAACAAATAGAAACTTAATGTAATTATCCAAGGGAGCGTAAAAGGACGGAGGGTTTAATCTTATATTTATAATTATTTGTAGTTTAAAAGCATTCGTGAAGTAAAGGAATGGAGGGGCAGCGGCCGTAAAGTAATATTTATGGAAAGGGGCATATTTGAATGATTCTGAGCATCTTTAAACCAATTGTACATTGCTTTTCCACCAACCGAATTGGCTGAATGAATGGTAATGCGATTTGCAAAGAGCTTCTCATCAACCATGATTTTAACCAGCAATAAACCATTTCTGCTTGGGCTAACCAAGTCGTGATCCAAAGAGAGGTGTTCGATTTCAAAATTCTTCAATAGGGACAAACATTCATCTATTGTTTCTGCCAATACGTATCCTTCTGGCGGTTTACGATAATCATCCAAGAAAACATTTATCTTTTCCATTCTTATTCTCCTTCCCTAAACAGGGGGTGACTAAGAAAAGTCTGTAAACCCTAGATTTATGTGTTCACTTAACCCTAACACACTTTTAGACAAATGGATACATATCGACTTGGGAAAACGTTCATTTTTTTACTTTATTCTCCTTGATCCCTTAATATTCTAAGAATTTTTACAGGGTTCTGAGGTTATTAAACAGACACCGCCATATAGGAAACGGTGTCTGATGTTGTTACTTAATCTTTTTTATTCAGAAAAGTTATAACACGGTAAAGAATTGAAGGTTTAAATAAACTAACAGGATGAGCCTTTAAGTGAAGGACATTCATGAATTGTCTATATATGTTTTCATTATATGAACATGCCATCACAACATTTTTAACATACTTTTGAAGTATCGAAAGTCCGATTGGTTTTTTACCAGAGGTATGTCGGAACCTAAAATCTTCTGTCAAGGCAATCAACCATGGGCTATCAATGATCTTGTTGATTTTACGATGAAATTCTTTCGTTAACTTTTCCTTTGTCTTGTATGTCCTGAGCATCTTTCTCAATATTTTTGCTTCCATAGCTGTGATGCTCATTCCTTGCGCAAAAACAGGATCTATTCTGCAAATAGAATCTCCTATAACAAGCAAACCAGCAGGGAATTGCTTCATTTTATGATAATGGTACCTGCGTAAATCAGGGAAACGATAAACTTGAATACTTGATTCAGGAACAGCTGTTTTTATTGCTTCATATAAATCAGGCTGATCCAGGTTTTTAGCGTACTGCAAAAATGCCGAATAGTCACTAGGCAACGGTTCAACTCCATAGCCTATGAGAGTAACTAAGTGGCGATCTCCTTCAATTGGCGAAATAGTACCACCTCTGCTCTGCTTTGGAGGATCTGGATAGATGAGAAGGCTATGCCAGTTATTAACTCTAGCACCAAGCTTACCAAAAATCATGCTCGCGTAAAATAAATCAATGTTTACCTCAGTTTTCTTTGGCTTATTAAAGCCCGTCTGTTCCAGCCATTTGGACGTTAAAGAAGCAGCACCTGATGCATCTACCACTAGATCACCAGGAAGATCAATTTGCTTGCCATCATGTTTTTCTACAGTTAACCCACTAATTTCTTTCTTTTCACTTAGAAGAAACTTTTTTCCTTTACATCCATACCGAAAATCAATGTTTGGAATCTTCTCCAACCTTTTTTGAATATGACCTTCAAGAAAGGGGCGGCTTTGCTGGATAATTGACAACCCAGAATGAAACCTTTTTTTCTTCCATCCATGATGAAACCATAGTAAATCTTGTGCAAAATCAGAAACTGTTGATCCTTCCTTAACCATTTCATCAATAATCCCCGGAAATAATTCTTCAAGGATTTCTTCTCCGCCCTTTAGCAAGACATGTCCCTGAGATCCTTGTGGCACTCCTTTGCGTAAGGTATTACTGTCGTTCTTTTGATCTTTTTCTAATACAATCACTTCTTCAAAAAACTCAGATAATACCCTTGCTGATAGCTTACCAGCAATGCCTCCACCAATGACAATGGCTTTTTTTCCTTCAATTTTGTTTAATGACATCCCCATACCCCCGCACACACTCTATGTAACTCTAGCATTTTAATGTCCCTTAATTGATTTATCTATCATGCAGTAAAAGAGAGTTTATAGTAATATAACTAACATAATAGGGATAATTTTACCTAATGGGATGTAGAAATGAAAGACTTTCAAAGATAATAAAAGAGTTTCAGAAAGATTATAGGATAAGAAAATCAACGACGAAAAAGCATTGAATCCCAGTTGAAAATTACATGTTGCTAAAGACAGAAAGCGCCGGAGCAGCATTGGAGTTAAGCTGCAGCAACTACCAAAATGTTTATGTGGTATAGTTTTTATTAGGTCAGTAGAGCTTATACTACCTAACCATTGATAGGAGTTTTTTTATGTTGGAACAACATTTGGATAAGATACTGAATGTCAGAACGACTGGAGATCAGATGGGTTTTAATAAGTCTCTGCATTACCACAAATATGAACCAACACCTTATGCCGCATTGGAATCTTTCTTCAAGGATTTTCATCTCAATGCAAATGACACAATTGTCGATTTTGGATGCGGTAAGGGAAGGTTAAATTTCTTTCTTAATTACCTTTTTAACACCAATGTAATTGGAATCGAAATGAATGAGGCTTTTTATTACGAAGCAATTGAAAATAAAGATCGCTATTTGAAATATCACAGAAACAGGGCAGAAAAAATTCAATTTGTTTGCAGTCTGGCTGAGGAATATAAAATCAGGCCATCAGAAAATCGATTTTATTTTTTCAATCCTTTTTCCGTACAAATTTTTATGAGTGTGGTTAAAAACATCTTGCTTTCTATTGAGGAAAACAGCAGGGAAGTAGATATTATCTTATACTACCCATCAGAGGATTATATTTACTATTTGGAAACCCAGAGCCCTTTTACGATGGTAAAAGAATTTAATCTGCCTGACCAGAATCCGAATGAGCGTTTTTTGGTGTACCGCCTGTCTTTTGAATAAAGGTATAAAATAAATTAGCCCCAGTATTTGTTACTGAGGCTAGGTTTGTTATTTTCTTGTATTTTGCGGATGGTCATCATTTGCCAGTTCGGCTGCTTTCGCATTCAATTCAACCTGCTCAGGAGATTTACACCCTGGAATTACGGCTGTTACGGCATAATGTTTCAAGCACCAAGCTAACGCCCAGGTAGCCATCGGTATATCATGGGGTACTTCCGTCCGGCTTATTTCTTCAACTTGCTTTAAAAGACTCGCTGTTTCTTCAAGATCATGCTTTGAACGAACATCGTCACTTCTAAAAACGGCACCTGGCTTGTACTTACCGCTCAAATAACCGCTGGCAAGCGGGACCCGTGCAAGCACTCCAAGATTTTGCCTTTCGCTAGAAGGAAAAATCCTATCCTCAGGCTTTCGATCGAGCCGATTATAAACAACTTGAATAGCTCCCACATTAGCATTAGATGCGTGATCTGTTTGGTAGCTTTCTTCATTCGACCTGAGGGAGATCCCAAGGTGCCGTATTTTCCCTGCCTGTACCTGCTTATCAAGCATCGTCCAGAGCTCATCGTTGTTAAATTCTTCATCAGTACAGGAATGGGCCTGATAAAGGTCTATGTATTCCGTTTGTAAGGATTTTAATGATGCGTCTAGCTGAGAGAGTACATCGCTTGCACTCCAATGTCTTGTCCGGTCAAAATTATTGTGAAAATGGTGACCGAATTTCGTAGCCACTATCCAATCTTCACGCTTGCTCCGGCTAAGATAGTCTCCAATCAGTGATTCAGACAGGTGATCTCCATAGCACTCTGCAGTATCAATGAAATTGATTCCGGTTTCGTTGCCTTTATTTAAGATGGCATCGACCTCATATTGAGTAAATTCTTTACCCCATTCACCTCCATATTGCCACGTACCAATCCCAACGACCGATATGTCCAAATCCGTTTTTCCTAACCTTCTGTACTTCATCCTATCACCTCGTAAAAGTAATAGATCAATCATAACATGAGTTCATTTATTGCTGAAATTTTACGAATATTAAAGGATTCTGCCATCGCAAGAAGAATTACTAAAGATTGGGATACTGGAAGAGGAGGAATGAATATGGAAGAGAAAGTGTTGAAAGCAATACAAGATGATTATCCTGAAGACTTTGCATGGTGTTATGGCTGCGGCAGAATGAATGAGCAAGGACATCACTTTCGGACCGGCTGGCTTGAAGACAAAACGATGACGATTTACGCTCCAAAACCGGAGCATATGGCATTGCCAGGCTTTGTTTACGGAGGGCTGATTGGGTCACTCATAGACTGCCATGGAACTGGCTCTGCGGCACTGGCTCTGCACAGGAAGAATGGACATGAGCCTGGGGATTCAGCAGAACCGCCTAGATTTGTAACTGCTTCTTTACACGTTGATTTCCTGAAACCGACTCCGCACGGTACTGTTTTGAAAGCAATTGGCACTGTACAGGAAATCCACCCTAAGAAATTTAAAGTAGAAACAGAGGTGTTTGCAGGAGATACGCTATGTGCAAGGGGAAAGGTTGTTGCTGTTGTAATGCCCAGCAGTTTTACGGCAAAGGAGCAGGATAACTAGAACGTAGTTGATATTTTATTGTAGATTAACCCCAAACAAACCCAGAATATTATATTCTGGGTTTTCTGATAACCTATTATTTTACGGGTTCTAACAAAGAGGTAGGCAAATATCCTTCATCACCAGATTCTTTCATTTTTACCTTCGTACGGCGTATGTCTCTTTCCAAGATTTCCACTTCACTATCTTCTTTAATTTCTTCCACCTGATTTTCACTCACGATTTTATCAACGCCATCAACGTCGTTAACCTCTATCAATTTATACAATTCGTCATAAGCTTTTGGAGTAAGCGCCAGATAAGCATCACTTTGGACGATTGCGGTATCACCTTTTTGAAGAGTATTGTCTTTAACTTCTTGCTCGCTTTTTTTATAAGTATCCTTCATATTCTGGATGATTACTGGTGTTTCCTGTTTAATTTTCTCCGCTGCTTCCTTTGTTTTTTCACCAGTTACTGCAGCTGCGTTTTTTGTTTCTTCTTCAATTTGTTTTGCACTTTGCTCTGCATCTTCACTGCTGCAGCCTGACCCGATCAGGATGGTCAAACTGAGGGGAATGGCCTGATATCTCATAGAAAAAGGCATTCAATATAACCTCCTTGTCGTGTCTATTCTATTTAGTAAAATACCACTCGCTTCTTTATATGAAACATCAAGCCTTGACAAAAGTAATCAGCTTTAACATTTGTCCTGTTCAGAAGAATTCATCAAGGCTACTTCTCATATTGATCAGTAGTGTTTTCGATTCCGTTGGTTCGATCCCCATTTTTGTATCGACAAAATATGGTCGTTCTATAATAATTAAAATAACATTATGTTTTAGAAGGTGAGGTACTAGTTTGAGAGAGAATAAAATCGCGATTGTTACTGGAGCTAGCCGATTGAAGGGTATTGGTGCTGAAATATGTCGCGAGCTGGCAGCTTGTGGCTTTGATATATTTTTCACTTATTGGACTGAATATGACAAGGAAATGCCCTGGGGTATTTTGAATGAAGAACCCCAGGCACTAAAAGATGAACTTGACCTAATGGGTGTGAAATCTTTCTGCATGGAATTGGATTTGACCAAGGATGACTCACCACAAAAGCTTTTTGAATCACTTACTGCAGTTGGGCGCCCCGCGGATGTTTTGGTGAACAATGCGGCCTATTCTACCAGCAATGACTTTTCCAATCTGACACCAGCAGAATTGGACCGGCATTATTTAGTCAACATTCGGGCCACAACACTCTTGAGCATTGAATTTGCCAGGAAGTTTAACAAAAGTACTGGCGGAAGAATCATAAATATGACCTCGGGACAGTTTAGAGGACCCATGCCAGGAGAACTGGCTTATGCCACTACAAAAGGAGCGATCGATGCATTGACGGTAACTTTATCGGCGGAATTGGCTTCAAGAGGCATTACCGTAAATGCTGTCAATCCAGGCCCTACCGACACAGGATGGATGGATGAAGAGACAAAAAAAGCACTGTTGCTGAGGTTTCCATTTGGGCGTGTAGGAAAGGCTGAGGACGCAGCTAAACTGGTAAAATTCCTGGCAAGTGAAGAGGCTGAATGGATTACTGGTCAAATCCTTCATTCAGAAGGTGGATTTTTACGATAATGAATTATTTAATATGGGATTAGAGGGGAAAGAAGCATGGATACGCAAATCATACCGGCACCTATCGAGGCTGCAAAGAGATTTATTAAAGATCGTTTCCCATTATGTGATGCCGCGCTGCTTGCAGGCAGTGTAGTCAGGGGGGAAGCAACACCAACCTCAGATTTAGATATAGTGATTTTTGATTGTAAGGTGACGTCACCTTACAGGGAATCATTAAGAACATTTGGCTGGCCAGTCGAGGTTTTTGTCCATAATCTCCATTCGTATAAAATATTTTTCGAAAGTGACGTTAAAAGGGCAAGACCAAGCTTGCCAAGGATGGTTTCTGAAGGAATAGTTCTCAAGGACAGCGAGATATTGCCAGCGATCAGAGAGGAAGCAGCATCCATAATCGAAAATGGGCCTGAATTGTGGACAGAAAAAGAGATTGAAATGAAGCGCTATTTTATTACAGATACACTTGATGATTTCATCGGCTCAACAAAAAGAGCTGAAGAACTCTTTATTGCAAATGCCTTGGCTGATCTTTTACATGAATTTGTGCTAAGGACAAATAAACATTGGATTGGAAATTCAAAATGGATGTTCAGGGAATTAACCAAATTTGATCCACACTTTGCAAACTATTTTGTTCAAGCCTTTGACAACTATTATAAAAGTGGAGAAAAAAGTCAGGTCGTTGAGCTTGCAGACTCCATTTTAGAACCTTTTGGAGGTAAATTATTTGAAGGGTTTTCGATAAAGTAAACAAAAGCAGCCAAGCAGGCTGCTTTATTCTTTATTTTTATGAGAATTCAAGCCCTGAAAGAAAACAGAAGCATGAATGCCGTTATTCCTTGGATACATATGCTTAACAACGCAAAGAAAATGATGATTTCCTGTTCAGAAAGAATCGTTGAAGGCAACCCGCAAATAGCCGGATTCATGACAACCGCACCTGCCATTGTTCCCATAATCGCCCCCATTCCGCCATTATAAATTCCCGCTATCAATGTTTGGGCATTCAACAGTGAACCAAACAGCCATCCTATTCCTATTCCCAGCAATAGATTGAGCAGACCAGTTATCTCAAAATCAGCAGGAAAAAGCAAAAAAAGGTTCAAAGAGGCAACAAGACTTAATGTGCTGCTGGAAGTCTTAACCGAGATGTAGCCAAACCTGTCGTTTAATAAAAACTTGCACTTACTCAGTACAAAATATAGCCAAACACCGAAGGCAACATTAACAAAAGTGGTAGAAATTAAGATGATTTGCATTGAAGACCTCCATCTAACCCCTGTAGGCAAAGGCAGCCACTAAGCAAAAGCTGCTTATGATAAATATTTCGATCATCAACAAGAAAAGAATTCCCTCAGAGGCAGCTGCTCCGATCATTGGAGCCATAATCCCCATCATTAGTCCGTTAATATACCCGGTCAATAAGGTTTGGCAGTCAAATAGGTTGCCAAAGAAGATGCCAGTTAGACTTCCAATTATCACTGCAACAAGGGTAGCCTCAAGAAAATACAATGGATAAAGATTGATGAAAATGAGCCCGGTACCAAGTGCCATTCCTCCCCCGGCAACCATGGCGATATTCATCCCCAAATGAAAACCAATTTGCTCCCTTCGATTGTAAAGGTAAATGTACAAAACGTATGCTGATAAAAAATTCACTGGAAAGAATGCAACAATCCATTCCGGCATCATAAATCACCTCACGTTCAATGTATGCAGAATGGATTCAATAGTGTTTCAACACTTCTCCCTTCTCAATAGTAATTCAGCTGATTTTTCACATCCGGTATAGAAAAATTTCAGACTGCACCCGTTTTAATTGTTGTTTTCCAATATGGTGTTGAAAGGAGGGGATTTCTAGAAAAAGAAGTTGAAATAAGAAGATATAAGGAATTCCGGAATAAAAAAAGCTTCCCAATTATAAAATGTATGATAAAATAAATTAGTTCAAAATCACATAAATCCGTCTTTACGGAAGAGGTTCTAGCTACCCTCTCAAAAAAACTAAGGATAAACAGTACTGCTGTCTTAGTAGTACTGTTTTTTCCGTTTAAAAGGAGATTTTCAGAATGAAAAATGAAAAAGCCGTAGTTGTTTTCAGCGGCGGCCAGGACAGTACTACATGTTTGTTCTGGGCGATGGGGCAATTTGCAGAAGTAGAAGCGGTAACCTTTGATTATAACCAGAGGCACCGGACAGAAATTGATTGCGCGAAAGAAATTACGAAAGAACTCGGAATCAGACATCATATTCTTGATATGAGTCTGTTAAATCAGTTAGCACCTAATGCACTGACAAGAGATGAAATAGAAGTGAAGGACGGGGAAGACGGAGGCTTGCCGTCAACCTTCGTACCAGGGAGAAACTTATTGTTTATGTCCTTTGCAGGTGTGCTGGCAAGCCAGGTAAATGCCAAACACATCGTGACTGGTGTTTGTGAAACAGATTTCAGCGGATACCCGGATTGCAGGGATATATTCGTTAAATCGTTGAACGTCACATTGAACCTTTCGATGGACGAGAATTTTGTCATACACACGCCTCTAATGTGGCTGAATAAAGCGGAAACGTGGAAGCTCGCAGATCAATTGGGTGCTTTTGACTTTGTCCGTACCAAGACCTTAACTTGTTATAACGGCATCATAGCTGACGGATGTGGTGTCTGCCCGGCCTGTCTGCTGAGAAAAAAGGGGCTCGATGAGTTCTTGGAAGGAGCTGTTTAATCATGTTCGGTTTCCGTATTGTAGAACAGCTTCAAAAAATTGATCAGGATATCAAGAGAGAACAATTAAAATATCATTCAAAACGTGTGCTTGTCAGCAAGGAGTTCACCTTTGATTCTGCTCATCACCTTCATGCTTATGAAGGGAAGTGCAAGAATCTGCACGGTCATACCTATAAAGTTATTTTTGGACTGAGCGGCTTTGTCGATGAGCGCGGCCTGATGATCGACTTTGGCGATATTAAAGAAATATGGAAGTCAAAAATTGAAATCTATCTTGATCACAAATACTTAAATGAAACGCTTCCTCCGATGAATACAACTGCCGAAAATATGGTGGTTTGGATTTATGAAAAAATGGCGGAAGCCCTTATTGAAAGACAGGATCAATATGATGGAGCCAGGGTGGAGTTCGTTCGCCTCTATGAAACTCCTACAAGCTATGCCGAAGCAAGACGGGAGTGGATGGAGCTTGAGTAAGATACCAATTATCGAAATATTTGGCCCCACCATCCAGGGTGAAGGGATGGTTATCGGCCAGAAAACCATGTTCGTGCGAACCGCTGGCTGTGACTACTCGTGCGCATGGTGCGATTCTTCTTTTACATGGGATGGGTCGGGAAAAGATCTGATCACGCAGATGACCGCCGAGGAAATTTTGGCGCATTTGCAGTCGCTTGGCGGCGAAGGCTTTTCATATGTAACGATATCAGGCGGAAACCCAGCTCTCTTAACCAATTTATCTAGTTTGATTGCTTTGCTAAAAGAGAAAAACATTAAAATTTGTCTGGAGACCCAGGGCAGCAGGTGGCAGGATTGGTTTTTACAAATCGATGAACTTACACTTTCCCCAAAACCGCCAAGTTCAGGAATGATTACAGATTATAAAATTTTGGATACTATCATTGATCGTGTTCAACTTCAGACAGACCAAAATGTTAGCTTGAAGGTCGTTGTCTTTAATGATGCAGATTATGAGTATGCCAAAACAATCCACATGAGGTACCCGGAAATTCCATTCTTTTTACAGGTTGGAAATGATGATATTACTACATCAGAAGATGAGAAGTTAGTTTCAAGCTTACTTGGTAAATATGAATGGCTTGTCAATAAAGCAATGATGGACCATGACCTGAAGAACGTCAGGATCTTGCCTCAATTGCATACGTACATCTGGGGAAACAAAAGGGGAGTTTAGATTAATAGGAGGGAAGAAGATGAGAATCTTTTTTTATTTAATTTCGATTATTACCGCAAATGTTATAACCGCGGCATTTGCGCCGCTTCACTTAGGAATGTTCATTGTGCCAATGGGAACATTGCTCATTGGTGCCACATTTATTTTCCGTGACCTTGTCCAGAATAAATATGGCCGTGCCAAGACGTATCTATTCATCGGTGCAGCACTTGTACTATCAGCTATAGTATCTTACATCCTGGGAGATACACTTTTAATTGTATTTGCTTCCGCATTGAGCTTTGCCGTAGCGGAAACGACTGATACTGAAATTTACACGAGGCTTAAGCTGCCAATGAGCTGGAGAGTATTTTACAGTGGTTTGGTTGGGGGACTGCTTGATTCTGTTATCTTTGTTGTTATTGGCTTAAGCCCCATCGGAGCAAATTTCCTTCCTTGGGAAGCAGTGCCTGCAGCCATCTTAGGACAGGTGATTGTGAAAACGCTCATTCAGGCAATTGGCGCGATGCTGTTGAACCCTATAAGCAATATATTCAACAATAAAGCTGTTTCAAATTAAAATGACAGAAGGTGCTGAATGAAGAATTCAGCACCTTTTTTCTATTTACCTTACAATCAATGAATATGTTCTTGCCCCATACCTCCGCCCATTACGAATAATAAAACACCAACAGCAATTAATAAAATCGCCCAGACCAATTCGAAATTGACTAGATACTTTTTAAATTTGGCTATTCCTAAATGATAGACTGACAGGGAAATAACAGTCATGGAAGTTAACATAGCCATTTCGTGCACGATCCATAATGGCACAAGGTCCATGATGCTTGAAGCTTCAAGAATAAATGGTGCAAATAAGAGCCCAGATCCATGTGTGGATGAGGCCAGGAATGACCAGAGGATTAGCTGACCATAACCTACATTCAATCCGCCAGCCCACTTGAAATGACGGTAATACCGAAACAGCCTGTATATACCATAAATAACGATGAATGCAGCTATAGATAAGTGAACAGTGCCAGCAGGCAAATGGAAACGTGCAAATGTCTGAGCGGCAATAACAAGCCCGTCTCCTAAAATTTGGCCTGTGGCAATTGGAATGATTGCATAAAACAAAACGCGTTTTTGACTTCTATGAATGGCTAAAAAGACTGCGAATAACCATCCCATTGCTGGGTTAATGCCATGAAATGCACCAAGGAGAGCGGCTGCGGCCATCTGGCTTTCATATGAAAATAAACCTTCCAATTGTATTCACTCCCGATTCACGGATAGCAAAAAGTATCGGTAGAACAATCGCCGCCTTCAAGCCTGATTTGGTGAGCTCTCATTCCTTCGAACTCAATTAGAAAGTCTGCATCTATTTCCATTCCACCCTCGGGTTTTATGTTCACTTTTACCATAGCTCCATGGATTCCATCAGGATAAAATTGTTCATCCCACGCTTTATAAAGGGAGTTTGTAAAATAAGCCCGCTTCCCATCCCGGCTTAATTCGACCATCTGTGGTCCTCCTGTGATTTGTTTACCAGATGGGTGGGGGACAGGTGTTGCAATGCCGCCAATTTTAACCGTATCAATATGTTTAGGGTTAAATGGATCACTGACATCATATTGAATTAATTCTCCAGTTCCCCAGCAGCTCACATATAAAAATTTGTCATCAAGCGACAGGACCATGTCCGTTACCAATGGTGGAACAGCTCCAATATCCTTTAAAGCAGGAGGAAGCTGGTCAGCTGGTGTTGGGACAGCCGGAATTTCTATAATTTTCTTTGCCTCCCACTTCCCGTTTTCGCGATACCAGACCCAGATGGAACTCGCTAGATTCGTTACATCGACAACCACGCTTGCAAAACCATATGTCTTGCGGGGATTATGGGCAGGCCTCAATTCAAGAACCATTTGATGCTGGTCTCCAAAATCAATTTCCTGAATATGGCTTCGGGTGCGGCTATCAAAAAAATGTATGCTGTGACCATATTTCCTTTGCAGCAGTGCGTCCAGGTTCAATCCATTTTCAAATAAATCCGGAGTCGCCCAACCGCTTGATACAGTCACATCATGAGCAATATGCCACCAGAAATCGTATGCATAGTGCTGAGGACCTCGGTCCATTTCCCAGGCACCCAATACATTAAAATTGAAATGATCAAGCAGGAGTATGCCGCCAGGTCCGCCATCACCTTCAGCTGCACCAAGAGCACTTATGAAAATACCTTCTGGACCACAGTGAACCGTGTGAAGGCGGCTGTAGCCAGTTCGTTTTTTAATTTCTTCAGGCTCAATCGTTTTGATGATTTTTGGTTTTCGGGGGTCAGGCTTTGTATCAGCTATATATATACGTGAGGAACGGATGCCGGGAAGAACTAAGTACCTCCTTTCCAACTGTGGATGAAAAGCGGTTGGGCACAGCGCGGAGCTGCAGGCATTCCAGCCAAAATGGTGAAGCTCATCATCCCCAACACCAGGTAAATCAAGTTTATAAATCAGGTTTCCGTAAGAAGGGGAAGCAGGATCAAGATCAACAACACCAATTGCGTCTGGATCTAACAATGCTACATAAGCTAAGTTTTCGGGTGGTGCATCCATAGCTGAGCGGGGAGAAGGATAAAATGAGGGATCAGTACCAAATAATTTAGTCACAGATGAATCATCCTTTCTTGTTGGCAGTAAAGGAGAACACTATAATTTATTTGAATCCCTATGGTTTTAGTCGCCTTTTTTTTGTGGACTGCCTGTTTTTCTTATTAAGATAAGCAGTTCCAGTAAATTATGTCTTTTAATCCCTTAATGTAATGCTATATACAATTTAAAACTCAAAGAAAGGATCCCCCGAAATGTTAGATAATTAACCGATGACAACTTCATTCGAAAACTAACTATCAGTGCAAAAACAGCCAACAAAAAAAGAAGGGGCATCAGACCCTTCTTTTAAAATATCTAGGTTGTTTAACTGCTTATTTCTTTTATCCTGGGAAGCTCTGGATTCCTTACTTTCTTTTTTGATGATGATTTTGAAACCATTTCATTTTCACCTGCCATATTAGCGACTAGTTCGTTTTTTATGATTATAATCAGCAGGAAAATAATCAGCAAAACTGTCAGTGAGCTTAACGCGATGTATGATGCATACTTCAGCCACCAAAAATTTTGTCCAGTAAGTCCCGCTAGTTCGTTCGTGATCGACTTTTTATAATGGGTATTATAAATTGTTTCTTTATGTGGTCCCCCAAGGAAAAGAGAGAACATGGCAAGACCCATCAGAATTTGCAGGGTTTGGAGGACCTGCTGTACAAACAATAATGCCAGTTGAGGTTTAAGATGGGGCAGTATCTGCTTTGCCATGATATGCCATTTGCTGGCTGCTAATAAATAGGAGCTTGTTATAAATGACTTCGTTTTTATTTCCTTAATAAAATCCGTTATAAAGAAAAAAACAGTAGGAAACCCTAGAATGAATAGGACAATCAACTGATACTCAACTTTTACGATAACGGGAACATCATTGTAACCAAAAAGGTATCCATTCATTAAAAACACGCCGGTCAGAAGGACTGGTACGTACTGAAATGGCAGGAAAAATGCTTTGATAAAAGGTTTTAAAGCAGGCATCCAATTCTCGACCAAGATTCCCAGTAAAGTACCGATTGCCACTCTAAGAAAAGAGACGACAACAAGCGCAGCAAATGTATATTTTATTCCATCAATAATTAACATCAAGTTATCCCGTCCATCACGGTCTGTACCCAGTAAGAAATCTTTACTCGGAGGGTAGGGAGGAGCCTTTAATGTCTTCCCATTCTCATCCTTTAGATGGTGGATCATGGTCCGATAATCTTCAGGACCAATATAGTCGTATAAGACGCTGGCAATAAGCATAATCAGGAGAATCGTTAATGAGATTTTTGTTTTTTTGTAGGAATTAAGCCTCATAGCCGAATTTCACCTCGTTTTTTGACAACAGTATATTTAACGATCATTCTGACCAAAAATTCAAAAAGAATGACAGGGGTGATCAACATCAAAATCGTGGATAACAGCAACACAAAATGTTCACCCAAAAACACCTGGTCTAATAAGATTGAAGTAAACGCTTGTTCATAAAAATACATAAACTCTACCAAGACTAGATTAGAGAGCAACATGTAAAGAATCGACCTGAATCTGAGTGTGAAAACAGGAAGCACATTTCGCAACATGTGAACAATATACAGATACCCTCTCGACAGCCCCTTGGATAAGCCCACTTGAATATATAATTCCTCCTCTTCATCCTCCATGGCCTTCAAAAGAAAGACCCCAAATAGAATTGCAGGCAGAAATGAAATCACGATGACAGGAAAAGCTATAGGCTGATTGGAACCTATTCCGTACATCTTAAAAATTTTCATATTATAATCTTGATAGAGAAAGATATTCAGCATATTAATTGCAAAAATAAACATAAGGTCAGGGAGTCCCTCGAATAAATCGAGAAATATCCTCAGCTTTCTCCTTAATTTAAAAGGTGACAACATAATAGTAAAAGCTATAATACTGCCCACAACTATAATAATCACAAGGGAAATACCAAGAATCGTATAGGAATAAAAATAACCATCCAGCACTTGTGAATTTGTCATATAATCTGATATGCTTTGTAACTTGAAATCATTTAATTGGCTAAGGACTTCTTTAAATTGCTTATAAAATTGCGTTAAGGACAAGCCTAAATGTTCGCCTTGCCTTTTCCCTAAATCGAATAGTGAGACGAAAGATAGAAAAAATCCTATTCCCACTATAAATGTTGCAAATAAGAGCAGGTAATACGCTGCTTTGCGTACCACTGCAAATAACATCAGGATCCCTTTTTTCATATGGATGATCTCCTTTCAGACTTATTTAAGTTCTACATTATGGTAAAAAAAACCTTTTTTAGTGATAAAAAAAACTCCATTCTGGTATATGGAGTCAGATTGTAGACAAACTCGATTAAAGCGAGCTTGTCTACAGTTTTATCTTGAATGGGAAGTATAATATGTCTGTTGATTTCCGTTCCAGGCGCTTCGCTTTCCGCGGGGCTGGCGCTGAGCCTCCTCGTCGCTTCGCTCCTGCGGGGTCTCACCTGTCCAGCTCTATTTATAAAGTTTTTTCATGACAATTTTCTCAATCGTTTTCCAGGGCAGCAGTTTTTTTAAGAATATGGTTTTGGCAACACCTTTGCCGATAGGGTATCTCAATTCACTTCTACCGTCCACATCACAAGCAATTCGTACAACCAGGTTGGCAACCTCCTGGGGATCTCCATATTTAGGTTCTCCACTCTTTAATTCATTCATGATCGCAGCCTTATAGTTTTCATACGGTGATTGATCCTGTAATTGAATAGTTTCAACGCTTGACCAGATATTCGTTTTATAGGATCCAGGCTCTACGAGTACGACATCGATACCAAAAGGTTTGAGCTCAAGCCTTAAACTTTCACTGAATCCTTCCAATGCATACTTTGAGGACACATACGCGGACAGTCCAGGAAACCCAAAAGTGCCGCTTATACTGCTCATGTTAATGATTTTCCCTGATCCTTGGGCACGCATAGAAGGGAGGACTTCTTTGGTGACAGCAACTGCCCCAAAGAGGTTTGTCTCGAACTGCTGGCGGTAAGCTTCGATTGAGAGTTCCTCACAAAAACCGCCCTGAGCGAAACCAGCATTGTTCACTAATACATCCACCGATTGTAACTCCTGCACATATTCACCAAATTCCGCAATAGAAGCCTCTGAAGTTACATCGAGCGTTACCACTTGTATTCGCTCCTTGACATTTCCATTGTCTGCCAGTTGGAGCAGACTTTCCGCTTTGAATTGATCCCTCATTGTCGCATAAACATAAAACCCAGATTTCGCTAACTCAATGGCTATCAGCTTACCAAAGCCGCTTGATGAACCAGTTACTATTGCATTTTTCATTTTGTGCTCCTCGCTACTTTAGCCTTTTTAATTTATTTTACAGTGAAATAGTTGATTGCACTATTCATACATGTATTTTTATCTGTTAAAAGGAAAGACTGTTCTGATGTGGATTTTTCTAAAAAACTTCAGGAGTAAAAATAATGAGAAAAGATGAAGCATTTAATCTCTTATGTTTAATCGAGGCTGTTTACCCCTTGATCATCATTAACAGTGAAACAGTCACAAGGTGGCTAACTCTTAGTGAGATGCTTGATTACAACGAAGTACGCGCTAAATTGCATGTACATATTCAAAATATGCCATATCCTCCAAGGCTTTTTGACATAGCTGTATTTAATAGTGGGGAAGGTGACATGAAGACAGAGATAGAAGAGACTCATTGTGACGAGCCGTTTGAACCATGGCAGAAGGAATATTTCATTAGAAATAAATAATTGTTTTAAAAAAATGCGAATCCTTAAAAATAAACAGCAAATAATATTACCTGGTACTAAGTAAAAAAACCGCTATTTATTAAGGTTTTAAAGATTATTTTCATCGAAACATGACATTTATCATGTGTCACATATGACACCTGATACTGCACAAAAGTGTTTCCCTTGTTTATAATTTGGTTAATTAACAAATCCGAAAGGGGATTTTAAACAAGATGGCAACTCACAATGCAAAAGAACTAAGAAAACAGGTCGCCCCTTATGAAAGTTCAAACACAAAAGCTAGTATCATTCAAATACTGAATACGGTAGTACCATTTTTGGCAATGTGGTTTTTGGCCTATCAAAGCCTTTCAATATCTTATTTGCTGACACTGGCTATTTCCGTTGTTGCAGCAGGCTTCATGATCAGGATCTTCATAATTTTCCATGACTGTACACACCATTCATTCTTTAAAAACCGTACAGCAAACAAAATTGTTGGAACGTTAACCGGGGTTTTGACATTATTCCCTTACAGCCAGTGGGGACATGAACATTCAGTCCACCATGCAACGAGCAGCAATCTTGATAAGCGCGGCACCGGCGATATTTGGGTTATGACGGTTGATGAATATTTGGCTGCACCATTATGGCAAAAGCTTGCTTACAGAATGTACCGCAATCCTTTTGTAATGTTTGTTTTGGGACCAATTTATATTGTATTGATCACTAACCGTTTTAACCGAAAGGGAGCAAGACTTAAAGAAAAATTAAATACCTATCTTACTAACGTTTTGATTTTTGGAATCTCAGGCTTGCTGATTTGGGCAATTGGCTGGGAATCATTTTTAATGGTAGAAGGACCGATCTTCTTCATAGCAGGAATGTTTGGCATCTGGTTGTTCTATGTACAGCATACCTTTGAGGATTCTTATTTTGAAGGAGACAAAGAATGGGAATATGTGAAGGCTGCTGTTGAAGGAAGCTCTTTCTACAAGCTGCCAAAGGTACTTCAGTGGATTACAGGTAATATCGGTTACCACCATGTTCATCACTTAAGCCCGCGTGTACCGAACTATAAGCTTGAAGAAGTTCATAATAATACTAAACCATTGCAAAATGTCCCAACGATCACTCTTTCTACAAGCTTAACATCCCTGCGCTTCCGCTTATGGGATGAAAAACAAAAGCAGTTCATTGGATTTAAAGAAATGAAGGCTTTAACAACTTCAAACAAAATAACGGCTCATACAAAGCCGGAACTATAAAAGCAACTCCCCTTATCTCAGTACTGTTTATTTTGTAAAGCTTAAAACAGCTTTGCCACAAATGCAGACTGGGGTGTGGGGAGTAATTTTATGTTAACTTGGAAATTATGATATTTTTATCCATATTTTATCTGTGGAATTGCTCTAATCTGAAGTCGATATGATAAGATTAAAAGATCATTAATGAACGGGATTATTATGAAGCAGAGGTTTTTATCATGTTTAAAAGGTTTTTTAATTCACTAAAAAGCACAGGGATCTCTCCTTATATTTGGACAATTCTCGGAATATTGCCTTTTTATTTCATCTGGCAATTACCATCTACTGTGGGAAAAGTTGTTGGTATTATCCTGACATTGATGTTCTTTCTAGTTTACTGGCTGGCATTCGTATCAAGAGGCTGGACAGTCTATTTATGGACATGTATTTTAATAGGAATTTCAATTGCCTCAGCCAGCTTATTCAGCTATGTATATTTCGCCTTTTTCATTGCTTACTTTATAGGCAATTTAAAAGATCGAATTCCGTTCCTTGTCCTGTATTTCATTCACTTGGTGGGAACATCCATCGTTATAAACTTAGAAATTGTCTTAAAGGAAGATTTTTTTATCAAACAGCTGCCTATCATCGTGATCGTCTGGATCAGTGTCATTCTCCTGCCATTCAGTATTTTTAACAAAAAAGAGAGAGGCCAGCTGGAAGAGAAGCTTGAAGATGCCAACAAGCGAATTTCTGACCTGGTGAAAATAGAAGAGAGGCAGAGGATCGCCAGGGACCTGCATGACACCTTAGGACAAAAGCTTTCTTTGATTGGACTAAAATCTGATTTAGCCCGTAAATTAATCTATAAGGATCCTGAACAAGCCAGAGATGAATTGATGGATGTGCAGCAAACTGCTAGAACTGCCCTCAATGAGGTAAGGAAAATGGTAGCTGAGATGAGAGGAATCCGCGTTCGCGAAGAACTGATCCATGTGAAGCAGATCCTTAAAGCAGCCGAAATCAAGTTCATTGGCAATGAAGAGGACTTTAACGTGAGCAATGTCTCGCTGCTTTCAGAAAATATTCTTAGCATGTGCTTAAAGGAAGCGGTAACCAATGTGGTTAAGCACAGCAAAGCAACAGTATGCTCAATCATGATAAATCAGACTGAAAAAGAACTGATTGCAGAAGTCCGTGATAACGGAAATGGCAAGATAACGGACGAGGATTTTAACAAAGGAAGCGGTCTGCTGGGAATGAGGGAGCGACTCGAATTTGTGAATGGTACACTTGATATTTTTTCAGATGACGGTACAACGCTCTTTATTAAAATACCTAAAGTATTAAAGCAACCTGACAGGGAGGACCTGATATGATTCGGATTGTAATTGCGGAGGATCAGCGCATGCTATTGGGGGCCTTAGGCTCACTTCTTAGTCTTGAAGATGATATGGAAGTGGTGGGAAAGGCAAGCAACGGGGAAGAAGCTGTCTCTCTCGCCAGGAGTCTGCAGCCTGATGTTTGTATTATGGACATTGAGATGCCCGGTAAGACCGGTCTAGAGGCTGCAGAGGAATTAAAAGGGTTAGGCTGCAAGGTAATCATACTAACCACATTTGCACGTTCCGGTTATTTTCAGCGGGCATTGAAAGCAGGCGTAAGCGGCTATTTATTGAAGGACAGTCCAAGCGAAGAGCTGGCAAGCTCCATCCGCAGCGTCATGGGCGGAAGACGTGTTTATGCTCCTGAATTGATGGACGATGTTTACAGTGAGGAAAATCCGCTGACCGAAAGGGAAATGGAAGTGCTCGAGCTTGTCGCCGATGGGAAGAATACAAAAGAAATCGCCGGCCAGCTAAGCATCACCGCAGGTACGGTCCGCAATTATATCTCAACCATACTGGATAAACTCGAGGTTACAAACAGGATTGAAGCGATCACCCACTCGAAGGAAAAAGGGTGGTTTAAATAATCGGACAGCGCAAAAAAGTGCCTGAACCGTCATGTTCTAAAAAGACATGTGGCCAGGCACTTTTCATTTTTACAGGTATTATCTCGTTCAGCTAAATTCCTTATTAGGAGATTTATTTAAAGAAGACTTTATCAATGTTATATTTCGCTTTTAAGGTATTAATAGCATATGTTTCATAGATTTCCCTATCCATTGGATCTTCAACAGTACATACAGCGATTTTGTGTACCTCATGGCGATGGTTTTTGACAGGGGAAACTGTATCTTCAAAATGCTTTTTAACACGCGGTCTAAGTTTTCGTGCTTTCCCCACATACATCAACTCATCATCAGCATTGAAAAACATGATGATTCCGCCTTTATCCCTTGGAATGCGGTGGTAATCCGTAAAACCATATTCACTGCTGATAACTGCTTCAACCTTTTCACCTAGCTGCTTGCTTCTAGTAATCACAACATCAGGTGATGGCAATTCGATTTTAATCAATTAAATCACTTCCTATTCATCAATTAGTAAATCGTACCACACGCCAATTTGAAAATCCACATATTATTATCTTACCCAATAAAAAGGCGCCTGACCCTTCCGCTTTATCACACCACCGCACTGGGGGTCAGACCCCCAGTGCGGTGGTGCGGTGATAGGTTATCGTAATTTGATACATAGATTAAATTCGTTGGAATCGTCTCTTGCTATTTTTTCAATCTAAAAGCAATAATTAGAAGGATGGTTGGGAATATGAAGAATATACTTTCCACCGATTAAAGAAAGCAGGGATTTTATTTGAAAAACTTTTTATCATTAGGCATTTCGGAAAAAATTGCGGAAACGTTAAAAATACATGGGATTACAGAACCGACACCAATCCAGGAAAAAGCGATTCCTTTATTAATGGATGGTAAGGATATTATTGCCCAATCACAGACTGGAACGGGGAAAACGTTCGCATTCGTTCTGCCGATCCTCGAGCAATTGGATAAAGCCAATCCAAACATTCAGGCTCTTATTGTCACTCCGACAAGAGAGCTAGCCTTACAAATCACGAATGAAATACAAAAATTAGTTGAACATATCGAAGGTGTTAACATCCTTGCTGTATATGGCGGACAGGATGTTGAATCTCAATTAAAGAAGCTGAAGAAAAATATCCATATTGTTATTGGCACTCCTGGAAGACTGCTGGACCATATTCGCAGGGAAACTGTCGATTTTTCAAAAGCGGCTTTTCTCGTTTTAGATGAAGCGGATCAAATGCTTCACATTGGTTTTTTGGATGAAGTCGAAGAAATAATCAAACAAACACCAAAAACAAGGCAAACTTTGTTGTTCTCTGCAACAATGCCTGATGAAATCCGGAAGCTCGCAAAACATCATATGTACAAGCCAGAGAACATCCAGATAGAAAAAACCCAAGCACCATTGGCAAATATTAAACAAATTGCAATCAGTACGTTCGACAGAGCGAAACAAAACGATTTAATTGAATCATTACGAATGTATCAGCCTTTCTTAGGGGTTATTTTTTGCCGGACAAAGAGAAGAGTCAGCAAGCTGAATGACGCGTTAAAAGCGAACCATTTTAATTGCGATGAACTTCATGGAGATCTTTCTCAGGCAAAAAGAGAGCAAGTCATGAAAAAATTCCGTGAAGCGAAAATACAATACTTGATAGCAACGGATGTAGCGGCCAGAGGTCTCGATGTCGAAGGTGTCACACATGTCTTTAACTATGACATGCCTCTTGATACGGAAAGTTACATCCATCGAATCGGGCGTACCGGGAGAGCTGGAAGTGAAGGCATTGCTGTAACTTTCTTTTCACCAAAAGATAAGCCACTGTTAGATATGATTGAATCTGATTTGAAGCTTCAAATTGAAAAGAAAAACTTTGGTAATGCGCGGAATGCGGAAGCAGGGGAAGACGCTCCAGAAAACAGAAAATCTGGAAATAGGATTGAAAAACGAACTTCCAGTAATCGTGATCGCAGAAACGAAGATTATAAAGGGAAAAACACACGGGCAAGACATTCTAACAGCAGCCCGCAAGATAGAACTGGCCGTTCGCGGAGTGTTGAGAGAGATCATAGAGGAGAAAAAATCACGACAGACAGATTCAGCCGCGGTGATTCAAGAGCAAACCGGAGCAGAACGGGGGAAGATCCATCCCGCAGAAACAGAGACGAACGCCCACGGAAAACAAATGAAAGAAGAGATCCAAATCGAGCTGATCGAAACCGGGAGCGGGAAAGACCACAAAGGGCCACAAATTCGGGTTCAAGCAGATTAGCCGGTGACAGAAAAGAAAGCTCAAGGCGAAATGAGGAGTTTGGAAGAGGCCAACGAAGCGGTCGCAATGAAAATCGTGACTCAACACCACGTTTCGAAAGAAAAAGTGGGGAAAGACCTTCAGCACAAGCACGCTCTGGCTCAGGTAGAGAGGGTAAACAACCTTCGCTACAGGGCGAAAGAAGGAATAAAGGGCTAAACAAAAAATCCGGATCACAAAACCGCAGAAGTAGATAAAGTTTACAAGACCGTCTATTAAGACTTTAGAAAAACTTATAACGTTGTTGTTAGCAGGGCTATCATGACCATTCAGCTTAAAAATCTGTGGACGAGTGGTCATAACAGGGCCCCTCATAACCATTCAACCGAAAAATCTCGCTACGAATGGTCGTAACAGAGGCTCTCATGACCACTCAGCTCACAAATCTGTGCACGATTGGTCATAACAGAGTCCCTCATGACCATTCAACCCAATAATCTAGCTACAAACGGTCATAACATGGGCTATTATGACCATTCAAAAAAAATCTCGCTCCGAATGGACGTAACAGAGGCTTTCACGACCACTCAGCTCAAAAATCTCGCTGCGAATGGTCATAACAAGAGACTCTCATGACTATCAAAAAATTTTTTAATCATAATTATTAATGAAAGCATTCTCAACAAAGAAATAGACCGTGTTAACACGGTCTATTTTCTGTTTAATGCTGTTTATTCGGAAGCTTGTCGCTTGGATTATCCTTACCCTGTCTTTTTTTGTTCTGTTCATTTTTCTTTTGATTTTCATGCAGTTTTTGAACGTACTCATGAGTATTTTCCATAGCTGTACCTCCTGTTTTAAAATGGCTCGTCGTTACTTTTTCCAATAACATTGGAAATCATTCAAGCAATTATTCAAAGTGAAGTTTTTATATATGAGATATAGGGGAAGGAGAATTACGTTATAATAAACCAATGATTAATACTAGGAGTGAATACAATGCAACTAGAAGATGTTTTAAGCAACCTTCCTACACTTGAAACCGAGCGACTGATACTAAGAAAAATCACGATGGATGATGCAGCCGATCTCCACTCATATGCCTCTAACCCTGAGGTTTCAAAATACGTGTTTTGGGAGGCTCATCATACACTAAGTGACACCAAAGATTATATTAGATTTATTCTGGATCTTTACGAGAATGGAAAACTTTCTCCATGGGGGATTGAATACAAAGAAGATGGAAGGCTGATTGGCACTGTTGATTTTGTAAATTGGCAGCCAAATCACAATTCTGCAGAAATCGGTTATGCGCTATCAAAAGACTATTGGGGAAAAGGAATCGCCACGGAAGCAGCAAAAGAACTCATTCACTTTGGTTTTAATAAAATGGATTTGGTCAGGATACAGGCTAAATGTCTAGTCGAAAATGCTGGTTCAGAAAGGGTTATGGAAAAGGCGGGCATGACTTTCGAAGGAATTTTAAGAAAGTTCATTTTCATAAAAGAAACTCATTATGATGTGAAAATGTATTCAATTATAAACGGAGACGCCTGACCCAGTATAAAAGGCAGGCGCTACAAAGTTATTGTTTCTCAAAAATATAGATTTTGGCGTTTTCCGGCCTGTTGAATTTCGGGCCGGAAAAGCCTCTTTTCAACAATTCCTTCCTCATAAACATCATGATGCCCCCATGACCGACAATCAAAACGTCCTCTTCATGTTCTAGCACCTGATCCAGCACCCGATTAATTCGCCGAACCACCTGCTTTTTACCTTCTTTTTGAGACTTATGACCGAGAAACCAGGCAATTCTTATGAGAAAAATATGAAACCATAGCGGCAGCCTTATATCAGAACCTGCTATCGGGTAAATTGACATCTCCCGCAAATCCTCCAAATAAACAATTTTCCCATCAAAAGCTCCCTGGGCTGTCCTGGTGGCTCTTGGCAAATCACTTGAATAACATCTCTTCCAGGTGACATTGCACAGATCTATTTCCGTTTCCTCGATTTCTGATTCATCATATTCCTTTTGCCACTCAAGCATCTCACTGGATGAAACCATCTTATTCGGATACCCGAGTGTAACCTTGTAGTGTCTTAGTAACCCAATTTTCATTTCATACACCCTAACCTGAAATCAATATTCTGTTTATCTCTAAATACATAATTCTTCCTCCGACGTTTCTTTCCTTTTATTTTGATCTAACAATTTGTTTTCTGAAGTGCTATTGACCTCTCGAAAATACTAACAAATGTACAGTTAAGGAAAAGACTCAGTGTGCTGCGCTAGCAGGGGGCTATAGATTTAAGTCACTTGAATCCAAGAGCACTACTTTCAAAACCAATCGCCCAGTCCTATGTCAGAAGGAGCTCAAAGTGATAAAAAACTTGATACTGTATGGATTTCGTATTACTATTAAAGCAACAACGTAAACGTTTACGTAAAAAAGGTGTGATGGCGATTAACTATACAATTAAAGATGTTGCAAAAAAAGTAAATGTCTCGATAGCTACGGTCTCCAGAGTGCTTAATGGTCAGGGAGGTTATTCAAAGGCAACGGAAGAAAAAGTGCTTATGGCAATCAAAGAACTTGGATACCAACCAAATGCCTTCGCCCGTGGATTAATCAATAATAAATCCAACACGGTCGCAATCCTTTTCCCTGAAGTATCAAGTCAGTTCTCATCTAAAATCCTCAGAGGTGTCGAAGAGGCGGTCCATGCTTTTGGATCAAGTGTCATTGTCTGTAATACTGCCTCACACGGTCAGCGGACAGAGAAGTATTTGGAACTTTTAGCAGAGAAAAGGGTGGATGGAATCCTTTTTGTCAGTGAAACCATTACTCAGAATTATTTTGATAAACTAGAATCCATGAAGATACCAGTCGTCCTGATTGCAACAGAATCTTATCTCTATCCAATTCCGTTTGTTAAAGTGGATGACAAACATGCTGCTTTTACTGCCACTAATTATCTAATAAAGAAAGGGCATACAAAAATCGGAATGATCAGCGGCAATAAAGATGATGTTATTGCTGGTCAGCCGCGTATCGAAGGCTATAAACAGGCAATGTTAAGCATGGGGATTCCCTTTAGCGAAGAAAATATCATTTATGCAAAAGGCTTTTCTTTTGATGACGGAATGACTAATTTGCCGATTCTATTGAAGCAATTCACTGATTTAACTGCTGTTTTTGCCGCAAGTGATGCTATAGCCATGGGAGCAATCTCAGCTGCTTATAAACTCGGGATCAAGATTCCGCAGGATTTGTCCATTGTCGGATATGATAACCTGCCAATTGCAGAAATGTCTATTCCACCGCTGACTACAGTTGCACAGCCATTAGAAGAAATGGGAAGCGTGGCTGCCAATATGCTATTTTCAATGATGCAGTCTGGTCAAAAAGGCGAAAGCAGGATTATGCCGCACACGATAGTTGAGAGAGATACTGTAAAACACTTATAATTTTTACATGTTACGTAAACGTTTACTCAAAAAAACATATATCTGGAGTGATTTCCTTTGAAAAAACAATGGTGGAAAGAATCAGTCATTTATCAAATATATCCCCGCAGCTTCATGGATTCTAATGGTGATGGAATTGGTGATATTCCTGGTATCATTTCAAAATTAGATTATTTAAAGGAACTTGGCATTGATGTCATTTGGCTTTCACCTGTCTATAATTCTCCTAATGATGACAATGGGTACGATATTAGTGATTACCGCGAGATTATGGACGATTTCGGAACGATGGCTGACTGGGAATTACTTTTAAAAGAGATGCATGAGCGCGGACTGAAACTGATCATGGACCTTGTCGTTAACCATAGTTCAGATGAACACAACTGGTTCGTTGAATCACGTAAATCAAAGGATAATCCATATCGTGATTACTATATTTGGAGACCTGGAAAGGATGGCAAGGAACCTAATAATTGGGAATCCGTATTCAGTGGATCTGCATGGCAATATGACGAATCAACTGAAGAATACTATCTGCATCTTTTCAGCAAAAAACAGCCTGATTTGAACTGGGAGAATCCTAAGCTCCGCCAGGAAGTATACGATATGATGAAATTCTGGCTGGATAAGGGGATCGATGGATTCCGGATGGATGTCATCAATTTCATTTCTAAGGTCGACGGTCTTCCTGATGCGCCTAATCCAGAGGGAAAGCCTTATGCATCAGGAAGCAAATTCTTTATGAACGGACCAAAGATTCATGATTATCTTCAGGAAATGAATCGTGAAGTTTTGTCTCACTATGATGCCATGACTGTTGGCGAAATGCCTGGCGCTTCAGTTGAACTCGCAAAACTTTATACAAACGAGGAACGAAATGAAACAAATATGATTTTTCAATTCGAGCATGTAGATTTAGATTCTGGGCCAGAAGGCAAGTGGGATTTAAGGCCATTGAAGCTGACTGACCTTAAGAAAAGCTTTACTAAATGGCAAAATGGTCTTGAAGGAGAAGGCTGGAACAGTCTTTATCTTAACAATCATGACCAGCCAAGGATGGTCTCCCGTTTTGGCAATGATCAAGAATTCCGCATTGAATCTGCCAAGATGCTGGCTACCTTCCTTCATATGCTGAAGGGAACGCCATATATTTATCAAGGCGAAGAAATCGGCATGACAAATGTACGCTTTAACTCGATTGGAGAATACCAGGATATTGAAACATTGAATATGTACAATGAAAAAGTGAACCAAAATGGAGAAGATCCAGCCAAGGTAATGGAGTCCATCTATGTTAAGGGCCGTGACAATGCACGGACACCTTTCCAATGGGATGAAACAGACCATGGCGGATTTACGACTGGTACTCCGTGGTTGAAGGTTAATCCAAATTATAAAGAAATTAATGCAAAGCTAGCGGTTGGGGATGAGCATTCAATCTACCATTACTACCGCAAACTGATTCAGCTGCGCAAAGAGCATCCAATCATTGTGCATGGAAGCTATGAAATTCTGTTGCCTGAGGATGAAAACGTGTATGCATACACAAGAACATATGAATCAAAAACATTGCTTGTTGCCTTGAATTTTTCTAAAGAAAACCAAATTTTTGAAGTACCGGCAGAGCTTCAAGGCAAGAAAAATGAAATCCTGATCACCAACTATTCAAGACAGGATTCCTTACAGACTACAATAGCTTTAAAACCGTACGAAGCAATTGTTTATCAGATTCATAATTAAGTTGAGGAAGGCTGTGTGACGCAGCCTTCTTTTTTTATAGGCTAATATCGAAGAAAAAAAACTTATAAAAAAACTCGAAATCTTAGACTAAAGTCGTAGAAAATATCAAGCTTCTTTACGAGGTAGGATTTTCTTCAAAATTTTATGATGAAATCAGAAGAAAACTTAGGAGGACTTGATGATGATAAAAAATAAAGTTGTAATGATTACTGGAGTAACACAGGGGCTGGGCAAGGCTTTGACCTTAACTTTTGCAAAAGAAGGCGCTAAGCTCTCGGTATGCGCACGCAGAAAAAAAGAGCTTGACGAGGTAAAACAGGAAGCTGAAGCTTTTGGCGCCGAAGTGCTGGCGGTTGTCGCTGATGTTTCTAACCCCCGTGATGTAGAAAAATTCGTTGCCTTGACAGAAGATTCATATGGCCGCATAGATGTTTTGATTAATAACGCTTCCATTCTTGGTCCGAGTCCAATGCCGCTTTTGCTCGACTATCCTGAAGACGATTTTGCTGAGGTAATCAGAGTAAACAGCATCAGTCCATTTCTTGTAGCGCGGCGTGTCCTGCCAGCCATGCTAAAGCAAAATGCAGGATCGGTGATCAATGTGACATCTGAAGCCGGCAATATTGGCTATGCTGGATGGGGAGCATATGGAATCTCTAAATTTGCTGTTGAGGGACTGACTGAAACATGGGCCGATGAATTAAGTGAAACGAATGTCAGAATGAATATGGTCGACCCAGGTGAAATGAATACTGAAATGCATGAACTTGCTGTACCTGAATGCGATTATGAGCTAGCGGATCCTTATGATGTAGTTGACGTATTTTTATTCCTTGCTTCAGATGCCTCCAAAGATATAAACGGCCAGCGGTTCCAGGCACAGGAATTCGTAAAGGAGGGACAATGATGCAGAGCAAAGCAGAATCAATAGCCTATGACTTTTATCTTCCGTCTGAACTCAATGCATCACATCCCCCGGAGCGAAGAGGAATACGCAGAGATCACGTAAACATGATGGTCCTTGACAAGACTACAGGCAGTGTTAAGCATGACAAGTTTTTCGAACTTGACCAATACCTTAATCCCGGCGACATTCTTGTGCTCAATAACAGCAGAACAATTCCTGCCATTTTAAAAGCAGATTGGCATAGAAAGGGAAGGTTACTTAAGAAAGATACGGAAATAAGGCTTGCAAGGAAAAAGAATGATTCTGCCTGGGAAGTCCTGATCGTTGCTGAAGATGTCAAAGCGGGTGACCAATTTTGCTTCGGGGGAAACCTGGAGGCAAAAGTGATTGGCGAAGTTTTTAAATCCCCATTGAAAATAGTACAGTTTTCGATTCAGGGAAGAGACCTGATAGAAGCCTTTTATTCAATAGGCGAGCCAGTCAGATATGAGTATATTGAAAAGCCTTGGAAGCTGGACTACTATCAGACGGTGTTTGCCAGTCAGCCAGGCTCCGTAGAAATGCCCTCAGCCGGAAGAGCTTTCAGCTGGGAGCTTTTGTTTAAGCTGCAGCGTAAAGGTATCAAGATAGCTTATTTGCAGCTTCATACAGGTCTTAGCTATTTGCTTGATGATCATTATGAACATTCACCTGAAGACCATTATGAAGAATTTGTAATAGCTCAGGAAGATATGAAGGCAATAATGGAGGCAAAGTCTTCAGGTGGAAAAGTTATTGCCGTGGGTACTACAGTGGTGCGCGCATTAGAAACGGCTAAAAGGACTTCAATTTTATCAGGATGGACAAATCTGTATGTGAATGCCGAGTATGAACTGCAGCTGGTAGATGGGATCATCACTGGCTTCCATGAGCCTAAGGCAAGCCACTTAGATATGCTTACCGCTTTTGTGAAGGAGAAAAAACTATTTTCAGCCTATACAATTGCAATCGAAAAGAATTATTTATGGCATGAGTTCGGGGATATCAACTTAATTATATGAAAGGAGTAAAAATATGAGAATCCACCATTTCGCACTGGAAGTGAAGAACCTCGAAGCTGCGAAAACTTTCTATGAGAATCTACTTGGATTTAAGGAATATTTGAGAACTTCTTTTCAAGAAGAGGAAATCATATTTTTAAATCTTAATGGCTTTATGATTGAGCTTATTGCAAATAATCAAAATAGCCTAATAGGGGAGCACGTCCATCTTTGTTTTGAAGTGGATGATATCGAGGAGCAGATTCGCAAGTTAGCAGAGTCTTCACTGTTGCCAAGTGAAGGTCCATATTCCATGGAAAATGGCTGGAAGACAGTGTTTTATCAAGGAACTGACAATGAAATCATTGAATTCATACAGACCTGACGAGAAAAACCGTGAATCTAAAAAAATGGCTCTGTTAAAACCCAATGTTGTTTTTAAAACCTGTTGATTGTAGTGGAAGGCGCGAAGACTCCTGCGGGCTTAGCTGGTCAGGTGAGACCCCGCAG
>NZ_JBALQL010000026.1:27124-33692 GCF_036964885.1 Bacillus sp. JJ1122 | reverse complement strand
TGTTTAACAGAGCCAAATAAAAAAGGAATGAAAAGAATCCAAAGATTTTTTTCATTCCTTTATTTTTTTATGTCCCATTTTTTAATTGCTGATAAAAAATTTAGCCTGTATTTCAGCAACAGAGTATAAATCAAGAAGTATACAATAAACCCGAAAATGATAAGATTTACGATCATGCCTAAGAAAAAGGCAGCACCGACATGCATACTTGTTCCAATAATTGCACCATGATGAGGCATGCCTGCTGCTGATGGGAACATTCCATATGGAAACAGCGTCTCTCCTACAATTACATTCAGATAAAATAAGAATGGGAAAAGCCAAATAAGGGAAACCCCGCTGATAAAACCAGCAACCGGACTGCCTTTGAAAAGTTTTGCACTTGCTGTAGAAATAATCGGTCCCATTCCAAAAGAGGGAACAAAATGAATCAAGAAACCTAAAGTAAACCCTAGAGAAATATTATGTGCGTTGTCTTTTATCCTGAATAGTCTAATAAGAAGAAATTTTAACCTGCGTAATAGTTTATTGATCATAATTCACCAGCCCAAAAATAGTATACAATTTGATGAATCATTTTAATAGTCATTTTTTTAAGCATATTTTAAGTTTCTGTTAATGATTCTTCTAATTACTTAAAAATTTTCTTATTAATCGTCATTCAGAATGAGATATAATGATATAGTTCACCTATATTTTTGGCGATAATTATATTTATTAAACATGATTCATGCCATGGTGGGGTAAAAATAGGAAAAGATAAGGATGAAAAAATGATTTCGGAGAGCGAGGACAACTAATGCGGTTTACAAAGATGATTCCCAATATGTTTACGTTAGGAAATCTATATTGTGGTTTTCTTTCAATAGGATTTGCAGCTAACGGCCAATTTAATAACGCAGCTATTTTAATATTGATTGGCATGATGCTAGACAGCATGGATGGCAGACTTGCCAGAATGCTGAAAGCAGACAGCCAGCTCGGAAAAGAGTTAGACTCACTTGCTGACATCGTCACCTTTGGCGTAGCACCATCATTTTTAGTGTATTATACATACTTTCATAATTTTGGAATTTTGGGAACTCTTGTTGCAGGACTTTTTCCTTTATTTGGAGCATACCGACTAGCAAGATTCAATATCAGTACAGACAAATCTTCTCTGAACTATTTTATTGGCGTACCGATCACAGCTGCAGGTGGAATCATGGCGATTCTTACGTTATTTGGGGATTTAATACCGAACATTGTCACTACAGTAGTATTTACTGCGTTAGGATTTTTAATGGTAAGCAGAGTCAGGATTCCAAGTTTCAAAGAAGTACCGCTTCCTAAGTACGGAACGATTGTTACCTTTTTCCTCGGTTCCATGTTATTCGTAATCTGGAAGGGAACATATGGCCAATTCCCTTATCTGATCTATATAGCAACACCGCTTTATATAGCTTATCTGGCCTATCGTTTTGTGAAAGGGAAGCATAAATCAAATATTGATTAAGGTTGGATTATTAAATTAAATAATCTAGCACAAAAAAAAGCCTTTGCTTGATAGCAAAGGCTTTTGGTTTGACCTTTAATCTCTTGAAGCCTTATTGAAAGCACGAGAGATGTCTTCTTTCACATTTCCAGCTGTTTCTTGCAGTTTTCCTTTACCTTTATCAACTCGGCCTTCTGCTTCCATTGATTCATTGTCAGTCAGTTTGCCAAACTGCTTTTTAGCTTCTCCTTTGACTTGGTCAAAAGCGCCTTTCGTTTGATCGTTATTCATGATTGTGCCTCCTTTATATTGTGTATATTCTCTTATACCCTTCAGAAAAGAAGGCAAACTAACTTTAAAATTGTTTTATTATGGGGAGGCAGCAAGGTGAAACTGCAAATAATAGAGGTTTTAAAAAGGATAGAGCTTGAATACGACGTAAAAATACTTTTTGCCTGCGATGCCGGCAGCCGTGCTCTGGGCTTTGCCGATCATGGCAGCGATTACGATATCCGGTTTATTTATGTACACAAGCTAGATTGGTATTTATCGATAGATCAAAAAAAAGATGTAATTGAAGTGCCTAAACAAGACGCCTTGTCTATTGAAATAAACCCTCTATTGGATATGAGCGGATGGGAGCTGACTAAAACATTAAGGCTCTTCAGAAAATCAAATCCATCCCTAATAGAATGGCTTCAATCAAAAGTGGTTTATTTACAGCAGTTTTCAACAATCGAAAAAATGAAAGCCATGACGGGGAGTATCTTTTCTAAAAAGTCCTTTATCATCCATCACATAAACATAGCGAGGAGAAATTTTGACGTGGGAACGGGTAAGCAGGAGGGAAATATTAAACTATATCTGTACATCCTTCGATCCATCCTGTCTGGGCATTGGATTGTAAAGTATGGTTCTGTGCCACCTGTCGAATTCGATGAGCTAATACAAATACTTTCTCCAGAACGTGTAAAGGAGGCTGCCTTAAAACTTTTATCAGCCAAGCAAGCGGGAGAACGACTCCAAAATGAAGTTGATTTTACCATAATTGATGATTTTATTATAAAAGAAATAGACTTCCTTGAATCTTTTGCTAAGCAGCTTACAAAGAACCTGTCTGATTCAACTGAGACACTTAATCAAATATTCAGGGAAACATTAGAAGAAGTTTGGATCTAGATGATCATCAAAGTTGCGCATGAGAAAAGCTAGCCTACGGTGCTGAAGTCACTATGCACTTTCACATAGCTTTTGCTGAAACAATCACATGATCCTTTTTCGCTAATTAGAACCTATTGAAAACAATGCTTCAATCACCATCGGTTTTCGCACGGAGATATTCTCCGTCAGATGCAGCAAATATTACAGCGTCGAAGGGTTTCATTTTAATGTGACGCTCAGTACAAATACTCCTTCGAAAATCTCCAGCGCACCGTTTGGCATGAACATATATAAAACTTTAACCTAACAAAAAATTACGTTAAAAAGTAAATTTAAATGCTTTTCAAAGTAATTTATATTGCTTTTTAACGTAAAATGATTTACTCTTTAAAGTAAGGAGGTGGAAGTGATGGAAAATATTAGATTGAATGTAGCTTTGTTGCGTAAAAGAGTACCGAATCTCACGACTGCTGCAAAGTCAGTAGGATTAAGGCCAGCTACTGTTTCCAATTTATCGACTGGCAAGATTCCCGTGGGAAGGGCCGAAGTACGAACGATTGTCGCACTTGCTGAATTAGCTGGCTGCACATTGGATGAACTGATTTTAAGAGGGGAGAGTGCAGAAATGATAGAAACAGGGATCAAAACTTTGGATTTATTCGCTCCAATTTCAAAAGGAGGAACTGTTGGACTTGTGGCACGTCCTGGTATGGGCCAATTGGTAGTACTTGCAGAAATGTTGTATCGGCTTAAACGGGAGGGTTACATCACCATCCTGATAAAACCTAAAGGGGAGCATCCAGAAATAAATGATGTAACAAATGATGTCGATTTTGTAACTGACTCTATCGATGAGACCTACCAAACTATGATTTCCTCTGGGACAAATAAGGATTTTATCTTAACAGCTGACAGGTCTTTTATTTTATCAGGTGATATGTATAGCTTGCAGAATAGGCTTGATGAAAAAGGAATTTCCAATATCACCACTTTCCTTGTTGATTTAAAAGGAGAGGCTGTTGATGAGGATTTGCCATATGGTCCACTTGACACATTATGGCATTTTGATGCAGACCTAGCCGTCCGCCATAAATATCCCGCGGTAAACCCGATCTACTCAACTTCATCCATCTTAGAGGGGTCCTATTTAGATCCCATTCACCACAGTATCCAGCAAAGAGCACAAAAGTTGCTCCGCAGGTACCGCGAATTGCGTTCATTAGTCAATGTTCATGGACTGGAACGTCTGCCTGCAGCAGAGCTCCATATATATCACCAAGGAGAAAAACTTGAGGCCTATCTGACTCAGCCGTTTTATGTTGCAGAAGCTTTTACGGGTAAAAATGGCGTAAGGGTAAGCCTTCAAAACACATTGAATGATGTGAGGAAAATCCTGGACAGTTCAGCAGATGCATACAGTGTTGAGGAACTAAGCTTTATCGGCCAGATTAAATAACAAACTTAACAAGAATTCAAAGCCCAGTCTACAACTGGGCATTACCTTTAATACTTGCAGATTTGCAATATTTCAGAACATAATTTGATTAATAACTGATGATCTAGCCGCCGCTAATCTTAAACACCCGCTAAAAATTAAATCAAAAGCCAATCTTTTCATGGCCTAATATATAAAAGCCAGCATACGCATGCTGACTTTATACGTTAATAGCGTCCAATCTGCAGCTGCTTATAAACTTCCTCTCGAACTTCGTTTAAAGTTTTTGGATGGAGGAGTTTACTTGTACTTATTTTTAAATAGATCTGCTCATCTATGTCGCCTTCCTGCTGAAGTTTATCAAGATGAGGCAGGCGGAAGTTGCCAATCGGCAAATATGCAAGGTACAGCTTTTGCTCATTGAATTTCAAAGAAATTTTTATCCCTTTTAACACTGGGTAAAAAAAGGACGAATAATCTTGTTCAATGATTAAATCCTCTTTATCAGCAGCTTTAACATAAGGCAGTGTTGTCGGAAGCGAGATAAAATAAATCATTTGGTCGTATGAATAGTGGAGATCTGAAACTTTGAAACCAAATTTCGAGGTAACTCTTTTCGTATACTTTTTCATCGAAAAATCATAGAAGGGCCTGCTGGTTAAACCGGCCGTCATCAGAAAGACAATTACTGCCATAATGAACGTCATTTCAATCAATGGTAACGAACTCCTTAAAAGAAACTACTGTATTCTTGCCTGCTTTTTTTGCCTTATAGAGAGCCTGATCAGCTGCATCTATTAACTCGTTCTTAGTCACAATGGCTGAATGATCTGTACAAGCAGTCCCAATACTTACTGTTAAAGTTCCATTGGGCTGTGTTTCTTCACCTGGAAATTTTGCAATTTCAACATTCAGGCGAATTTTTTCAGCAATGATTTCTGATTGCACCAATGTTGTTTCAGGAAGCAGGACGACGAATTCTTCCCCTCCAAAGCGGAATGAGAAGTCACCAGGCCTCATGGTATCAACAATTACTCCAGCAAGCTTCATCAAAACTTCATTTCCAAGCAGGTGGCCATTTTTGTCATTAAAGACTTTGAAAAAATCAATATCAAAAATGATTAGCGAAAGCGGCCCACGCTGATTCCCTGAATGAGGGAAGTGATCCTCCAGTATAGTCTGGAAGGCACGCTGATTCAGTAAGCCAGTTAGTCCATCCCTTAAAGCCATTTCCTCAATTTGTTCGTACAGGTTAGCATGATCGAGAGCGATTGCAGCCTGGTTTGCAAGCGGAATGATAGATTCTGTATCCATCAAAGTTATTGGCCGTTTATTGACAATATTATCAATAAGCAGGATTCCTATATTTTTCCCTTGATTAATAAGAGGGATAACGGCAAATTCATTTGTTTGAAAAAGTTCATGAATAAGAATTTGCGAAGAATCATTGTTATCGATCTCTTTAACGATGACTGCCTTCTGACTGGAAAGTGCCACGCCAAAGACATTTTGTTCATCATAAGGAATATCAAGGGATTTTAGAATGTCATTTAATTCTGGGTCTGTAAAGTTGCTGTCGAAATTGTGCTCAATCAAATCCCGGAGCTTTAATTTGTCCTCAGAAATCTTTTCCCACACCTCATAGCCCTTTTTTACATCCATTGGCCCTACGCCAACAATCCCTCTTAAGGATGTAGGCTCGCTGGAAAAAAGAAAAATCATCGCGCGGTTAAAGCCGAGTCCATGGCCTGCAGTAACAGAAGTCAATATTACTTTAAGCAAAAGATCCTGTTGAAGAGTACGCTGCATAGTTGTACTGACCTCACGGAAAACTTGCAAATGCTTCGATTGTTCCATCAGCATATACATCCACTTATGGTGATCACGCTTCTTTTCAAATAAATATTGTGATACAAAACCTGAACCTGCACCAATTGCCATGTAAGCAAGCAGGGGAAGCAGGGAAGAAACCTCTGTTTGTGTCACGGCCAAAGCTGCACTGATTACGGCAGCGATAATCCCGCCAGGTAATTTATAAGAATAACCTGAAATGCCAACAAAAAAAAGCAGCATCCATTGTATATGGTATTTGCCATATACCTCAATAAATATTTCTACCAGTACAAGTGCAGTTAGAGAAAAGATTAGTTTATTAATATAAGCGCTTACATGAAAGCGTAAAAAATTAGCCATTATAGCTAAAGCTATGGCTACAGTGATCAATAAAAAAAACTCAACCAGTTTGCTCACTCCTATTAAAAATCTTATCTCTCATTTTACTCCTTTTTTCAAAAAATGATAGGACATTTTTACCAATTTTCATTAAACTTCCTATCCCTATCATTTTTTATACAGCCTTCAAGAACATAGAAATATCTTATCCCACAAAAATAGCTTCTGCATGAATGCAGAAGCCCAAACTGTAGACAAACCTGATTAAAACAAGCTTGTCTACAGTTTTTTCATCATAGATGGGAATTAAAACAGGTCTGTTGATT
>NZ_JBALQL010000026.1:0-27085 GCF_036964885.1 Bacillus sp. JJ1122 | reverse complement strand
TCGTCGCTTCGCTCCTGCGGGGTCTCATCTGTCCAGCTGCGCCCGCAGGAGTCTGCGCGCCTTCCACTCCAATCAACAGGTTTTCAATAATTGATCTTTATCCTGGATCTTTGTCGACAAGCTGAGCTTCTGCATGAATGCAGAAGCCTGTTTGTAAAACTGTAATTTAAAATTGTGAACTAGAAAGATCTGGAAATCTCACTGGGGTGTTAAGAGATAATTGGTCGCGATAAGATCGATACGAGATAATAGTTTGATTATGAGAATGAACATCTAATTGCAGGATTTTAGATTTATTAGTTTCTAAATAATATCTTGTCGCCCCTTGCACCAATTCATAAAAAGACAATGTAGCTCCTAGATAATGTTTTTCAACCACTTTTGCATCAGGGTGTTTCATGATATACTCAGCGATTTGCTGTACCGAGGCAGAAGAGGTCCCTGTCATTGAATAAACCGTTTCTTTTGCTTGTCCATAAGCTTGATTCAATGTCTGCTTCGCTTTATTAATAAAATTATTGATTGATTGGTTCATCAAATCCCTCCATCACAATGGAATAACATATGTTAATTAATATACCCCTCAATCATAATGTGATTCCTCTTCGCCGCTAAATTTCCTCTTAAAATACCATCTGAGAAGAGGAGGTACAGCAAAATAAATGAAAAACAGCCTGAATAATTGAAATCCAGTAACCATCGAAAGATCTGCATTAACCTCGTGTGCAATAATACCCATCTGATCCATTCCGCCAGGAGCTAAACTAAGGAAACTTGTAACGATTGAGATATTTAAAACGTCTGTAATATAGATGCTAATGGCTAGAGAACCTGAAACTAGAACAAGTCCGCTTAGCAAGGCAAGAATAATAGACGTTGTTTTCCGCTCCAATTTTTCCGGCTTTAACAGGAGGCCTATATATCCACCTATCATGAATTGAGAAACGTCAAGAATAAATGAAGGGAGAAGAGGTCCTTGGAACCCCACGTTCGTTAAAAGGGCAGTACCCAGAATAGGCCCTAATAAAAATGGCGTAGGGAACCTTAGTTTCTTCCCAATCAAAGCTGCTACTATACATATAGCTCCAAACAGGAAAACGACCGCTGGTGAAACAGTCCCCATGGCAATATTGTTCATGACTAAATCGGTATGTTTCATATTAAGTACGGGACCGAATATGATGAATGGAACGAAAAAAACGATCATCAATAATCTCGATACCTGAAGAAAAGTTACGGTAGTAATATTAATCCCCTTATTTTCCTCAGCAAATATGATCATTTGTGAGAGGCCACCTGGGATGCTGCCGGTCAATACTGTTGGGTAGTCCACACCAGAAAGCTTAGAAATAAAAAAAGCCATTAGTGCTGCAAATGAAACAAGCAGAATCGTCAAAATAAGGATCATAGGCAGATTCGTTAGAATATTTATAACGGCTGCCCTGGTAAACGAAAGGCCAATCGAATATCCAACTATGACTAAGGCTGCATCCCTTAAAAAGGATGGCCAATATAAATTCATACCTTTAAATCTCGAGGTAATTAACATTGCGGACATTGGTCCGAGCAGCCAGGGAATCGGGATAGTAAGATATGAAAATACTAAGCCACCAATAAATGCAAAAATTAACGCCCAAAAAAATGACATGCGTTTATTTCCTTTAATCACATCTGCACCTTCTATTTATGTATTTTTACTAGTTGATTAGCTTTATACGTTCTTCATCCAAATTGTGGTAACATCATTATATCATACAGCTATATCCAAGAAGGATGTTGAATACTACTTAAAACTGCATACCATCATAATCGGGATAATTCATATAGGGAGATGAGAACTTGAACTATAAAATCAATAATTTCAAAGAATTAAGGAGCTTGATTGGGGAGCCAAGTGAACTTGCCAAACGAAAGGTAATTAGCTTTATAGATGAACATTGCCAGAATTTTTTAGCGCATTCACCTTTTTTGATTTTATCCACCGCTGATTCTTCTGGTTATTGTGACGCTTCTCCTAGAGGCGATGCACCCGGTTTTGTAATTGTATTAGATCAAAAACGCATCGTCATTCCTGAGCGGCCTGGAAATAAAAGAATGGACTCATTAAAAAATATTTTATCAAATCCAAGTGTAGGATTGCTGTTTCTTATCCCTGGAATGCCAGAGACATTTAGAGTAAACGGGAAGGCAAGCTTAACCCTTGATCCTATCGTGCTTGAGAAAATGGAAGCCAGCGGAAAGAAACCGATTCTGGGTATCGAGGTTGAGGTTGAGGAATGCTTCATTCAATGTGGAAAAGCCTTAAAAAGATCTGGTCTATGGGATGCAGATTCATGGGCAGAGAAACATTCTTTGCCATCGGGTGCAGAAATCCTGGCAGCCCACTCCAGGCTGCCAGGAACATCAGTTGGTGATATAGAAGCAAGACTGGAAGACGGCTACAAAAACCGGCTTTATTAAAGGTGGTAATGATGAGAATAAGTGAGATCAACCATCTGCTTTTTTCAGTATCCAATATTAATAGATCAATAGAATTTTACTCGAAAGTATTTGATGCAAGGATTCTGGCCAGCGGGAAGTCTACTGCGTATTTTGATTTGAATGGCATTTGGCTTGCCTTGAATGAAGAAAAAAATATCCCCCGGAATGAAATACATTCGTCCTACACGCATATTGCGTTTTCCATTAAAGAAGAAGAATTTGATCATATTCTCAATAAGTTAGTAGGTTTGGATGTTGAAATTTTGCCAGGGCGTGAAAGAGACCATCGGGATAAAAAGTCGATCTATTTTAAAGATCCAGATGGCCACAAATTCGAATTTCATACGGGTACACTAAACGATCGACTCAATTATTATAAAGAAACTAAACCACATATGAATTTTTATTAGAAGCAGGTGCAGACATGGAGAATTGGGTACAGCAAATCATCAATACTAAACGTGGGGATTTTGAAATTTTTGTAAAAGGCAGTGGTGAACCGATTTGTGTCACTCACCATTATTCAGAATTTAATTCTTCGGGAGATTATTTTGCAGACGTATTTACAGAGCAAAACCAAGTGATCCTCGTAAATTTGAGGGAAGCAGGGGAATCAGCAAAAGCCGAGGAGCCACACCAATTAAGTATGATTGAAGCAGTATTGGATCTTGAAGGTATGAGGGAAGCTTTAGGTTTAAATAGTTGGAGTTATGCCGGACATTCGACCGGTGGTATGCTTGGAGTTTTATATGGCATCCATTTTAGCCAGTCGATTGATAGCCTTATCATTGTAGGATCCGCTGCCAGAGAGTATTCCTCTTCTGAAGGATGTATTTATAATAAAACGCACGTTGATTTTGAGCTTATGCAAAGCTTGATCGAAAAACTGAAGCATACAGGCTTACCTGAAACCGAAAGGAAAGAAATCACCAGGCAAAGGACCATGCTGTCAATATTTAGATCTGAACTCCATGATGAATATTTCAATAAAAACATATCAAAAAAAATGTCTTCAAAACGATTAAACTTTTTCTCGAGGGAGGTATTGATTTTCGATGTCACTCGACAACTGCATAAAATTACGGCTAAAACGCTGATTCTTTGTGGCAGGCATGACGTCCAATGTCCGGTTTTATTTTCCGAAGAAATGAATCAGTTGATACCATCTTCAAAACTACATATATTCGAAAACAGCAACCATTATCCTTTTTTGGAAGAAGAGTCGCAATTTAAATCTGCAGTCAGACATTTTTTAAAATCAGCGAGGAGCGCAAAAAATGAAAATCACAACTGAGGAAGATCTCATCGAATTGATCAAGAAGGACGAATGGATGATGGAAATTATTAAAACCGCAGGCACTCTTCACCTACGCGATTGGTGTGTTTGCGCCGGATTTGTCAGGTCGAAAATCTGGGATACCGTCCACGGTTACACCGTGAGGACAGAACTGTCAGATATTGATGTCATTTTTCACGATGAACGCTTTATAGATGAAGGCAAGGAAAAAAAGCTTGAAGCATACCTTACTGAAGTTCATGGAGGAGTGCCATGGTCGGTTAAAAATCAAGCCAGGATGCACTTAGTTAATCAGCTTCCGCCATATTTGTCTTCATCTGACGCCATTTCGAAGTTTCCTGAAACCTCTACAGCTCTTGGTGTGACGATGGACGATAAAGGAAACCTGACCATAATCGCACCTTATGGAATACATGATGCTGTGTCATTGAAATTAAAACCAACTCCGTTTTTTAAGTCATCAAAAAAATTAATGCAAATTTATAAAAAAAGGCTTGAGACAAAGAACTGGAAATCCACTTGGCCATGGCTAAAAGTTGAAATTAGTTAACATTCAATAAGAAAAGAGGTGATTTAATTTAATATGAATACTAAGAAAAGGGTAATGAAATTTTTTGGAATCTTGGCACTGCTCCTCGCCATTTCCGCTGGCTTTTATACATATTCTGTTTATAAATCGGTCACAGAGACAGTGGAAACTATGCATCAGCCACTTGATCGGGAAAAGTCAGATAAAAGGGAAGAACAATTATCTTTCCAGAAAAGAGAACCATTTTCTGTGCTGTTGCTCGGTGTCGATGAACGTGCAAATGATGGAGGAAGATCTGATACGATGATCGTGCTGTCTGTAAATCCAAATAAAAAATCAGTCGAAATGCTCAGCATTCCACGAGATACAAGAACAAAGATTGCCGGTCTCGATAAAGTAACCAAAATCAACCATGCATTTGCCTACGGAGGAGCCGAAATGGCGGTTGCGACAGTTGAACAATTCCTAGATATTCCAATTGATTACTTCATAAAAGTCAATATGGAAAGTTTTAAAGAAATAGTGGATGCTTTAGGAGGAATTACCGTTTTTAATGATTTGGATTTTGCCTATGGTGGAACGAATTTTCCTGCTGGTGAAGTAGCATTAGATGGGGACGATGCATTGAAGTTTATCAGGATGCGGTACGAAGACAAACGTGGTGATTTCGGCAGACAGATACGCCAGCGTGAGGTTATCAAGGCAATTATAGATAAAGGTGCCAGTTTTACATCACTTGCAAGATATGATTCAATTTTAGAGGCCTTGGGCGATAATATTAAGACCAACATGAGGTTTAGTGAAATGAAGGATATTCAGCAAAATTATAAGGATGCAAGAAAACAGATCCATCAAAATGAAGTGAAGGGGGATGGCCAAAGAATTTACGATGAGGAGTTCGGGAAGGAATTATATTTTCTTGTTGTGCCTCTAGAAGAGCAGCTCAGGCTTCAAACCCTTTTGAAGAAGCATCTTGAAATTGAAAACAGTTAGTAACATCCTTTTAAAAAACTAAATGTCAAGAAGAAGCTGCCCTGCGAAAGGCAGCTTTTTTTATGGCATCCTTTTTCTCTTTCCTATCACTTCGTTTAGCCGATCTGGGTAATTGGTGAACATACCTGTAACGCCCCAATCTAACAGCATTTCCATATCCTCTTTCTCATTAACTGTATAAGGATAGATCAGTAATCCGGAATCCCGGACCTTTTTTACATAGCCAGGGCTGATGGCAGTGTAATGCATTCCAATCCCGACTGCATACCCCTTGATTTTCGTGACTTCCTCATTCGTTATGATGGCGGGTGCATAGTAGGACAATAGCTGGATTAAAGGGATGGACTCATCCTTCTGATGGATTTTTTTTAGGCTCTCTGCACTGAAAGACTGTATTATAATCTTGCCAACAGGCTGAGTCTCCCCGATCAAATTGTATTCAAGCAAAATATCAAGTAGCTTTTCTTCCATTCCAGGATAAAATTCAGGGGATTTAGTTTCGATATAGTACCTGGCTTTCGGTCCCATTCGTTCAATAATCTCTCTTAGAGTTGGCACTTGCAGCCCCATATATTCCGGCTTAGCCTTCTGAGGGAATGTATCGTTAAACCAGGATCCTGCATCAAGTTTCTTTATTTGTGCAAGGCTGAAGTCCTTGACCATGCCCGTTTCTCCAGTGGTGCGGTCAAGTGTTTCGTCATGCATCGCAATCAATTCTCCGTCCTTCGTCATCTGGAGATCAATCTCTATATAATCTCCTTCCATTAGGGTACCTAGTTCATAAGCCGGAAAGGTGTGTTCCGGTGCATGTCCAGAAGCACCTCGATGGGAAATATTAATCGGTTTGAATGGTCCAAAATGAGAAGGGCTTTTTGCCAGGGCTGGTTCTGCATGTATAAAGGGAAAGCAAAAAAGAGCAATAGCCGCCATTCGATATATGCATTTCATCTCTTCACTCTCCTCTTCGTGTGAATTCATAGCTGATTTGATTGGGAGACCTCTAGAGAAATAGGTAACATTTAGATAAAAATTTTTTTATTAGAAATTTAGCTGGTGTAAATATTATTAACAACTTTGCTCTTAATATTTATGTTCTTTTCTTAAGGCAGTTTTACGACAAGCATGCACTCTTATAGTAAAGAAAGCTTTAATTTTTATTAAGTCTTTTCAATAAATTGTTAAAAAAACCTAAGCCAAACAGCAATACTATTTCCAAACCTTCCACCAATTCCGTTTCTGATGTTTTGAAGCAGCTGTTTCACGGAAGCTTTCGACCATATCTTTGAACATTTCGTCACGCTGCCTGATCTCTTTCCGGAATTCTTCGCGTTCGGTTTTAATGGTCTTTACAAAATAATCTCTTTCTTGTGTCAGGATCTCATTTAAATTAGAGAGTTCCTGATTTGTTGCTTCACGGCTGTTTGATACATAATCGGCAAGAATTTTAAACTCCTCAGCTACGGTTTCTGTCGTCTCGTTCAACCGTCCTGAAAGCACTGATAATTCCTTGTTCGTCCCGGAACTCATTTTTTCAACTGAACTTGCCAGTGTGGCGATCTTGTCATTCGTTCCTTTTGAAGTCTTTGTCAAGCTGTTTGCCAGGGAAGCAATCTTTTCGGAAGTCCCTTTTGATACATTCGCAATGCTTCCCGAAAGGGTATTTATTTTTTCAGAGGTACCCTTCGAAACATTCGCAACACTCTCAGTTAGCTTGGTAATTTTGTCTGTCGTTCCTTTGGATGTTTTTTGGATATTGTCCGAAAGCTGGGCAATTTTTTCGGAAGTGCCCTGTGAAGCTTTTACGACACTTTCAGAAATTATGCCGAACATTTCAGTTGTTCCGCGTGATACTTTTGCAATGCTGGTGTGTAATTCAGAAGTACCCTTTGAAACATTCGAAAGCTCCCAAGAAATGGTTCCGAGTGTTTCGGAATTCTCTTCCGAACTTTTAGTCACTGTATCTGTTAGTTCTTTAATTTGTTCGGCAGTCCGTTCACCGGATTTATAAATCGAGTCGGAAATCGTTTTGACTGTCGTAAAAGTGCCCTTGGAAATTTCCTTTTTAACTTCTTCCAGAACCTCTTTACGAATGCTGTTCCTGATTTCCGCTTTTACTTCTGAAATTAGAGTTTCTTTATATTGCTCCATAGCAGCCATAAAAGCTTCATAACCTTCTTCATTTTGTGCGTGAAGCTGGGCAGGGACACCCGGTTCACCCATTAATGCACTTGTATCTGAAAATGACTCAGTTACTGACTGAGGGTCATTTCCCAAATGTCTTTGCAGAAGATCGCGAATCATTTCCTTGCTTAAATTTTTATCGCGCATCTGCTTGATTTTCATCAAAAATTCGATCTCTATATCTGTATAAAATCTCGCGCCTTGTTTAGTCCGCGGTATGATTAGCAGCCCTGTAAGATCCTTTTCCCATTGCCTGATGGTTCCAGAGGGAACATTAATTTTCTTGGACACCTCTTTAATTGTATATGCTTTCATGAATTGAGTGTCAGTCATCGTGCACATTCCTTTCTGTTAATAGTTTTAATAATAGTGTGTTACAAATAAATTCCTCATTGATATTCCAGTTTTCCTGCATGGTGACAAAAGCTATCAAAAGTAGTGGTGTTTCTCCATAAGATGCAAAAATCACACATTGTTCGCACACGAGATTGGTTGAATCCGGATGATTAATAGATTATTTTTGTATGCATGGCAGAATTTTTGAAAATACAAAGCAAAAATATATGATTTAACGTGATGATTTTCATGTTTTGATTTACAATAGGTAGGCAAGCTAACATGGAAGTCCGAAGGGGACAAACATATAACCATTTCAGAATAAGTTTGTCGAAACCGTTTTGATTGGTTAGCTTTTCGAACATATACATGATTTAAGCTAAGTTACATTACATACTTTCTGGAGGAGTAGAAAATGTCAGAGGTAAAGGTCCGGATTGAAAAAGACTTTTTAGGAACGAAGGAAGTTTTGGCTGATGCGTATTACGGCATTCAAACATTGAGGGCCGTAGAAAACTTCCCAATCACAGGATATAGAATACATAGTGAACTTATTAAAGCGATGGCGATCGTCAAAAAAGCAGCTGCACTTGCCAATATGGAAACTGGAAGATTATATGGCGGTCTTGGTGATGTCATTGTCAAAGCTGCAGACGAAATCATCGACGGAAAATGGCACGATCAGTTTATCGTCGATCCGATTCAAGGCGGAGCTGGAACATCCATTAATATGAATACAAATGAAGTAATCGCCAATCGCGCACTTGAACTGCTCGGTGAAGAAAAAGGGGATTATTTTACATTAAGCCCGAATTCGCACGTTAATATGGCTCAATCAACAAATGATGCTTTTCCTACAGCGATCCACATTTCGGTCCTTTCGTTATTGGACAAACTGCTTGATACGATGAATATTATGCGAGAGGTTTTTTCCAAGAAGGCGAGAGAGTTCGATTCCGTGATCAAAATGGGAAGAACACATCTGCAGGATGCTGTGCCTATTCGACTTGGACAGGAGTTCGAGGCGTATAAACGTGTCATCGAACGAGATATCGAACGAATCAAACATACACGCGGCCACCTATACGAAGTAAATATGGGTGCAACAGCAGTTGGAACGGGGTTAAATGCTAATCCAAAATATATTAAAAATGTCGTCCGCCATCTTTCTGAAATTAGTGGTTATCCATTAACAAACGCAGATCATTTGGTGGATGCCACACAAAATACCGATGCGTATACCACTGTGTCTGCTGCTTTGAAGGTTTGTATGATGAATATGTCCAAAATCGCTAACGATTTACGATTGATGGCTTCTGGTCCACGCGTAGGTTTTAATGAAATCATTCTGCCTGCCCGCCAGCCAGGGTCTTCGATCATGCCAGGAAAGGTTAATCCAGTAATGCCTGAGGTCATTAACCAGGTAGCATTCCAAGTCATTGGCAATGACCATACGATTTGCCTTGCATCTGAAGCCGGACAGCTTGAACTGAATGTTATGGAACCGGTCCTGGTGTTCAATCTTATTCAGTCAATCAGCATCATGAACAATGGATTCAAAGTATTTACAGATCATTGTTTAGTAGGTATTGAAGCGAATAAAGAAAAGCTGGAGAAGGATGTAGAGGGAAGTGTCGGCATCATCACAGCTGTCAATCCACACCTCGGTTACGAAGCAGTTTCAAGAATTGCACGCGAAGCGATCCTAACAGGAAAATCAGTCCGGGAACTATGCCTTGCATACGATGTATTGACAGAAGAGGAATTAGATTTAATCCTTAATCCATACGAAATGACAAACCCAGGCATCGCTGGGGAAGAACTTCTGAATAAAGACTAAACACTGTACCACATTAAAGCGAAGGGGGTCTGACCCCCTTCGCTTTAATGCGTTAAATTAACTGTCGAGTGTCTGAAAACTTTCTTTTTTTGTTGCTTGATTTATTCGATTTGATAGGGCGAAAGCTCCGAGAAAGAAGGTCGCTAATCCGGCACCAATTAACACGAATGAAACGCCGATGAGCTTAGCCAGCAAAGCACCCGCAGCTGGTGCAACTAACATAGAAAAGGTCTGGAGCGACATTGCTGAGGCTGAAACCCTGCCCATCATGTGTTTAGGGGTTTCTGATTGAAGAACGTATCCATATGGTACTCCCTGCGCTGAGCCTAGAACACCAAGCAGGAAAGCACCAGTCATCCAGCCAATTTTCGGCAGTTCAAGTACTTCTTTTGCACCAAGGCCGATCAATAAGATAAATACACCGCTGAACAATGATGCCGCGGCCATTAATTGAATCGGCCTCAGCTTCCAATTGGTCCATTTGCCTAGCAGCAAAGCCCCAATCACACTGCCGAATCCAACTGAGCTGATCAGCCAGCCGAATTCCTCTTTTCCAAACCCAAGCTTCTGAGCAATAAAAACAAACAATCCATCATATAAAAAAATGATAAAAAAGGCGATAGAGGATAAGATGATAGCTGCTTTTAGAATGCGTGTTGAAAAAATATGGTGAATGCCTTCGGAGAAATCCTTAAAAAATGATGGCTTCTGAACCTTTTGTTCCAAATTGTTTGCTTCTTTTTCGATTTTTGGCAGATTCATTAAAAATAAAACAGCAATTAAAAAGCCCGCTGCTTCAAAAATAAAAGGACTTTTTACACCAAATAGAGCGATCAATCCTCCTCCGAGCGCTGGTCCAATTATTTTCATAGTATTGACTGAAAGCTGACTTAGGGTAACTGCTTCAGGGAGCTCATCCTCAGGAACAGTAAACCTGATGACACTTTGCCTTGCTGGATCATATAGAGCAGCCACGGTTGCTTTCAGGAAGACGAAAACTAACAAAATGAACAGGTTAGGAGCAAAAAACAGGCCTGCTACAAAAAGAACCCTGAGCAGGAGGCAGGAAATCATCAGTGTTTTTTTCGGCAGACGATCGACAAACACACTCGCAAGCGGCCCGATTATTACCCATGGAAGTCCCAGTACAATAATGACTGAGGCAATCGCAACTTCACCAAGTCCCCAATGATAAGCGACAATCACTTGTATTGCTACAAAATCAAGCCAATTTCCTAGATCCGAAAAAACCTGTGCTCCGAACAGCGAGCGATAAGCTTTATTTCGCAAGGGTTTAAACATTCCAGAATTCATCATTTAGCCTCCTATATTTCATTCATCAATGCTATTTTCCTGCGTTCAAGCTGTTTTTCCTCTAATTGGGAGGGATCCTGGCCAACAGGCATTTCGTTGTGCTCCATCGCTTCGAGCGACTCGGTAATCCATTGCAGTTCAGCTTCCAGCTTCAGCTCTGCATACCTGATTGCCAGCATTCCAACACTGTTGATGTATGATGTCTTATTCTGCTTCCAATTTTTAATGTAGCTGAGGAGCTCTTCAGATTCCGATTGTCTTGCTTTAAGATGGGCGCAAAGAGTTTCTAAATCCATTTCCTTATGCCAGGCTGCCATTTTCATGAAGAGCTCATCCTTGATCACTGGAGGAGCAGGGGTTTGCGAAAGCCAATTTTCCAGCTCGCGCCAGCCTTTACTGGTTAAATCATACAGCTTCTTCTTTCGGCCATCCTTGTCTTCCTCAAGAGTGGTGATGTAACCTTCTTCTTCGAGTTTTTTCAGCTTTGGATAAAGGCTGCCGTAGCTCAAACCCCAATATAAACCCGCAGCTTTATGTTCAAATTCACTCTTAATGTCATAGCCAGAGCTTGGGCGGAAGCTTATAACAGCTAGGATAGAATGTTCAATTGACATTGTTATTTTCCTCCTTAATGAATATATATATCAATTTGATATATCATTATGATATGTCATTCGTAAATAATTGTCAAAAAATATTCAGCACTTTTTATTTATTCGGAAAAGCCTGTTTTTATGTTGCAGAAAGGGGAATTAAGCCTGTAAAAGGAAAAACACCGCCAATAACTAACTAAGCATCTAAAGAACAGGAGGAATGAAAGTGGCTTTTCGAAAACCGCAGGAAATTGCCCAGCTGGCTGTAGACGCGGGTACCTACAAAGCCTCCATGCCTATTAAAAATATGCTTGTGCTCGGCTTTTTAGGAGGAGCATTTATCGCTTTGGGGTATTTGCTTGATATCAGGGTGATCGCTAACCTGCCACATGAATGGGGAACATTCGGTACTTTTCTCGGGGCATCTGTTTTCCCGCTTGGGTTGATTTTAATCCTGCTTGCAGGCGGGGAATTGCTGACAGGAAATATGACCGCAATTTCAATCGCGAGCCTGGCTAAGAAAGTGACTGTGAAAAAATTGCTTAATAATTGGTTTTGGATTACAATCAGCAATTTTGTAGGGGCTTTGTTCGTTGCCTATATTTTTGGACATGTAGTTGGATTGACCGAAACTGGCCCATTCCTGGATAAAACAGTAGCGGTTGCAGGAGCAAAACTAGATGACAGCTTTTGGGCGGCATTTTTCTCAGGTATTGGATGTAATTGGCTTGTAGGATTGGCAGTCTGGCTTTCATACGGGGCATCAGATATGACAGGGAAGATCCTGGCTATTTGGTTTCCGATTATGGGATTTGTAGCAATTGGTTTTCAGCACGTCGTGGCAAATATGTTTGTAATCCCAGCCGCTATTTTCGCTGGCCATTACAGCTGGACTGAATACTTTGGAAACTTTGTGCCTGTTTATTTAGGAAACGCAGTTGGCGGAGGAGTCTTTGTCGCGCTGATGTATTGGATCAGTTATAAATCCCAGCTGCAAAAAAAGACAGCACAGCCCGAAAATCAAATTTCGCAGGCAAGCGCACGTAAAAGGGCTGCAAGATAAGTTGAACATACAAAGGGAACCTCGGTATGCAAGGTTCCCTTTGTTCATTTTAATAGACCAAGCGACTTCAAACCATTATAAATTCCGGAATTGGTTACTTCAGTGGTCTTGTGTTTTGCATGCTGAAACAAATCCGGATGGGCATTCCCCATTGCGAATCCGTCACCAACTGCGGAAAGCATTTCTTTATCATTCATTCCATCGCCAAAAGCAATAGAACTTTCACGCTTGATGCCAAGACGTTTTAGCAAAAATTCGACTCCCACGCCTTTATTGACCCTGTCCCTGATGACGTCAAAGCAATGTTCCATTCCTTCTATATTTACCTGCGATAAATGTATACCCTCATTGAAAACATAAAGTTCATGTCCCAATCGGCCCTTCGTGATGATGGTCATACCTAAAATATCATTCAGGACCTGTTCAGTAATAATGTCATTTTTCCGCAAATGAAATTGTTTTAGAAAAACCTTCACTAAATCGGAATCAAGGTCTGTGAGGTAATTTTTTTCGGAAGTATAGAGTACCACTTCATGTCCGTGTTCCTTAGCAACATCGAGAATGTATTGAACTTCGCTAGCCTGCATTGGCTCAGCAAATATGGTTTTGCCCTCATATATCCCAAGGGCGCCGTTGTACCCAATAAAAGACGTGATTTTTAGCTCATCAGCAATTTCCGAAATTTCATGGATCGGCCTGCCAGTTGCAAGCACAACCTCTACATGCTGTTTTTTCATTTCCGCAATGGCGCTTTTAGTTGATTCTTCTATTGTTTCGTCAGGTCTTAAAATCGTACCGTCGATATCCAAGAACAAAATTTTGTAGTTGTGCATATCAAGCTCCTAACTGAAAAGTAGTCTTATCTATAGTTTTACATAGTGGGAAGAAGGTTATCAAACATTTGACAGCAGGCATGCTTGTTTAATGAAAATTCACAAAGGGTATGATTAAAGTAAGAATAAAACAAACTGAAAGGGGATTTTCATCATGTTATGGACAATAGCAGCTATATTGCTGGTTCTTTGGGTATTAGGATTGATATTTCATATTGCCGGAGGAGTTATTCACATACTCTTGGTAGCCGGACTAATCTTAATCGCCTATAACGCGATCAAAGGACGGACTAGAGGTTCCAGATATTAATAATTGGACAGTGGCATCTTGCCACTGTTTTTATTTTTGCTGCTAAATGACTAGTAAAAAATTCATTCATCGATTTAAAAGCCATTTTCTTTCTTTTCTTTTCATATTCATAATAAAATAAGATAAAAACTGGTACAGGGAGTGTGGAGTCCAATAACAAATATTAGACAAATTTCAGAGGCTTTATCAGGGCGTGAACCCTCAATTCTAGGCCATGATCAATTCTTGAAATTCGCAGTTCTCTTGCCGCTGGTCGAAGTGGATAATGAAGTGCATGTATTATTTGAGGTACGCTCATTGACGTTAAGAAGGCAGCCTGGCGAAGTATGTTTTCCAGGAGGGAAAATAGAAAAGGGGGAAACTCCACAAAAAGCCGCTATCCGTGAAACTTCAGAGGAGCTGGGCATAAAGGAAAGCGATATTATGGATATCATCCCCTTGGACTATATGGTTTCAGCTTTTGGTACGATTATCTATCCTTTTGCTGGCACAGTCAAGGATACTAAAATGATATTCCCAAATGTGGCTGAGGTTGGTGAAGTTTTCACTGTTCCATTATCCTTTTTTAAAAAGAATCAGCCAGACAGTTATAAAATTAATTTTCAGGTAGAACCTGAGGATGGGTTCCCATTTGATTTGATCATTGGCGGTGAAAATTATAAATGGCAAACCCGGACAATGGATGAATATTTTTATAGATACAACGGCAAAGTCATTTGGGGACTGACCGCAAAAGTACTGACTCATTTTATTGATTTAATGGATTTCATTAAAAGTAATGAAGAAGGCACGTGAAAAATCACGTGCTTTTTTGCATCCACAAAAGCTCAATTTACAAAGCGCAAAGATAAAGCATTATCTCGCAAAAATTCTTTTCTGATTAAACTTTTTCATTTTTTTTAAAACACCGACGATTTATCCATTTTCTTCCCAATCCAAATAAATCATTTATTAAGATCTTCGAAGAAAATATTATTCTACAAATAGTTTTTATTTAACAGATCGATAAGGGGTCAAATCTACTATTTCTTTGTAATAGTCCAATTTTATGGGAGAAAAGGTTGCTAATGGTAGATTTATTATTTATAATTTTAAGATAATTATTAAAAGAAAGTTGGGTCAAAATGAAGCTATACATATCTGTAGACATGGAAGGGATTACTGGATTGGTAGATTATACCCATGTAGATTCCTCGAAGCATAACTACGAGCGTGGCCGTAAAATCATGACAAAGGAGGCTAACCATGTCATCACTGCTGCTTTTGAAAAGGGCTGTGAAGAAGTAATAGTCAATGACAGCCACTCCAAGATGAACAACCTCCTGATTGAAGAGTTACATCCGGAAACTCAGTTGATCACAGGGGATGTCAAACCATTTTCAATGGTGCAGGGTCTGGATAATAGCTTTGCTGGAGCTGTATTTGTTGGCTATCACGCGAGGGCTTCAATGAAAGGCGTAATGTCACATTCTATGATTTTTGGAGTACGCCATATGTATATAAATGATGTCCAAATTGGAGAACTAGGCTTCAACGCTTACGTTGCAGGTTATTATGGTGTGCCTGTCATCATGGTAGCAGGGGATGATGGCGCTGCCCGAGAAGCGGAAGCACTTATACCGAATGTTACCACTGCTGTAGTGAAAGAGTCGATTTCAAGGTCAGCAGCCAAATCACTCACACCTGCAAAAGCCGGGCAGCTTCTCGCTGAAAAAACGGAACTAGCCTTAAAAAACAAAGATAAAGTGAAACCGCTTACTCCACCTGACCATCCAGTGTTAAGAATCGAATTCTCCAATTACGGAGAGGCTGAATGGGCAAATTTAATGCCAGGTACTGAAATTGAAGAAGGAACAACGATTGTCCGTTACCAGGCTAAGGATATTCTAGAAGCCTATCAAGCTATGCTTGTCATGACAGAGCTTGCGATGAGAACAACTTTTTGCTGATCATCGAAGTTAATTCACCAAGATTATTGCATTAAGACACGATAAGGAAGTGAGTAAATGCTCGGATATATTGTCAAAAGATTAGGGGCTATGGCCGTTACTTTGCTGGTCATCATTACCTTAACATTTTTCCTGATGCACTCAATCCCTGGTTCGCCTTTTAACGAAGAGCGTTCCACGAGCGAGGCTGTGCAGAAGAATCTGGAATCTTATTATCATTTGGATGAGCCACTGTATATCCAATACTTTTTATATTTAAAGTCTGTTGCGGCATTTGATTTTGGGCCTTCAATTAAAAAGTCCTCACAGACAGTTAATGAAATGCTCGGAAGGGGATTTCCTGTATCGTTTGAACTTGGAATGGTCACTCTCATCGTCGCAATCTTTTCTGGTATTTTATTAGGTATAATTGCTGCACTTCGCCACAACGGTTTCATCGATTATATAGCAATGTCGATTGCCGTTCTCGGCATATCCGTTCCAAACTTTGTAATGGCAACGCTCCTGATCCAGCAGCTTGCCGTCAATTGGGAAATCCTCCCTGTAGCAACATGGTCAAGCCCAAAGCATATGATCTTGCCGACACTGGCGCTTGCGACAGGTCCAATGGCCATTATTGCGCGTCTGACAAGGGCCAGTATGCTGGAGGTTCTTACCCAGGATTACATAAGAACTGCAAAAGCTAAAGGATTGTCACCTGTGAAAATCGTGTTCAAGCACGCATTGAAAAATGCTTTGCTGCCCGTAGTAACCATTCTCGGTTCATTGGCTGCAAGCATCTTGACAGGAACCTTTGTCATTGAAAAAATCTTCGCAATCCCTGGTATGGGCAAATATTTCGTTGAAAGCATCAATCAGCGTGACTACCCAGTCATCATGGGGACAACCATCTTTTACAGTACGGTGTTGATCATGATGTTGTTCCTGGTTGATTTTGCATATGGGATTCTTGATCCAAGGATCAAACTGCATAAAAAGGAGGGAAGATGATGGCACTTAGAAAAATTCAGGAAACACATAAATCATCGACAGTTCCCGACGAATGGTTTGTTCCGAAAAAGATAAATGACTCTGATGCCGAGGCCGTAGTAAGGCCGAGCCTGTCGTATTGGCAGGACGCCTGGAGACGGCTCTTGAAAAACAAACTTGCAATGCTTGGATTATTTTTCTTATCCTTCCTGTCCTTTATGGCGATTTTCGGTCCTATTATTTCTCCACATACAATGGACCATCAGGACCTGATGAATCAGAATTTGGCTCCATCAAGTGAATACTGGTTCGGAACAGATGATTTAGGACGAGATGTATTCACCAGGACATGGTATGGTGCTCGAATCTCCTTATTCGTAGGGGTCGCAGCCGCACTTATCGATTTTTTAATCGGTGTCATCTACGGTGGTATTGCTGGCTATAAAGGCGGCAGAACCGACCATTACATGATGAGAGTAATCGAGGTACTTTATGGCCTCCCATATTTACTCGTTGTTATTCTAATCAGTGTCGTGATGGGCCCAAGCCTAGCGACAATAATTTTTGCTCTGACGATTACCGGCTGGATCGGCATGGCTCGAATTGTGCGAGGGCAAGTGCTGCAAATCAAGAATTATGAATTTGTGTTAGCATCAAAAACATTCGGAACAAAAACTGGCCGGATCATCCGCCGGAACCTGCTGCCAAACACAATGGGCCCGATCATCGTGCAAATGACTCTTTCAGTACCGTCAGCTATTTTTGCCGAAGCATTCCTAAGCTTTTTGGGCCTTGGTATCCAGGCACCAATGGCAAGCTGGGGTTCAATGGCTAGCGATGCGTTGCCGGTCATTTTGTCAGGAGACTGGTGGCGTTTGTTCTTCCCGGCGTTCTTCATCTCAATGACTATGTTTTCATTTAATGTTTTAGGTGATGGGCTGCAGGATGCACTTGATCCAAAGCTGAGGAGGTAAGCATCATGGAAAAAGTACTTGAAGTAAAAGATCTTCACGTTTCTTTCAAGACATTTGGCGGAGAAGTAAAGGCGGTCCGCGGTGTCACTTTTGATTTACATAAAGGGGAGACGCTCGCGATTGTAGGAGAATCCGGATGCGGAAAAAGTGTGACCTCCCAAAGCATCATGCGGTTAATACCTGAGCCGCCTGGTAGATTCGATGGTGGTTCAATCATTTATAAAGACAAAGATTTAACCAAATTAAAGGATTCCGAAATGAGGAAAATCCGCGGCTCCGATATTTCGATGATTTTCCAAGACCCAATGACTGCGCTGAATCCCACTCTCACTGTTGGAGACCAGCTTACAGAGGGTATCCTCCAGCACATGAAGCTTTCTAGAGAACAGGCTAAAAAAGTAGCCATTGACATGCTGGACCTAGTAGGTATCCCTAGTCCGCATGCCAGGTTAAAGCAGTACCCTCATCAATTCAGCGGTGGAATGAGGCAGAGAATTGTCATTGCAATGGCCTTGGTTTGCCAGCCTGAAGTGCTGATTGCGGATGAGCCTACGACAGCCTTAGATGTAACAATCCAGGCACAGATCCTTGAGCTTTTCCGCGATATTCAAAAGAAAACAGGTGTCTCGATCATTCTGATCACACATGACTTAGGTGTGGTTGCCCAGGTGGCAGACAGGATCGCGGTCATGTATGCTGGGAAAATCGTTGAGACCGGCACGAGGCGGGAAATATTTTATAATCCGCAGCATCCATACACCAAAGGATTGCTAAACTCAGTGCCTCGTCTTGATGTCGAAGGAGCGGAGTTAATCCCAATTGGCGGGACTCCACCGGATTTATTCTCTCCACCGGTTGGATGTCCATTTACGGCGAGATGCCCGTATGCGATGGAGGTCTGTGACAAAGTATATCCATTCCAGACACAGCTTTCAAGCAGCCATGAAGTCGATTGCTGGCTTCAGGATGAACGAGCAAAAATATTACTGGCAAACAGATAATCTTGTTCAATCAGGCGTAAGCCTCTTTGATATAAATTTTCACATAAATTTAAAGGGGGAAACAGAGTGAAGAAGTTTTTGACAATGCTGATGGCAGCCATGCTTGTATTCACACTTGCTGCATGTACGGCAAATGAGAGCACAGGCAAAGAAACAGATGGAAAAGACAAAGGGGACAAAGATAAGGGCGGAGAAAAGGTCCTTTATCTGAATAATGGCCAGGAACCAACTTCATTTGATCCGCCAATTGGTTTTGATTCGGCATCATGGAGCGCTCTGAACAATTTGATGGAAGGTCTTACGCGCTTAAATGCTGAGCACCAGCCTGAAGAAGCGACAGCTGAAAAATGGGATGTATCCGAAGACGGCAAAACATACACATTCCATATCCGCGAAAACGCAAAATGGTCAAATGGCGATGACGTAACAGCTAATGACTTCGTCTTTGCATGGAAGCGTCTTTTAGATCCTGCTACAGGTTCTTCTGCAGCATTCCTTGGCTACTTTATTGAAGGCGGGGAAGAGTTCAACAGCGGCAAGGGATCAGCTGATAATGTAAAGGTTAAAGCAGTTGATGCTAAGACTTTCGAGGTTACTTTAACAAGTCCTCAGGCATATTTCCTAAGCGTTATCGCTAACCCTGCATTTTTCCCAATCAATGAGAAGGTTGCAAAGGAAAATCCAGAATGGTTTGCAGAAGCAGATTCATTCGTTGGAAACGGACCTTTCAATCTTGCCAGCTGGGACCATGACACGAAATTCGTTATGGAAAAGAACGAAAAGTATTGGGATGCAAAAAATGTAAAGCTTGATAAAGTTGAGTGGGCGATTGTCGACGATACTAACACTGAGTACCAAATGTTTACAGCGGGTGACCTTGATGTTTCGGACGTTCCGGCTGAACTTGCTGACAAGCTGTTTAAAGAAGGAGACGTGAAGGTTGAAGACCAGGCAGGGGATTACTTCTACCGCTTCAACGTTACAAAGGAACCTTTCCAAAACGTGAATATACGTAAAGCATTTGCTCTTGCTGTAGACCAGCAAAAAATTGTTGATTTCGTAACAAAGAATAAAGAAAAAGCGGCTTATGGTTTCGTTTCACCTGGATTTAAGGATCCTTCTGGAAAAGACTTCCGTGAAGCGAACGGCGACTTCAATAAAACTGATGTTGAAGAAGCAAAAGCATTGTTGAAAAAGGGTATGGAAGAGGAAGGATACACTAAACTTCCTGAAGTTACTTTAACTTATAGCACTAGTGATGTTCATAAGAAAATCGCAGAAGCTCTTCAGCAAATGTTCAAGGAAAGCCTTGGAGTAGAAGTAAAGCTGGCTAACATGGAATGGAATGTTTTCGCTGAAGAACAGAAAGCACTTAAGCACCAGCTTTCTCGTAGTTCTTTCCTTGCTGACTATGCTGATCCAATCAACTTCCTTGAAAACTTCCAGACTGGTCATTCCATGAACCGTACTGGCTGGGGAAATCCAGAATACGACAAGCTGATCAAGGCTGCTAAAAATGAAGCAGATGAATCAAAGCGTTTTGAGCTAATGTACCAAGCAGAGAAAATTCTATTTGATGAAGCGCCGATTTTCACAGTTCATTTCTATAACCAAGTTTACCTGCAAAACGAAGCTGTAAGCGGCGTTGTTCGCCATCCAGTTGGCTATCTTGAATTGAAATGGGCAGATAAGAAGTAATTCTTTACTTTTATTGTCTAGCTTAAACGTTGTACTTTCTAAGAAAGAGGTGTCCGTCTTGGATCGCCTCTTTTTTACTAATTGAGTTTTCAGCCATTCAAATAGATGTAGTTTTTAAAATCTGGAAACAACTTATTGAATGAAACAAAGGATACGGAATATAAAAAGAGTCTTACTAATACATACTCTCTGAAGATATACATATTGATAGCATAGTATTTTTAACAAAAGGAGTCGATGAATCATGTTAGTCAAGCCGGAACGACTGAAAAAAGGGGATACAGTTGGCGTCATCGCCCCCGCAAGTCCACCAAATAAAGAAAATCTCGAACGCGGATTAAAATTCTTTGCAGAGTTAGGATTGAATTATAAACTTGGAAAATCGCTTTACCTGAAATATGGGTATCTTGCTGGAAGTGATGAAGAAAGATTAGCAGACTTGCATGAAATGTTCCAGGATGATGAGGTGAAAGGCATCATTTGTGCTGGAGGCGGATATGGAACTGCACGCATTGCCTCAGCGATCGATTATAAAGTCATCAGCAGAAATCCTAAGATCTTTTGGGGATACAGTGATATAACCTTTTTACATACAGCTATTAGGCAGCAGGGAGGCCTTGTAACCTTTCATGGTCCGATGATTGCTTCAGATATTGGAAAAGAAGACTCCAGCGTAATTTCTAAGGACCAATTCAAGCAGCTTTTCCATCCTAAAGAATTACGTTATACCGATACTATCTCAGAACTGGATGAACTGGTTTCAGGAAAAGCGGAAGGAGCATTAGTCGGAGGGAACTTGTCGCTGCTTTCAAGTACGATGGGGACAAAATTTGAAATAGATACAGCGGGGAAAATTTTAGTAATTGAAGATATCAATGAAGAGCCTCGTGCCGTGGACCGAATGCTGAACCAGCTTTATATGGCGGGCAAGCTTCAGGAATCAGCGGGGATTTTGGTTGGCGATTTTAATAATTGTGTACCTGAAAGGGAACTGTCTCTTACTCTCGATGAAGTACTCGATCACTATATAAAACTTGCTGGAAGGCCAGCGTTAAAAGGCTTCAATATGGGGCACTGCTCTCCGCATATTGCTGTCCCATTTGGTACTCGAGCACAAATGGATACCGCAAGCAAAACTCTCATTGTCGAGAGCGGGATTAATTAAGCAATTATATAAAAAGGGGATATTGATATGATCATTGAAAAAATCGAGACATTCCGCACAGCTGTCCCTTTAACCAAGCCTTTTAAAACGGCGCTTCGCACAGTAACAGTCGCAGAAGCAATCTTTGTTAAAATTAGCTGTGACAATGGAATTGCAGGCTGGGGTGAGGCGCCTCCGACATTGGTCATCACTGGAGACAGCCTGGCAAGCATTGAATCTGCAATCAATGATGTGATTAAACCATTCTTGTTAAAAAAGAATCTGTTAAACTATGAAGCTATTTTCCAGGGACTAAAGTCAGCCCTTATTGGCAATTCCAGCGCAAAAGCTGCAGTTGATATGGCATTATATGATTGCATATCCCAGAATTGCAGGTTACCACTTTATCAATTCCTCGGGGGTTATGAAAAAGAAATAGAAACTGATTTTACCGTTAGCGTTAACAGTCCTGAGGAGATGGGTGAGGATGCTCTAGCTTATGTCAGCAACGGATTCAACGTCCTGAAGGTAAAAGTAGGTATAGGTGAAATATTAACAGATATCGCACGAATTCAAGAAATTCGACGCCGGATTGGCAATGATGTAAAAATCCGTCTCGATGCTAACCAGGGCTGGAAGCCAAAGGACGCAATCAGGGCAATCCGGAAAATGGAGGACATGGGCCTTCAAATCGAACTGGTCGAACAGCCAGTAAAAGCTGATGACCTTGATGGCCTTAAGCAGGTCACGGATTCAGTTGAAACATTGATCATGGCTGATGAAAGTGTCTTCAGCCCGAAACAAGCTTTTGAAGTAATAAAGCGAAGAAGCGCTGACCTTATCAATATTAAATTGATGAAGTCAGGTGGTATTTACCAGGCACAAATAATTAACCAGATGGCAGAAACAGCCGGTATTGAATGCATGGTTGGCAGCATGATTGAAACACGCCTAGGAATCACTGCCGCAGCCCATTTTGCAGCAAGCAAGAAAAACATTACCCGGTTTGATTTCGATGCTCCGCTGATGCTTGCTGGTGAAGTAGTAGCAGGTGGAATTAAGTATAGTGGAAGGACAATTACCCTTCCAGACCGTCCGGGTTTAGGGATAGAAGATGTGATGATAGAAGGAGGAGTATCAAGTGGAGAGCAATAATGTATGGCTCGTCAATGTGCCTGTCGCAACGTTGTGGACTTCTTTTGATTCTGCAAGAGAAATAGACCACGACGCGATTTCAAGTGCAGTTGACCTTGTGTCCTGGCTAGAAAAACTGACATATGAGCCAAGACTTCAATTATGTGACAATAATCTAGTACAATCACAAGTACTTTTTGGTCAGGAAGTTCTCATCATTGATGAATCCGCCGGCTGGGCTCATGTTGTCGTTCCTGATCAGCCATCTGGAAAGGACGAGCGCGGATATCCTGGCTGGATTCCCAAATCACAATTAATCCAGCAATCTGATTGGTACATAAAACATGGACCCGTTGTAGTGGTGACTTCAAAAACGGCCATGCTGCATTCTGAGAACGATGAACAGATCATGGAATTAAGCTACCAAACCTTGCTTCCTGCCATTGAACATAGTGGAGATCGCATTCGTGTTAAAACTCCAATTGGAATTGGCAATTTAAAAACAGAAGATGTCGTTCTCTATCCTTCTGAAAAGAAACTTCCGAAGCGGAATGGGGCAGCGATTGTAGCTGCCGGTGAACAATTTCTCGGACTTCCATATCTTTGGGGCGGGATGAGCAGCTATGGTTACGACTGTTCCGGTTTCAGTTATAACATGTGCCGTGCCAATGGATACATTATACCGAGAGACGCACATGAACAGGCAGCAGAAGGTACGAATATAGAGTTAACTGATATCCAGCCAGGTGATTTACTTTTCTTTGCTTATGAGGAAGGCAAAGGAAGTATTCATCATGTAGGAATTTATTATGGAGACGGGAAACTGCTCCATTCACCAAATACAGGAAAAAACATCGAGATTATTTTACTCGAAGGAACGATTTACGAAAAAGAACTCTGTGCAGCAAGACGGTACTGGATGAATACGGAGGAATAAAAATGGAAAAACAAGTTTTATTGAGTGTAAAAGATTTAAAGAAACATTTCTATATGGGAAAAAATGAAATCCTAAAAGCAGTTGATGGGGTAAGCTTCGATATTTATAAGGGTGAAACCTTCGGGCTTGTTGGTGAATCTGGCTGCGGAAAATCTACTGCAGGAAGAACGATGATCGGCTTATATGACAGGACAGATGGAGAGGTCATCTTTAACGGAAAAGATGTCCATACAATGACCGAAAAGGAAAGATTTCAGTTTCATAGGCAGATGCAAATGATTTTCCAGGATCCATACGCATCTTTAAACCCACGTTCAACTGTCAAGGAAATCATCTCGGAACCAATGGAAGTTCATGGCCTTTTCAAGGATAAGAAAGAACGTCTGGAGCGCATATATCAGCTGCTTGAGGATGTTGGGCTAAATCGTGACCACGCTAACCGATACCCGCATGAGTTCAGCGGGGGCCAGCGCCAGAGAATAGGCATTGCAAGAGCACTTGCCCTGGATCCGGATTTCATTATTGCTGATGAACCGATTTCGGCTCTTGATGTATCTGTTCAAGCCCAGGTTGTCAATCTTCTTAAACGACTGCAGAAGGAAAAGGGATTAACCTATTTATTTATTGCACATGACCTTTCAATGGTAAAACAAATCAGCAACAGGATTGGCGTGATGTATTTGGGACACATCGTGGAGCTTACAGCAAGCAATCAGCTGTACAAGAAACCGCTCCACCCGTATACACAAGCATTGCTATCGGCCATTCCAATTCCTGATCCAGATATTGAAGATAAGCGTGAAAGAATCATTCTTGAGGGAGAACTCCCTAGTCCAATGAACCCTCCAGGCGGCTGTGTTTTCAGGACTCGCTGCCCGCAGGCTATGGAAGTATGTGCAAAAGTAAAACCTGTATGGCAGGAAATTGAATCGGATCATTACGTTGCTTGCCACTTATATGATGAGAAGCTATCTGCCAGCAAGAAAAAAGAAGTGCATGTAAATATGAGATAAGGAACGATTTATATGAACATAGAGCAACTAAAGCTGAATGTTTATAGTGAACTCGCCAGGTGCAAGGGCCGGGCGAGTTTGTTTATGGAGATTGAGGGCAAGATTATTGAATTTAACAGTCAGGAAGTTTACCAATCTGCCAGCCTGATTAAAATGCCGATTCTATACGAAGCACTCCGACAAATTGAAGCAGGCATCATCAATCCCGATGAACATTTGATCATCAAAGATAGTGACAAAATCGGTAACACCGGTGTCCTGCAGGTCTTACATGGTGTTAAGTCCTACGCAATAAAAGACTTGCTTACTCTTATGGTAATTGTCTCAGATAATTCAGCTACAAACCTGATCATCAATCTCCTGGGTATAGAATCGATAAATAAAACGATTAGAAGTTTATCAATGAACAATACGATCTTGCAGCGTAAAATGCTGGACTTCCAGTCTGTAAAATCAGGCATGGATAATTTCACGACAGCTGCAGATATTGTGAAATGCTTGAAAAAAGGTGTTATAGGCACTGATTTAACAAAAGCTTCAAGAGACACATTTCTTTCAATTCTCAACCAGCAGCAATTCAGAGATAAACTGCCAGCTTACATGAATGAAGTGTATATAACAGCAGGAAATAAAACAGGTGAATTACCTGGACTCGAGCATGATTGTGCGGTAATGACCTTTGGACAGACTAGGGCTTTTATCGCGGTGTTAATTGACACTCTCGAAGAGCCTGAAATTGGAAGGTCAACTATCCGACAAATAGGGAAGCATATTAACGACTTTATTAGAGGCAATTCGACAATATAACAAGCAAGTCACTATCATACGATATGATATTAATATCAACTGCTAGCATATTGATACTCTTATAAAAGACCTTTTCTTTAAATCGCAATTAGGTAAATGGACTTATTCTTTTGGACATTTTCATTCCATAAGTAAATTTCTGGTTTTTGAATTTGGTTTTTGAATTTGGTTTTTGAATTTTCCTTATATTAAATTGAGGTTTCAAGAAGACAAGATGACAGTCCGACCACTTCTTGCATTCATCACTTAAAAGAACGAGGAGCACAGAATCCTCGTTCTTTTTCATTTACATGGTTTTCTCGATTAATTTTATTTTTTCTCTTTTGAGGCTAAATTTTAACGACCATATTAAAAATGTGGTTCCTGCAATAATGTACATTAGTCCTCCAAATAAACCTACAAGTCTCGGACTAAACCACTCTAATGCTACGCCAGTGAACAGCATAGAAAAACCAATGATTGTGTTGGAAACAGTCGCTGAAAGTCCAAAGTACAGACCATGCCATTTTGCCGGGATAGTATCCATGGCGACCGTATCAAGGAGTGTGTTACCGATGCCGCTGAAAATGGCCGTCATGCAGAATAAAACAACGGCCAAACCAAAGAGTTCTGTTTGACTGATCATCGTTAAAAATAATCCTTCTCCCATTAAACATATAAATGAAAACAGCAGAAACCGCGCTTTTATCAGTTTTGAAAACAGCGGGCTTATGATCAGACCCAATCCAAGAGCACTGTAAAACAACCCCACTCCCAAGTCTGCTTTTCCGAAAGTCTCCACGGCATAAACACTCAAAAGGACATTTTCAATGCCGTTAATGAGCGGAATGACCATCTCAAATACCATTAACATGATCAAAAAAGAGGACGAAACTATAACGGGCCATAAATCAGCGTACTTTTCATTTTTATCTTTCCTGAACCTTTCCGTTTTTGATTCTGATTCCAATGTAGGCAGCGTCGAAAGTATCCATCCTGCCAGAATAAAAGAAACAATGTTGATCCAGAATGCAGCTTTTGCTCCTAAAAAATAAGAGACGATGCCACCACTTAAAGCACCAATGACTAAAACGAAACCCATTAAAACTTGTTCCCAGGCATTTACTTCCTTTAAAGCTTTGGGAGAAACGATGGCTGGTATGCTGGACTTACGCACAGGCGAATAAATAGCTTCACCAGAGGCCAGCAGAAACGAGGCTGCATAAACAATCCACATGTCCTCAGGAGCTTTGATCCATAGAAATGACAGGGCGATCACCGCTCTTGAAAGATCTGTGGTAATCAGTATTTTCCTTTTTTCAAACTTTGAAGAAATCTTGCTGCTTAATGGACTGAATAGAAGAAAAGGAATCATTCGTAAGGCCATGGTGATTCCGACAGAAAGGCCAGAACCAGTCATCTGCAGGATCAGCGAAAGCAGAGCAACTTGGCTAAAACGATCGCCAATTCCATTAATAATACCTGCTAAGAATAGTTTCCGATAAGAAATTTCTGATTTTAACGTTTTAAACATTTTGTCCTCCATTAGATTAGATGTATAACTAATTAGATTTAAATCTAATTAGATTGTATTCGAAACTCTTTGAAAAAGGAATCATTTTTTTATGGTCGTTTTTCGGAAACATTTTTGCTTTTAGTTCAGGAGTAGACTTTAAAGCCCTTTCAAGAAGAAAACAGCCTTTAGAAAAG
>NZ_JBALQL010000025.1:104444-137978 GCF_036964885.1 Bacillus sp. JJ1122 | reverse complement strand
ATTTATTTGTTTTTCCAAAAGTTTTCGGAGTCAAACATACTAACTTATTCAGTATATCAATTTCAGAAAGTGGACATAGGGTTTAATCATACTTCTGATCATTCAAAGGTATCTCAAAATAACACTAAGATTCTTAGAGAGTAATAGAATATTTATAGCTAAATAATATTGAATTTATAATATTAAAAATATTCTAAAAATAAACTTTACAACCTTTTCGCCCTGTTATATAGTGTTACCAATATCTAGCGGTTAGTGAAGGGGTGGTATTTTGATTCAAAGTGTTAACAGTTTACAATCGACATTTTTTACGGGAAAAGTAGTTTTAGTTACCGGTGCAGCTCATGGGATCGGAAAAGGGATTTGCACCGCTTTCCTTAGGCACGGAGCAACAGTAGTTGGTACGGACATATTGGATCAGGAACTTGCGGATGTGAAAACGGAGCTCAATGAGTGGCTTGAGTTGAATAAAAAAAGCAACCGTTTTGATACATATACATGCGACATTACAGAAGACAAAAGAGTGAAAGAGCTGGTGGAGTTCACGGTTCAAAAATTTGAGAAGATTGACATCCTGGTAAACAATGCTGGAGGTGTATGTGGGCAAATACATCAACCAGTGGAAGAAGTGACGCCTGAGCAATGGAGAAAAATATTTGCGGTTAACCTGGATGCCGCGTTCTATACGACAAAAGAAGTTGCTCCACATATGAAAAAGCAGAAATATGGACGGATTATTAATATCTCAAGTGGAGCAGGGAGAAGTACTAGTCTAACTGGCATACAGGCGTATGCCAGTGCCAAGGCTGGCCAGATAGGCTTTACAAGACAAATGGCTCAAGAACTTGGTCCATATGGCATAACAGTCAATAACATAGCGCCTGGATTTGTCATTTCCAATCCTTCAACAAAGAAGCAGTGGGAAAGAATGACACCAGAGGAACAGGAGAATCTGGTCAAATCCATTTCGGTGAAGCGACTCGGAGAACCTGAAGATATAGCTCATCCGGTTCTGTTTTTTGCATCGGACTTCGCCAGCTATGTGAGTGGCCAAACTATTTCAGCAGATGGCGGACAACAACTTTTTTAGGAGGGGTCGAATGGAAATCACAGTGATTGGTGCAGGCGCGATTGGCGGCGTGTTAGGAGCTCACCTAGTGAGAGCAGGCAACAAAGTAACTTTTTGCGATATAGATCAAGAACATGTTGATGTGATGAATAATCGCGGTCTTAGAATTGAGGGGCCTGATGAAACTTTTACCGTAGAATGCGATGCGTATATACCGGAACAGCTAGTTAAAAAAAACCCAGCATTGGATGCAGTCTTCCTATGTGTTAAGGCACAGCATACAAAAGAAGCCTTAAAGCCTTTCGTACCTTTAATTGGGGAAGAAACCAAAGTTGTATCCTTCCAAAATGGGCTATGCGAAAACGAGATTGCCAGCCTGATAGGCAGAGAAAAAACGATTGGCTGCTTTGTTAATTTTTCAGCTGATTACTTAGAGCCGGGCAGGATTCTTTATGGAGGAGTTGCAGCGCTCTATATTGGAGAGTTGGATGGGGAAATCAGTCAGCGGGTAAAGGATTTGCAGCAAATCCTCCAATGCTGGGGACCAGCTCAAATTACGGATAACATATGGGGCTACCTGTGGGGGAAGATGTCGTACGCTGGACTTTTATACGCTACTGCATTAGTTGATGAAACAATGGCAGCTGTTGTCAGAAAAATGGAGCTGAGGGACACACTGATGGAACTTTGTTCAGAAATACTAGAGGTGGCGGATAAGGAAGGTGTTAAGCCAATCGGTTTCGATGATTGGGTCCCAGAGTTTGTTTATCCTCGAGATACTCGGGATCAAACAGTTCTCGATCATCAGCTGGAAAAGCTAGCGCAAAGAATGGCTGCAAACAAAAAAACGAAAAGTGGAATCTGGAGAGACTTGGCTGTCAGAAGAAGAAAGACAGAAATTGATTCCCAATTAGTCCCTATCTTAGAAATAGGAGCTTATCATCGTATTCCGATGCCACTGACAAGTTTGCTTGTGTCTCTCATCAAAGAGATAGAAAACGGTACGATTCAAATGGATTGGGATCACTTATATAAATTAAAAGAACTGTATGAAAGTGGAGAAAAAATATGCATTTAAATCATGAAAACCTTTCCGATCATGTAGCTAAAATCATCAGAAAAATGATCCTGAACGGTTCCTTGAAGCCTGGCGAAAAAGTGAATCAAGCCCAGCTTGCAGAAAGTCTTAATATATCACGCGGGCCGATAAGAGAGGCTCTGATGTTACTGCAAAATGAAGGGTTGATCAAACATGAAACAAATAAAGGAACACATGTAACCACACTTTCTTCTCAGGATGCATATGAGATTTATACTCTCAGGGCTTTGCTGGAAGCAAAGGCAGCAAGCCTTGCAATTCCTCATTTAATAGATAAAGATTTTAGCAGGCTGGAGTCGCTATTGGAAGAGTTCCAACATGCTATGGAAGAGAAGGACTTAGAAACAGAGGCAAAGTGTGATATAGATTTCCACAGTGTGATTGTCAGTGCTTCCAGGCATAAAAGATTGATCCACATGCATCAGCAGTTGGATACCCAGGTTGGGGCCATGTTTTTGACAGTTGCTAACAAGCTTCCTGCGAGGGCAGCTCTTGTTGTAGAAAACCATAGAAAACTACTTGATGCTTTGAAGTCAAAGGACACAGATAGAGTCAGCAGGGAGTTTTCCGATCATTATGTTCACGCATTGAATGAACTAAAAGGGGTCAAGGGCCTTCTGACTATATAAGGGTGGTGTTTTTATGTTGCTAGAACTGAATGATGTATCACTATCTCTTAAGAGAGATGGGAAATATGTGAAAATTTTAGATGAGATCTCTCTCCAGGTAAATAAAGGCGAGACAGTAGGTATTGTTGGTGAGTCTGGCTGCGGAAAAAGCATGACCGCATTATCAATCATGCGACTTTTACCTGAAAAGGCAAAGCTTGAGGGAGTCATTAATCTTAATGGTGATGATGTAACCTCCTATTCGAAAAAGAAAATGGAGAAAATCAGAGGCAATAAAATGGCGATGATTTTCCAGGATCCGCTGACGTCATTGAATCCTCTTCATACTGTAGGCAGGCAAATTGAGGAGACGCTAATCCTTCATACGGATTTAAATAAGGAGCAACGTAAAAAACGTGTCATAGAGCTGTTAAATGAAGTTGGCTTGCCGAGAGCAGAGGAGATTGCTACCGAATATCCACATCAATTATCTGGCGGTATGAGACAGAGAATCATGATTGCTGTTGCGATGGCATGCAACCCGAGCCTATTGATTTGTGATGAACCAACAACTGCTTTGGATGTAACCGTTCAAGCACAAATCCTTGATCTAATGAATCATCTTAAAGAGGTTAACGAGATGGGGATTATCATGATCACTCACGATCTCGGTGTAGTTGCAGAGGTTTGTGACCGTGTTGTTGTGATGTATGCTGGCAAAATTGTAGAGCAGGCAGATGTTAAGGAATTATTTTTGAATCCTAAGCACCCTTATACAAAAGGTCTGCTTGAATCAATCCCGAAATTAGGGGTTAAAAAAGCAAAGCTTGGATCCATTCCTGGAATGGTTCCATCACCAGATAAAATGCCAACGGGCTGCCGCTTCTTTGATCGCTGCAGTTCAGCAATGGAAATCTGTAAAGGTAAAACACCTCCATTGAGCAGTGTAGGAGAAGATCATACAGCAGCTTGCTGGCTTTACGAGGAAAAGGGGGGAGAATGGAATGGCTCTTCTGGAAGTGAAGGACTTGAAGCAGCACTTCACAATTAAAAAGGGGTTTCTTGGTGAAAAGAAAAAAGTAAAAGCCGTTGATGGAGTAAGCTTCCACATTGAGCAGGGGGAAACATTAGGGATTGTAGGTGAATCTGGCTGCGGAAAATCAAGTCTGGGCCGCACAATCCTCCAGTTAATAAAACCAACATCCGGTGATATCTTTTTCGGCGGAAAGAATATTACCCATCTTCCGAGAAAGGAAATGAAGGAGTTGCGGAAGGATATGCAAATTGTCTTCCAGGACCCTTATGCCAGCTTAAACCCCAGGAGCACTGTTCGTGCGATCCTTGAAACCCCGCTGATCGTTCATGGAGTAGGAAATAGACAGGAAAGGTTGAAAGTCGTTGAAGGCCTGATTGATAAAATCGGCATTCGTAAAGAACAGCTCGACCGCTATCCGCATGAATTTTCTGGCGGACAGAGACAAAGGATCGGCATCGCAAGGGCACTCACATTGAATCCGAAACTAATTATCGCAGATGAACCTGTTTCTGCACTTGATGTTTCGGTCCAGTCGCAGGTTCTGAATCTTATGGTGGATCTTCAAAAAGAATATAACTTGAGCTATATGTTCATCTCGCATGACCTTTCTGTTGTACAGCATATTTCCGACAGAGTAGCTGTTATGTATTTGGGGAAAATCGTCGAAATTGCGGATGTTGATGAGCTATACAGGAATCCACTGCATCCGTATACCAAGGCACTGCTAACAGCCGTACCACTTCCGGATCCGACAAAAAAGCGAGACAGAATCCTTTTACAGGGAGACCTGCCAAGCCCGATCAACCCTCCGACAGGCTGTGCATTCCATACACGCTGCCCAGTAGCAACTCCTGAATGTAAAGTGGAAACTCCTGAGCTCAGGGAAAAAGTGATGGGACACTGGGCTTCATGTATTCATGTACACGCAGAGCAGATTACGAAAACAAAAATCCATATTTCATAACCAAAAAGGAGGCGGGATAGGTGGACGCACTTCGTTACACGGTAAAAAGGATTCTGCTCATGATACCAATATTGATTGGTATAAGCATATTGACTTTCTTCATCTCGAATACCATTCCGGGTGATCCAGCTCGTTTGGCTGCAGGTCCATACGCAGATGCGAAGGTAATCGAAGAGCTGCAGGAAAAAATGGGCCTGAATGATCCTGTATATGTTCAATATTCCAACTACATGAAAAAATTGCTTCAAGGAGATCTTGGAAACAGTAATTATTCTCATCAGCCCGTGATGAAGGATATCAAACAATATTTTCCGGCAACTTTAGAGTTAACTTTTTTTTCGATGTTGATCACGATTTTAATCGGCATTCCTTTAGGGGTTATAAGTGCTAGCAAGAAAGATAAAGCAGCTGACCAATTTGCCAGGGTCATGGCACTTATAGGTGTGGCCATGCCGGCATTCTGGCTGGGAATTATCTTCCTATTATTCTTCTATTTAAAACTTGGGGTCTTACCTGGTTCAGGACGGTTAGATACAGGACTGGTTCCTCCGGAGACTATCACTGGGATGTACACAATTGATGCTCTTCTGACTGGGAATTGGACGGTGTTTAAATCAGCTGTGATCCATTTAATCCTTCCTGGTATTACGCAAGCTGCCGTAACAATCGGGATGATCACAAGAATGACGAGATCATCCATGCTTGAAGTGTTAAGAAGTGATTATATTCGAACGGCCTTTGCCAAAGGTGGATCAGAAAAGCGAGTACTTTACGGCCATGCATTAAGGAATGGAATGATGCCGATCATGACGCTTCTTGGCATGACCTTTGGCCATTCACTCGGCGGAAGTGTGCTCGTTGAGTCGGTGTTTTCGTGGCCAGGACTTGGCAAGTATGCAGTCAATGCCATTACATATCTGGACTTTCCAGCTGTGATGGCCGTCACCATTCTGATTGCCGTTCTGTTCATTCTCGTAAACCTTATCATCGATATACTCTATCAGGTTGTCGATCCTCGACTTAACTATGATTAAAAGGAGGCAATATAAGTGGTTAGACGGATTTTACAAAGTCCTTTAACAGTATTAGGGATTTTCCTGGTAGTAATGATTATTATTCTAGCCATATTCGCTCCATGGATTGCCCCTAAGGATCCGCTGGAGGTAAATTTGGGACAAAAATTACTTCCTCCCAGTTCCGATCATTTGTTCGGTACGGATGAAGTGGGAAGGGATATACTAAGCCGGATTATCTTTGGAACTCGGATTTCTTTAAAGATAGGATTAATGGTCGTTTTGATTTCTTTTCCAATTGGCACCATCCTTGGCGCAATAGCTGGCTATGTAGGTGGTATGGTCGACCAGGTAATCATGAGGCTTACGGACATTTTCCTCAGCTTTCCAGGTATCATCCTGTCGATGTCCATTGCCGCAGCCCTTGGACCATCGATTGAAAATGTCCTCCTGGCATTAGCGATCACATGGTGGCCTTGGTACACAAGGATTGTCCGCTCGTCTGTCCTGTCAATCAAGAGCTCTGAGTTCATAGAATCGGCCAGGGCGATCGGAGCCAACCCTTTTAGAATTTTATTTAAAGAAATTATTCCAAACGCGATTGCTCCAGCAAGCATCCAGGCGAGCCTGGACTTAGGATTCGTCATCTTGGCTGCAGCTGGTCTAAGTTTTATCGGCCTGGGAGCACAGCCTCCATCTCCTGAATGGGGAGCTATGCTATCCTCGAGCAGGGAAATTCTGCGGGATGCCTGGTGGGCAGCTACCTTTCCCGGTTTGGCGATCCTGCTGACTGTCTTAGGTTTTAACTTATTGGGTGATGGCATGAGAGATTTGCTAGATCCTAAAAATAGGTAATTCTATTTCTTTGAAAGGGGTGATTCCTGCCTTTTAAAGCTTTGTAAGAAAAAAATCCACTAATAATCTGGGGGGAAACTAATGAAAAGGAAGAGTATCGTATTTAAAGTGATGACCATGGCGTTGATTCTGTTACTTGCTTTGACTGGATGTAATAAGTACAACCAGGAGACGACAACACCTGCAGAGGGGAAAAACGAAGACAAGAGCGATACGCCAGCAGAACCAAAGGGTTCGGGAAATCCAGAAGTCTTCAATTTCGCCACCAACCAGGATATACCTCACCTTGACCCACATGGCACTGCTGCCAATACATCGTTTCGTGTAACCTACATGCTTTATGATCGTCTCGTTACTTATGATGGAACAGATACTGAAGTAAAACCTCAACTTGCTGAAAAATGGGATGTTTCCGACGATGGCTTGACCTACACATTCTACTTGAATAAGGAAGCTAAATTCCATGATGGTACCCCTGTTACGTCGGAAGCTGTTAAGTATTCCTTCACTCGTGCCATTGATATTGGAAAATCTGCTGCTGGTCAATTTAATAAGGTTATTACAAAGGATAGCTTTGAAATAGTGGATGATCATACAATCAAAATTACTCTTGAGAAACCATTTGCCCCATTCATCAAAACGCTTGGAACTGTTTTTGCCAATATCGTCAACCCGAAACTTGCAGAAAACCATGGCACTGATTTAGGTGAAAGTTACCTTGCTGATAAGGAGTTTGGTTCTGGTCCATACATTCTTGAAAGCTGGGACCGCGGCCAGAAGATGGTTTTAAAAGCAAACGAGAACTATTGGGGAGAAGTACCTAAATTAAAAACTGTCAATATCATGATTGTCAACGAACCATCAACGGCGAGATTAATGCTGGAAAAAGGTGAAGTAGATTTGTTGGATTACTCTATGCTTTCACCTGATGTTATGAAGCAGATGGAAGGTACAGAAGGTATCGATATCATCACACAGCCTGGATACCAGATTGATGATATTGCGATTAACATGGAGAAGAAACCCCTTGACAATGTGAAGGTGCGCCAGGCATTGGCACACGCTGTAAACTACGATTCTATCAATAAGGATATTCTTCTGGGTGCTGGTAAGCGTATCGGCGGAATCATCCCTGAAGGAATGTTTGGTTATAACCCTGATGTGACGCAATATGATTTTGACCTTGATAAGGCAAAAGCACTTCTAGAGGAAGCGGGACTCGGAGACGGTTTTGAAACGGAGATCCTGATTTCTGAGAATAATGAAGTACGTAAGAATATTGCGGTCATGATGCAATCAGACTTCAAAAAAATTGGTGTTGACTTGAAAATCAAGACACTGGCATGGCCGACATTCCTGGAGACTGTTACTTCAGGAGGTCATCAGTTAGCACTCGCAGCATGGACACCGGATTATGCTGACCCGGATTACAATCTTTGGTACTTCGCACATTCTTCTAGTAAGGGCCCTGGGTTCAACCTTGCATTCTATGAAAATAGCAAAGTCGATCAGCTATTGGAAGAAGGCAGAAAGACTGTCGATGAAGGCAGACGAGAGGAAATTTACAAAGAGATCCAGGCAATCATGAGTGAAGAGGTTCCGTATATCTTCCCTGCACAGCGTCTTGTTCAGGCTACTCAAAGAACCTGGGTAAAAGGGTATGAAATCAATCCGATGAACACTTGGTATGTACCGTTCCAAAAGATGACGAAAGAATAATTTCATGAAAGCGACCGCAGGACTTTATCGTATGCGGTCGTTTTATTCAATCAAATGCAGGAGGATGGCGAGATTTCCCTCTTCTCCTGGTGACAGTACAGGCGATCAAAATAAAAGATTCTATCTGGCAATAGGTGATGAATGATGAAAAAGTGGTCTAATTTATCGATTTTGGAAGTGGCTGATTTATACAGGCGAAAGGAAATGTCTCCGGTTGAATTAGTCGGAAACACTTTCGAAAGGCTTAAAGAAGTTGACTCAAAACTGAACAGTTTTATTACTGCCTTGGAATCAGAAGCCATAGAAGCAGCAAAAAAGGCTGAGACTGCTTTTTTAAAAAATAAAGCGGAGCATGTTCTATATGGAATCCCATACAGCGTAAAAGATCTCTATTATACAGAGGGAGTCAGGACGACGTGCGGGTCACATATCCTGAAGGATTATATTCCTGACATCACTGCTCCATTGGTATCAAAGCTGCAGGACTGCGGAGCCATACTCATTGGTAAAACGAATATGTTGGAGTTTGCCTATGGAGTTGTTCACCCTGATTATGGCCAGACAAACAATCCCTGGGATGTATCAAAGACTGCTGGAGGATCCAGTGGTGGGTCAGCCGCTGCAGTCGCTGCCGGACTTGGGTTATTTTCCCTTGGTACAGATACAGGAGGGTCAATAAGGATTCCTGCGTCTTATTGTGGAATTACAGGGCTTAAACCGACCTATGGTTTGCTCTCAATCGAAGGTGTCTTTCCATTATCACCATCACTCGATCATGCCGGGCCTATGGCAAAGAGTCCGGAAGATTTATTAGTGGTGATGGATGCCCTGGTGCCAGGCTTTCTCTCTGAGAAACTTCCAAACAACGAAAATATGACCATAGGAATCCTGCCAGCCGATAAAATTTCAGATGTTTGCGCAGAGGTATTAAGTGTTTATGAAGAGACGTTAAACCAGTTGAAAAATTTAAGCTGGTCTGTGAAGGAAATTGATTTGAAGTATTTTAATCGCACAGAGGAAATCGTTATGAATGTTCTTTTACCTGAAGCAGCCTTGATTCATGAAAAATGGCATTCCAGGAAAGAGGAGTATGCCCCTTTAACATATAAACAGATCGAAGCAGGTCTTTCACATTCCTCAATTGATTATTTGAAAGCTAAAAGAGAGGTAATGAATGCGAGGGAGGATGTCGACCAGATATTAAATGGAGTGGATTTTCTGCTTATGCCTACGGTACCCTATCCTGCTCCAGAAGAGGACCCTGCCCTTGAAGTAGATAACGAAATGAAATTTACCGGGTTATTTAATGTTACAGGACATCCAGCTATAACGATGAACGCTGGTTTTACTGAGAGTAAGCTTCCGGTTGGACTGCAGCTTGTTGGTAGACGTTATGAGGACAAAAGACTGATTGAAGCAGCAGTTAATTTAGAAAGGCTGCTAGGCAAATCAATGAAGGGAATTCAGATCAATGTCTGATATTTTAAAATACCTTAAAGAGCACAGTAACTACATCACTGACACTTTGATTAGGTTAACAAAGGCTGAATCTCCATCCCATACAAAAACTCTCGTGGATAAGTGTGGTGAAGTACTGCGACAGGAATTTGAGAGTCTGGTAGGCGGTTCTGTTGAAATGATTGAAAAAACGGAAGTTGGCAACCAATACAAATTTACATATGGAGCAGGGGATGAAGAAGGCCAGATTTTGGTGATTGGCCACATGGACACCGTGTGGGATGTTGGCGCACTGCCAATAAGGCAGGAAGGAAACCTTCTTTATGGCCCAGGGGTTTTTGATATGAAAGGCGGTCTCGCTATTACACTTTGGGCATTAAAGGCACTGAAGGAAACCGGTTCCCAGCTGAACAAGCAAATCACCTTCCTTGTATCAACAGATGAAGAAGTGGGAAGTGCCCATTCGAAGGAGATCATCCTTAAGGAAGCTGGAAAAAGCTCGGTAGTATTGGTTCCGGAATCAAGTATCGGACCGGATGGGGCAGTAAAAACCGAAAGAAAAGGAGCAGCGCAGTTCCTGATGAAAATTGAAGGGATTGCTGCGCATGCGGGGATCAATGCCTGGGATGGTGCCAGTGCAATTGAAGAGTTGGCTCACCAAATACTAGATTTGAAGAAGCTTGAGAACCGCGATGAAGGAATTTCAGTGAATATCGGGGTAGTGAAAGGCGGAACCCGCGGGAACGTCATTGCCAAAGAAGCTGTAGCAGAGATCGATGTTCGCATCACCAAAAAGGCACAGGCGGAAAAGGTTACTGAAACAATATTGAACAGACCAGTTTTTGTAAAAGGAACAAAGGTCGAGGTATTTGGGGAAATTGACCGGTACCCTCTTGAACGGACAGAGGCAGTGATTCAATTATATGAAGAGTTAAAGGGAATTGCGGCCTCACACGGATACGTTTTGGGAGAAGGGTCTTCGGGAGGAGCGAGCGATGGCAACTTCACCGCAGGTCTTGGCATTCCGACAATTGATGGCCTCGGCCCTCTTGGGGATGGAGCCCACACAGAGAGGGAACATGTTGACCTAACAAATCTTCCGTACAGGGCAGCTCTGATGGCTGAAATTATCCTGAAATATGCAAACAAATAAAAGGGGTGTTTAGAAACATGTACATGATGGATTTAACAGCCTCAAAATTCAAAGAAATTAAAGCATCCGTAGACACTGTTTTATTGCCTATTGGAATGATTGAAATGCATGGACCCCATTGTTCGCTTGGAACGGATGTGTGGATACCTCGAGAGTTTGTCCGCCGGCTTGATGGCATGATTGGAGACAGGGTATTGATGGCACCTGAAGTTGCTTACGGTCATTCTTGGGGTCTTGCCCCCTTTGAAGGGACGATTGATGTATCGGCGGAAGCTTTTTCCCAATACGTCTACGAAATCGGAAAAGAGTTTCACCGGAATGGTTTTGAACAAATTGTTCTGTTCAATGGACATGGAGGAAATATCCCGAGCTTAACGACTGTTGCCGAAAAGCTTGCTGACTTAGGGATGAAGGTTTTAACCATCAATTGGTGGGTGGATTACCGTGAGCAAATCTTAGAAATCACCAAAGGCCCCGGTCATGGAGGGGAAGATGAAACTTCATTGATTCTGGCCATTGATGAGAAGCTTGCTGACCCAAGTCTTGCTGGTGACCACCAGGTAAAAATGAATCCGAAAATCAAATTTGAAAAATCAGGGAAGAAGTTATTTAAGGATGGCTATTTAGGAAATGCAGGCGCAGCGACAGCAGAAAAAGGCGAAAGATTATATGAAATGATGCTGGAACTAGTTTTATCCGATATTGAAGATCTATGGAGGGTGGCATATGAATCAGTCAATTAAGGAGGAAAAGAAGATGATGAGATGGACGGATGAACCAGTTGGGGAAAAAATCGTTGATATTGTTGTCAGTTTGAATGAACAGGCGCAAAAATTGCACAGCCAGGAAGTTGCCACGGCAAGTTACAGTGATGTTAAGCCGACGCTTTCCAGCTTCGATGAGATTGGTGACGCGTTGGATGAAGTAGAAAAGGCACTCAAGGTGAAAGCAGGACATGAAGGAGAATATATGAGAGCGATGGCAAACGGGTTTCGTTATTTTGCTCGGAGCCTGCAGGGCGACAACGTTCCATATGAAGAACTGATTGCCAACATTCAGGAGCTGCCATCCACCTTAATTACAGATCAGCAGCTCGAACATGCCAGGGAACTCGTTGAAAAAGGATTAACAGACCTGGGGTACAAAGGAAGCTTATTTGAAAAGGCAACAGCCTGGCGTTCTGATACATTGATTGACCCTGAACAGGTGACAACAATAGCTGAAAACTTCCGTGAAAACAGCAAGCAAGGGACATTGAAAAGGGTTATTGGACTTCCAGAAGAAGATGGAATTGAATGGATCAAGCCGATCAGGGGAGTGTTCTGGAGCGGATATTCCAAATATACCGGCAGCTACCGCGGAAACTTAACTTTCAATATTGACCGCCCCTGGACAGAGCCCATCCTGGCACAAATCATGACACATGAAGGTTATCCAGGGCACCAGGCATTCTACTGTCGCTGGGATTACTTGTTCCAGCAGGGAAAGCTTCCACTTGAAGCTTCGTATTACTTAATCAACAGTCCTACCAATGCATTGTTTGAAGGTGGTCCAGAAACAGCCCTGAGCTTTCTCGGCTGGGACGATTTAAATGAGGAAACACCTGGTGTAACAGATGAACAAAAGCAACAGTATCTGCTCGCAAGGAATTATCTAGACTATCAAAGGATGTTTACCACTAATGCCTGCTTTATGTATAACCTTGGCCAGGTATCCAGGGAGGAAGCGATTGATTATTTAATCAACAAGGGCGGAATAACCGAAATTGAAGCAAACAATGCCTTCCGTTTCTTTTCAGATCCTATACAGAAAACCTATTTCCCTTGTTACTACTATGGCCGCTGGATGGTAGGAAACGCCTATAAAGAAACTCCAAAAGAGAAACGATCAGAATATTTTTCTATTCTGTATGACACTCCTCATACTACAAAAACCTTTATCAAAGCGATCAGCAAGCTGCACGGTGTAGAATTTGATGCTTTTAACACATTGAAACAATAAAAATGGAAGGTGAGGCTTTTTAGGAGCTTCACCTTCTCTAAATTTAATATTTTCCTCAAAGGGAGATCGTCAACATGATCGAATTAGAATACTTTACAGTAGAGGACATCCCACAACTTATAAGCTGGATTGATAGTCCTGAATACTTACTGCAATGGAGCGGGTCAGGATTTTCCTTTCCTCTGACGGACCAACAGCTCATTAAGTATTTGAAGGAAGCAAATAAAAAAGGGTCAGAGGTACATGCTTATAAGGTTATTCACCTTGAATCATCGAAGGTCATCGGGCATATTTCCCTTGGTGCAATCAATCTGCATAATAGGACAGCGAGAATGTGCCGAGTCCTAATTGGTGATCAGCACATGAGAGGCAAGGGTTTAGCTCCTTTAATGGTCAATAAGCTTTTAAATATAGCATTTGTACAATTTGGACTTCATAAGGTAAGCCTTGCTGTATATGATTTCAATACTCCAGCTCTTAAACTCTATCAGAAAATGGGTTTTCAAAGTGAGGGAATTATTAGAGAAGCTTCCAGGATTGGAGACGATTATTGGAGTTATTATGAGATGAGTATTTTGGACCGAGAGTGGCATTCAGTAATAAATTGGAATGGGAGTGAGAACCTTGGAAAAGTTGACGCTGATTGAAAGAGAGATCATATCCCAAATAGATGCTAATCAACTAATGGAATATAACAAGGAAATCGCCAAAGAGGTAAGGTTGTCAGGGTCTGAAGAAGAGCTCCGAGCCTTTAAGTATGTCCAAAAGATTCTCCATAGCTTTGGAATAGAGACTGTCCTCTCTTTTCACAAAGCGTTTATTTCTCTTCCTGGTAAGGCGAGCTTAAGGGTGGGAGATATCGATCTGCCTTGTATTACTCACTCCATGGCACCGTCCACTAAAGAAGGCGGGTTAATAGGAGAATCGGTATATATTGGTGAGTTTTCTGATGAAAAACTTGATCATTGTTGCGGCAAAATTTCTGTTTTAGAAGGTATTGCGAGTCCAGTGGTTTTAAGAAAGCTATGGGAAGCGGGAGCTATTGGAGCCATCTTTATTAATGGACCTTTAACACATGAAATGATTGTTTCGACTGTCTGGGGGAGCCCGACTGCCGATACTATTACCCAAATGCCGAAGATTCCTGTCATTTCAGTAAATGATGATTCTGGTGAAATCCTAAAAAAGTGGATTGACGAAGGGAAGGGCCAGGTAGAACTACATACCGAGGTTGAAACGAAATGGACAAAAATCCCCACGTTAATCGCCGACATTAAAGGTAAAGAGGAACCAGAGCATTTTGTTTTATTCAGTGGACATATCGATTCATGGCATTACGGAGCCATGGATAACGGGTCTGCGAATGCGACCATGCTAGAGGTGGCAGGAGTGCTTTCAAAATATCAAGAGCACTTGAAAAGATCGATCCGTTTTGCTTTTTGGTCAGGACATTCACATGGCAGGTATGCTGGATCTCAAAACTACTGTGATCATCATTGGGAAGAAATCCACGAAAATTGTGTCATGCATTTTTATATAGATTCTGTCGGAGGCAAAGGAGCTACCATCCTGAGCGAAAGTAACTGTATGAGTGAAACGAAGGAGATAGCAGCTCACTATGTGAAGGAGATAGCCGGTCAAGATTATATTGGAAGCAGATATGGGAAATACGCTGACCAATCTTTTTGGGGAGCAGGAGTTCCTTCCTTATTTATGGGAATGTCGGAACAACCATTATCGAATGACCCTTTATCCCAAAAAGTGTTTCAAGTATTTGCGGGGAAGGAAGCAGGAGGCTTTGGCTGGTGGTGGCATACTGTGGAAGACACAATCGATAAAATCGATCCGGCAAATTTAAAGCGAGATTGTGAAATCTATGCTCTCTCCATCTATAAAGTTTTGACCGAACCTATATTGCCAATTAACCAGCTGGCTGCGGTGCGAGAAATGAAAGATACAATCAATGAGTATGAGGCAACTGCAGGAGATAAAGTCGATTTGGTTGTAACTTTGGAACGCTTAAACGAACTAGAAGATGTTCTTTTGAAAGCTCAATCTACTCTTTTGCCATCTGAAATATCGGCAGTAGTTCAGAAAGAGATTAATAAAATCATTATGGCAATCTCGCGCAAGCTTGTTCCTCTTAATTATGTGTGTACTGATATTTTTGAGCATGATGCAGCTATTGGTTTATTACCCATTCCCGCACTTTCCTCAATTCATAGAATTGCTGCATTAGAGAAGGGAACACATGACTATTATTTGCTGAGCACATCTATAAATAGACAGATTAATAAAGTGAATTATCTTTTAAAAAGTGCACTAAAAGAAGCTTACAACTTATTGACTGTTAATGAAAAAAGGAGTGAAAATTATGTCGGCAATTAAAAATAAAATCGTTATTATTACAGGTGCTAGCAGTGGGATCGGTCGTGCAACTGCTGTGAAATTAGCAAGTGAAGGAGCGAAAATTGTCCTTGCTGCAAGAAGGGAAGAACGTCTGCAGGAGCTTGCACAAGAGATTAAGTCACAAGGAGGTACCGCGGTCTATAAACAGACGGATGTAACATCACTCGAAGAGGTTCAAAGTTTAGCGGAATTCGCACTAGAACAGTTCGGCAAAATTGATTTACTTTTCAATAATGCAGGAATTATGCCACTCTCCTATATGAAAAATAATAGAGTCGAAGAATGGAATCAAATGATTGATGTCAATATAAAAGGAGTCCTTCATGGTGTAAGCGCTGTGCTTCCTTATATGCTTAAAAGCAACAGTGGTCACATCATTACGACATCATCAGTTGCCGGTCACGGTATTTTCCCTTCAGGTACAGTTTATTGTGCAACCAAATTCGCAGCAAGGGTGATAATGGAGGGGCTGAATAAAGAACTGACTAAAACAAATATCCGGACGACCACGATTTCACCTGGTGTTGTAGACACAGAGCTAACAGATTTAATAATCGATGAAGAAGTTAGGCCAATTTTCGAGAACCCCGATCTTCCTTCCATAAAAAGTGAGGATATTGCCAACGCCGTTTATTATGCACTATCACAGCCTGCTTCCGTTGCCGTTAATGAAATCATTATCCGGCCGACTAATCAGGGGTAAATAAATCTTCATAATTTTTTCCTAGACCGTTCTGGTAAAACATAGACAATATTTTTATCTCTTGTTCATAGCAATCATCCAATATAAAAACAGAAGCGCAGGGACGTTTCCTGCGCTTCTTTCAATCATGTATTCATCCATACAACTAAAATATTAGGTACTAGGCAGAACAAAGCGTACCATCTGAATGAATTGAATCGATGATAAGACGGGCGGCATACTGAACCTTTTTTCCCGTAGCATCGCAACCTGTGCTTCCGAGAAGGGAAACAACTTTCTTTATTGCACAAACGAAAAAGAATAGATGAACATTTTTACAAACATATGAATTACCTCCAAGGTTAGAATAATGATGTGGAGGAATAATGAAGAGGGAATTTTAATCGGGGGTATTATATGAATGACAAAATAACAGAAAGTGAATTTCAAGAAATTATCCACAGAAGAAGTAACGGCAATATAAGCTTTCCTCAATTCTTAGAAGAATTGTCACAAAGAGGCATAAATGAATATGAAATAGATGTTGCCACTGGTCAAGCCAAATATAAAGGAGTCACTTCTGTGTTTAAAACTGATTCCCGAATAAAACTGGATATCTCAGATGAATTTAATAGAAATAAGGTACTTGAGGCAATCGCGAACATTTCTCTACCCTTTTTAGATTTCTTGAAAGAGATTTCTGAGGCTGGAATTGTAACCTATCGTGTTTATATACCTGAGAAAAAGGTTGAATATATTGGTATCAAAGAAGAAGTAATTGAAGAGAAGCTTAAAGTTTAAAATATCTTAAAAACAGCTGTTAAGGCAACTTTTTAATTGTAAAAGAAAGTTTGTGGAGGAATTTCCATCAACTAAAGGGTGCGTTGATCCAGGAAGATTGAGGCACCTTTTTGCTGAATTCTTAATTGAACAAGCGAAGCAGTTTAGTGATCAAATTATCACTTACTATAAATAAGAAGGTAGACCAATAAAATTAGCTTTCATTGCCTATTTGGGGTAAAAAAGGGCAGCCGCTGCTGAGCAAAAATTAACAAAGGACTTATCATTATCCTTATAGAATATATACCTGAAACGGGAAGGTTATTGACGCGACACCATATTGGGTTAATTTGGTCTTGTACAAGACCTCGCTGTTCCAAACGACATCCGCACCCCTGTTTGAAATGAAACGACAAGGAGTGAAATGATGAAATTTCTGCTAACATCTGCTGGCATCAATAACAAAAGCATACACGACGCGTTGGTTGACATGCTGGGCAAACCGATTGCCGATTCCAACGCCTTGTGCATCCCTACCGCATTGTACGGACACCCCTGGGTCGGTCCAGGCGTCAATGCCTGGCAGTTCATCAGCGGGAAATCCGATAACATGGTCGGCCTGGGCTGGAAGTCCGTAGGCGTGCTGGAACTTACAGCGCTGCCAAGCATCGACGATGAACGCTGGGTACCGCTGGTCAAGGAGACGGACGTCCTGCTGGTGTCGGGCGGCGACGCCCTCTACCTGGGCCACTGGATGAGGCAATCCGGGCTGGCAGACCACTTGCCGTCACTGGACGCAGTCTATGTGGGAATGAGTGCTGGGAGCATGGTGATGGCACCGAAAATCGGAGAATTCTTCGTTGGCTGGACACCTCCCAACGGTCGTGATGAAACACTGGGTCTGGTCGATTTCGCAATGTTTCCGCATTTGGAACATGAGATGCTCCCGTATAACACGATGGCTGCTGCAGAGAAATGGGCAGCCGGGATGCAGGGGCCGGCGTATGCGATTGACGATCAAACCGCCATCAAAGTAGTGGACGGAGCAGTCGAAGTGGTCTCTGAAGGGGATTGGAAACTGTTTTCGTCATGATATTACTTGGCTGCTACGCTATTAATGTTTAATTTGGCCGGTTAAAAGAGGGACGAGTATTGCAATATCGAGTGGCCGACCGTTTGTGTTTGTTGAGGTCATTATTAATCGGGACAGGTTTGCAAATCTTATTGGACTGTCGATGCAGTTGATTTGAGTAAAAAAATTTTTAGCTAATTCCACAATCGGGCTTATTGCGGAATACCTTATTGTGAAAATGGTATAAAGTATGGTGCCAGTTTTCATTGTTACCTTACCACTTTGATTTTCTGTTGTTAGTGCAGAAGTAATTAGCCAAAACATAACTGCAATTAGTGGCTGGACTACTAAAGATTACATTAAAAAATCACCTATCAATTTTACTTAGTAATCTTGATAGGTGATTTTGGTTTTTATTTATACAGTAGCTTCTTCTATGTCTGCCTTCAATTCTTTAAACCATCTTAAGTTCACTAAATGGTGAGAACGAGAATTTTCGTTCATGCGACGAAAATAATCAATTTTACCAGGTAATTCTATAGTGATAGCCAGGTATTCATCGAGAAGAGCAATTCTGGCTTCAGTTTGATCAATTTGGGACTGGATTATTTCTAATAATTTATTTTTATCGAATTCTTCTGCAAAGAGTAATGCTCCATATAAGGGTAAGTTTACATACTCGGATTTAGTTCCATACTTGGCCATTAATCTATCGAATTCTTCTATTCCTAACGGTGTGATTTTAAAGGTGTGAATTTCACGGCTGTTGTTTGGACGTAATTGATGTGTTTGTTCAATCAAACCTTTTTCTTCAAGTTGTTTCAAATTGTAATAAAATGATCCTTTAGTAAAGTTAACGATATATTTATAATGTCGTTTTTCCATTAAACTTAATAGTTCGTATCCATGAGCGCCAGGGTTTTGAATAAGTAAGCCAAGGATGAGTAAGGGAATCAAGGTTGCATCACATTCGCCATTTGTGCTTCAAATTCAGCGTATGTGATTTTACCTAGAGCCAAATTCATACTGTGAATATAAATTTGTTCAGTTTTCGAATAGTTATTGTTTATTTTTAGTGATTGATTTTCATCCGAAAGAGGCTCAAAGATATGACACTTTTTCGAAAAGGCTTCGAAGTAGCGATAACCAAATTTTCGTTGGGAAACGGCGTTTAAATGAATGCCATCCGGATTGGCAGTTAGACCTTCTGCCGATACAAAATAACTATTTTGCTGCTCATGAGCGAATCGTCGTAATTCTTCGTTGATTTCTTGAAACTCTGATGAGTACTTTCCGAAACCTGTTTTTCCTAGAAAATCACCAAGCTCACCAATGATTAATGGGACATTTTGAAGGTTTAATTCTTTACGTAAGGTTTCAATGATATGGGATAACTTTTCATAATACGTTTCATGGAGAGAATTATTGCTATCACTTTCACCTTGATGCCAAAGTATGCCACAAATTTCACTCGTTTCAAGAGCAAATCGAGCTTCAGACAAAGCATGTTGAAAAAGAGTACCTTGCGGATTCCAATCGTTCAAGGAACTGCCACCTTCCGCACAAGGAATCAAACCAATTTCTTCATCCGGGTTGGCTTTCAACCATGCCTCTGCAAAAGATGCTGCAAGACTTACACCAGCAACAGGGCGGTCATAATTAATCGGCTCTGTCATCATTTGCCACTGACCGTTGCGAAGCATTTTTATTTTTTCATTATAGATAGGTTCTACCTCATGCAAGAATCCACGCCCTGCCATATTTGATTGCCCTAACATTAAAAACGATTTTATCATTTAATTTTCATTCCTTTACTTAATAGTCTAATTAGACTTCAATATTATAGAGTCTCATTAATTTATCGTCAACTTGCTATTGCTAGTAAAATTTAATTGCGAATCTATATAGAGCTGACAGCGTTCTAATAACTAATGAAAGAAAATATTGAACAGCACTAATAAGGTCAGATTTATAAAATAAGGCAGGGCGATTGGATGCTTCGCATCATTCATTATTGGAATAAAAAATAGGAAAGGCAGTCCAAAACGGACTGCCTGAAATAAGAAGGGTGGTATTCTGGATTTCAAAACCTATACTCTTTAATCATTCAAATCAAAATCACTTGAAAGATATTCCCTCCACTCAGTTTCCATTTCAGTTATTGTTTTTCCATATACTATCTTGAAATCCGAAGCAATGTCTGAGCTGTCATAAATTTTAAAATAGGGTGAGGATCCATATTGATCAATTATGTAGCTGGTAAAACTCCCGATCTTTACCCATGCTGCATTAGCTACCTCCACATCATGATCCGTATAAGAAGTGAAACCGTAATAAACTTGATCTACGAATCCGATGTTGTTGCTTAACTCTTCAATGCTCGCAACCTCCACATCAGAACGCTCCGAATACAATTCGTGAAGAAATTGCGGGCCATCTTGAAAATAAGCAGATAGTCCAGCTGCATTAAAATATCCCCTATGAGTGGACTGTTCAAAAAGGTTTGAGGTTAGATAGTAATAAAAAAATTGTTCTCCTGCTTCCAAAGCAGGGTCAAAGTAGAGGACAGACTTAGTATCGTATCCCTCAATTGTTGTCACGTCCAAAGTCAGTACATCGACAACCGGCATGTCGCCCTTGGCGAATTCCAGGATTTCAGTAATTTCACGTTCCAGTTCTATTTGGAGCTCTTTAAGCGTCTCCTCTTCTAGATTACTACTATTCAGCAAGCGTACAAGAACTCCTCTTTCTTTAAATTCAAGGCTTGTAGGAATCTCGGCTTTTTCTTTCGAATCAAAGGAGGTCGGCTTTGTATCCGGTTTATGAAAGATACAGAAGAAAACGGCTGATAATACAAGAAGCTGCACAAAAATTGTTCTCACCTTTAAAAATTCCCCCGAAACTAAATTGGTAATTATTAATTATTCCATAAACTATAACATGGATAAGCGACAAAAGTATAAGAAAATTCAATAATTTTATTTAATTGCAAGGCAGGATACAAATGATAAGCTCCGCAATAGATCAGTTAATTATTGCTCTCTACATTCAGGAAGGATTAAGCACTTTTTTTATGAATTTCTTATTGAACGGAGCAAATTAGTTCAATAAATCGGAAGGTATAAGGGATATAAAAAGGGAATTACTTGATATACCATACTAAATAAAAGAGAGGTATTTTATGAGTAAATCATTTATTGAACAAGTACATTATATTAGAATTCCCGTAAAAGATTTAGAGCAGTCTGCAAAATGGTATAGAGATATATTAGGGCTTCAATTATTAACCATTACTGAGGATCCATTTGCTATTATAAAAGTGAACGAGGGACCTTTTTTACTTATCTTAGTTCCTACTGAAGATGATACATTTGCACATTTTACAATTGGTAATGCCCCAGCCTTTAGCATTGGTTTTACAAGTCCAGAATTATCTAAATTTCATACACACCTTATTGAAAATGGTGTTAAGGTAGAGGATATAAAAGAGGATAAAGGACATGCCTATTTCAGCTTTTTTGATTTAAATGGCAATAAACTTCAGGTACACTGGTAAGAAGTATATATAAGTAATTTAAGTCACACTTAAACTAAAAGGGGCATTCTTTAATTGAGGAATGCTTTTTTCTTGTTGAAGTAAAGGGAGTTTAGTTGAAAAAGTAATGTTTGTGCTGATCATACATTATACAGAGGGGTAAAATCGGGGGATAGTTGTGATTAGATTAAGTAAATCTATAAAATATTCTATTGGATTAAACTTTTTAATATTAGTAGTGGGATATGTTTTCTATAAAACCATTGGTAATTCAGGAGATATTGGTGTTTCCTATTCTAATACTGGAACTTTTATATTAATTTTACAAGTTGTTGTTACAATAACTTTATCAGTAATAGCTTTTGCTTTATTATTTTTCACCTTTTTTTCTATTTATGACAAAATAATAAAATACCTCAAATGATTTATGCACTCTGACTTTCTATTCGAATATGGTATGTGAAACTACTTTGCTAATGGGGCAGGTTAGCAGTAGAATAAGAACATTTAGCTAAGATTATTTTTGTAAATTACTTTTCCAAAGGCGGTGAATGAGTGGAATTGTTTTTTGAAAACAGAGAAAGTACAAAACCATTTTTGATAATTAGATATTTAGTGCTCACTATAGGGGGTTTCATCCTAATTTTTAGTCTAATTAAAGGTTTTAACTTAAGTATATTAAAATTTATATTTCTTTTATCAGCAATCGGTTCAATAATAGATGGGATTGAAAACTACTTGAAAAAAGAAAATAAGAAGAGAATTTTATTAGATTTTGGTAGTGCACTTATATGGATTTTTTCGTTTTTCTTATTTCTGTACTCATTATGATTTAGTCCTTGATATGTAAGGGTGAGCGTTGATCCAATTCAAGAAAGATTAATGCTCTTTTTTTGAGCTAAAGGAACAGATTAGTGGAAGATCGAACCAAGATTTTTAATTCTGTATCTATGATTGGGAGTTAGATTAATACAATATTCATATGACGAATTAGTAAAAGATATTAAAATGGGGCACGAAATCGAGTTTAGATATAAAGGGAAAATATATGGAACCCTTATTGTAGAAGATGGATATGGACTAGGAGAACATTGTGAAGAATTCGTGTATTTTAAAACGCCTGAAGACCTACTGCACAACGGAAAAATTAATGGGGAACAATTGAGGGACATTTGGAATGAAGTTGAGGTTATAACAACTAATTAAGCTGCTCCTAAAAATGCTGAACTATGCTCCTCAACTAGGGGGTAGGTTAACATAAAAAGAAATTGAATAATTAGGTAGTATTTAAAGTAAGTAATTTTATTGTTCCAAATCAGAATAGTTCAGAAAAGATTGATTAATAGGAGCTCAAAGATGAAGAATAAAAAAAGAAATAGAGGCGGCTTTTTTAAAGATACTCTAATTGAACTAATTGGTGAAATCATTTTGAACATCTTAATGTTTATACCAAGATTGATCATTCGCTTAATAAGTCACATTTGGTGAAGCAGGTAGTCAATCTTGGACTATGGTGCTGACTGTGACAAGGACAATCATTTATATAAAACGGGTGTGTTGTTCAAGAAGAATTAAGCCCCTTTAAATGTCTTATTGAACAAACGATACAGGTTTGTTGAAGAAGGATAAGAATTTAGCAACTTGAATATCTACTAAAAATAATAGAAAAATGTTTTCAGAGGAGCCAAAAATGAAGTGTTTTTGTGAACAACAAGAAACATACAAGTTAAAGGTCGAAGGTGATGTTGGAGCTGACCCTATATGGTGTGATCATTGTGGCTGTAATTTTGATTTAGATGACATTGCCATCTCAAAAGAATTAAAAAGGGAATTGAGCGAGTGGGCATCGAATTATGGTGAATGGATTGATTGGGATTTAGATCAAATAATTAAAAATGGTGTTGAGTTAGAAGAAGAACATAACAGACAAGGTACTTATTTAACAGAAAAAGTAAAATTAGAGCTAAGCGGTAAATACAAAATAAAGTTTTCGCCATCGTCAATGGGAAGTAGTTATGCAAATAAACATCGTTAAAGCAACTGTGGTGCGAGCTATGAATGGTAGCATTTTTTTTATTGGAAGCGCAGGGACGAACCTTGCGCTTCTTTCAATCCTCGACTCAAAGCCTCATAAAAAAGCGCCATCCAATAGGGCTAAACAGTATTATCTAAAATGGAGTTGAACAAGAGCAGGTGATTTTACCCGCCGATAATCTATGTTCATAAAAGAGTCAACACTTATTATTCAAGGAATCATTTTCGAAGATTTGGCCTTCAACGCAGTTCCTTCAATCCAACGACTCAAAGGTTTTTTCAGCACAAGCGCAAGAAGCAGGCTGGTCCCGACAAAGCATAACAGGGCTAGCATGTCTCTTATGACGATTTCCTGAATCATGCCGCCAACTGCTTCTCGAAGCATGCTGATTGCATAGGTGAACGGCATGAAAGGATTCAATGCTTGAAAGAAAGCAGAGGTCATACTTACAGGAAAGGTGGATCCTGAACTGGAAATTTGCAACACCAAAAAGATGATGGCCAAGCCTTTTCCGATATTGCCAAAAACTGCGCATAGTGTAAAGGTAATGATGACAAAAACGATGCTAATAAACACACTTAATAAGATAAATGCAAGCTTGTCGACGACATAACAATGCAGGAGATATAAGTCTCCTAAGGTGACGATTACAGCCTGGATGATCCCGATCGTTAAAAAGGTAAGCAGTCTTCCGGTATATTTTTGATAATCCCTATAGGGGAGGGAATCTTCGACATCCACTTTTAAAGAGGAAATGAGCAGTGTTGCGCCAACCCATAATGCCAGCATTGTATAAAAGGGAGTCATCGCAGAGCCATAATTAGGGATAGGGAAGATCCTTTTTGTATGCAGTACGATTGGTTTCGAGAGAAAGTTACTTTCTTTTTCAGGGTCATGTGTTAAAAACTCGATAAGATCCTTCATATTGACATTCCTATTAAGGGATCGGATCTTATCGGCTGCTTTATGGATGTCTGTTTTAAAACCGGGTAGATCATTTCGTGCAAAGTCTGCAGCCTGGTGGATGACTTTTCCTGCTTCCGGCAGCTTGTTCTTTATGAATGCTGCTGACTCGTGGATTTGGTCCTTCACTCGGTCTAAATCGTTGCGAACGAAATCAGCCGCCTGATGAATTTGTTGCTCTAATAAAGGGAAATCGTTTTGATATGCATCAGCAGCTGAAGAAATCGTGCTTGTGATTCCCTCTGTTTTTGGCAGATTGTTCGCTTTCGTTTCCGCTAAACTCTGATGAATTCGTTCTAATGATTGTAAAAGCCTGGTCATCTCCTCGGTGTTTTCTTGATTGTCCGACCCATTTTCTGTTTTCATGCTATAAATAGCCTGCTTGGTGTTCGTTTCAACCTCGGAAATACTCCCGATGAGTTCCTCCAGAACGCTGCTGATCTGCCTGATTTCCTCTATCTTTTGGTCCAGGTCAGCGATGGCTTTGCCGCCGTCCTTCATCAAAGGCAATGCTTCTTCCACTTTTAAAATGCGTTCGCCCATTTGATCGAGCTCGGATATATGGTTCTCAAGCTCCATAATTTGTTGGCTTGCAGCTTGGATCCGAACCCATTTTCCTTCTAAATCAATCGCCTTGCTGCCTATTCTTTCAATCAGTGGCAAAGCCTTCTCAAGCTCAAGAATTTTATTTTCTGCTTTTTGGATTGAAGGAAGGTCCTTCTGGAGTTCAATTCCCGCCTTATTAAAAATAGTGAAAATGACGTCTCCAACCGTTTTTGTAAAAGTGTCACTAATTTCAGTCATGATGCCTGAAGCGCCTGAACTGGTAATTTTCGGAGCAATCGCATTAATTTTTTCATTCACACCGAAGGTAATTTCCGGTTTCTGAGGATTCGCTTCTAAAATACTCGTTAGTTTTTCAGAGAAATCTTTCGGAATGATGAGATAGGCATAATAATCCCCATGATTCACCCCTCTGATCGCTGATTCCTGGTTCATAAACCTCCAGCCCAGTTTCTTATTCTTCTTCAAACTCTTAACCAATTCCTCACCAGCATTCACCGGTTTCCCAAGGGCAACTGCTCCATCATCCTCATTCACAACTGCCACAAGGATGCCAGACGTATTCCCGTATGGATCCCACATGGATTTTATATTGATCCACGCATAAGCAGAGGGCAGAATCATGAGACCCAGCACCAATAAAAGAACAGGAAGGGTACGAAAGATATTTTTCCAATCATTCACAAAAATGCGCCAGATATTCGCCATGAACCCACCTCAAAAATAAACAATAGGATTAGTATTTGGAGAGGGTAGGGGAATATACAAAGATTGTTGTGGAGTGTTTAAATGGTGGAGATGAATTTTCCTTTAAAAGAGAAGCAAACTAAGAATGATGGGTGGGCCGGTCAATAGACAGGATCACTTTATCATGAACATGACTCGTGACAACCTGATAGAAACATAAAATATCAAAGGTGGAGAAAAAATGGCTAATAATAAAAATAAGCAACAGAAACACAATACTGCCCTGCCAAAAGCAGATGTTGAATTTGCAGAAGAAAGAGGTAATGGGCTGGAAAAAGTCGCGTTAAAGGCTCTTAAAAAACAAAATAAGTAACAGTTGGAAGCGCAGGGACGTTCCTTGTGCTTCTTCTAGTTAATTTAAGAATTAAGGTTTTTATTTTTATATTAGCTATTTTTCAGGAGAGGCGAAGGAATCGTTTTCGCAATTTGATAGCAACTTGTGAAAGGATATAGCCTTAGTAGCGAAACCTCTCTCATTGATACGCAACGTTTGAAACTGTAAAGCCTAAGAGGGGGATTAAGTGTTTCAAAAGGTTAATCTTATTGAGTTAGCTAGAAAAGTTGTTGTTTTACATGTTTATTCATGCTCCGAACCAAATCCGGAAACCATAATAAGTGAATAAAATCTTAATGAAAAGGAGGAGAAGATGAGATTGACAAAGATGATCTTACTTTTCATTCTAATTTTTTCTTTTCTCCTAACGGGAAGCGCATTGGCGGCTAAAAAAGGCGACTACAGTATAAAAATGCTTGAGTACGGAGGCATTGAGGATTATCCCAAATCTGGATTGGTTTATGGGGCGCATAATCAAGGAACCACGTATCTGCCATTCTTTTATATTTTGATTCAGAATAAGGATCACAATATTCTATATGACATCGGTTATCGAAATGATGCAAAAGATGGCCAGAAGGATTGGTCCAAATTATTTGGAGGAACGAATATCGAAGCACCAGACGAAGTATTGAAAAAAGTAAATTTAACTCCAAATGACATTGATATCATCATACTAAGCCATCTACATTTTGACCATGCCGGGAATATTGATCAGTTTCCCAACGCTCAATTTTATGTTCAAAAAGAGGAGCTTGATGGTTGGGTGTCGTCCTTATCACTGCCTGACAAGGTTCGTGATTGGGTTTGGCAGGCAACCGATATGGACCATATTAAAGATCTAATGGAAGTGGCTGCAGAAAACAGGTTGACGCTGATTGAAGCGGACAATTTTGAAGTAGCAGAAGGAGTAAAGCTCCATCAAGCCAAGGGTCACACATTTGGCACGCAGGTCATTACGGTTGAGACAAAGAAAGGAATGTATGTGCTTCCCCAGGATGTCGTGTACACATACGAAAATGCGATCGACTATAAACCCCTGGGACTTGGAATTGATAATGTTGAACAACTCATGTCCATTGATAAAGTAAATAAATTGGTCGGTGGAAATGTTGATTTCATCATCCCGGGACATGACATTGCCGTCTTTGACAAATACCCAACAGTGCAAGTTGGCAAGAACCGCATGGTAACGATAGTTAAGTAATAGATAAGGATGCTGAATACAACTGTATTCGGCATTTTCAGGCTAAAAGGGAGCGGAACTTTGTCAGGAATTAGGCATATTTCAAACCAAATGAGGGCGATTAATACAAAATAGGTAAAGGATGTATTTTGGAAAAGAAAATTTAAGGACACTAACCATGTACCGAGCAAAGAGGAATTTATATGGAAGTCCATACCTTTCCAATTCGTTATGAATAATATATAACGATTAATATAGCGATTTTTGAAAGGAAGTTCTTATATGGCTCATTTTATTAGTAAGGAAACTTCCCCTAAAACAACAGCACCCGCGCAATCCGGTGATTTTGAAATCATATGTGAGGACAATTGCGGTATGACTACGTTTGAAGGTCCTCCAACCTTTACCCTCGTACCTCCTCTAAATCTGTGCGTATCCACTGTTACGTTTAATAATTGGCGGACGATTACTGGTGGCAATGTTGGTAATTGGCCATCTCCACGTACCGTGATTTATTGGCTCGAAGGCAATGAGCGGGATATGACCTTTAGTCCTGAGGTCTCTTCAATCAGCTTTTATTATTCTTCTTCAGTGGAGGTTACATTAGAAGCTTATAATGCCGCTGGAAACTTAATTGCAAGGTTGGTTGAACCAGCTAATTACAGGGAACCGGTATATGATGAATGGGATTTAGTCACCATCGATGTAGGTGCGAATGCCATAGCCAGGCTTAGAGTAATTGGTGGCTCTAATCAAACAGGAATAGATAATTTGCAGGTGTGCAGGATTGTCTGTCCTGTTGCCAATCCGCAGACATGCTGCCGGCAAATGGTTGAACATAAGACTCAGCTTGTTCCGCCTGCTTTAATTGGTGAAGAATTTAACCCTGTTAGATTTACAAATTTGATTGAAGCTGCGATTGAGGGGGTGTGCCCTGAGGAGGTAATCATTTGCGGTGTCCTTCGAAAAACGATTACCTATGATACGATCTTAAACAACCCCGAAACAGGAATGGATGAAATTACAACAGGCTACCAGGTTCAGGATGATGTCCCATTTCAATGCATGATTAACCGTGAAGATGCAAATGCCGGAGATACCTTTTACATTTCCGGAGCTGCTGTCCTCTGTAATGTATTTGCATATACAGATAATACCGGAACAATTCAGGACCCTAGGAATCCCGATAATCAATTAGAAGTTGCCTGGTCATTTAAGGAAAAAGATATTGTGAAAGTTTGTGTACGAAAGGGAACTGCACCCATACCTCCAGGGTAAACTGAGCACAGGGACGTACCCTGTGCTTCTTTCGATACCATATACAATCCAAAACAAGGAAGAAGCCAACTCAAGTATAAAAGACTAAATGAATACCTGCATTTTTTTGGTCAAATGGTGTAAGAACCCCAACAATTATGATAGAACCAGAAATAAAGGAATTAATCCTTATTGGATTAGTTCCTTTATCCATTTACAATTTATATTTAAGCTTTCACTAACATGTTTATCTGTTCCCATTTTATCCGGTCTTCACGGTTTGGATCATTTTCCAAAGAACTTTCGTTGTTAAAAATCATGGTTGAACGGTTATTCAAATCATACATTGGCCATTCAGGAAGATTTTTTGTGTTCGGATTACCGTTCCGCGCAAAGTTAATCCATGCCTGATGCATTAGGTTCGCCAACTGCTGGCGATCTGGAGAAGGGCCTGTGAAGTTTGCGATATTTGGCTTATCTAGTGTATTCCATACAAATGGAAGTTCTAACGCATGTGTTGATTTAAGCGTCCCGTCGAATACCGGTGTTTCCCAATCGAATCGGTACATCCAAACAGGAGCACCTTGTTTACTCTGCAACTCTGCAAGTTCCAGTGCAGGGGTTGTAAAAACATGATTGGTTAGCAGTTTGTTAAAAAGTTCTTGGCTAAGCGGCTCAGAGAATTCTTTTGAAATAACAGACAGTAATGGCCCAAATGTTTTCTCGAAAAGCGCCGTAACCTTTGCTTCATCTGCGTTCTTCCATTCAGGGTCAAACACACTGAAAATGTTGTATTCATCTTTGTTTGTACCAATTAAAATGGAGACGTACTTTGCTGAACCTTCTGCTAATGCCTTATGTGGATGTTTCGGAAGAGAAACTCCATCAATAACAGGACCGAGGCTCATTGATGGTAAATGATCGGCGGCTTGAAGCAGCTGTTCGACTGGCAGATCCTCCAATTTAGAAAGGTTCGTAGGTTCTATCTGCAAGGCTGCTAAAAAATGGCTCGCCACTTTAGTTGCTTTCTCGGATGTATGTACAAATGCGGCCGAACCACTTTGCAAGATCGCTCGCTTGTAAAGACCTTGCGCGGAAGGGAATCCTAGCAGCACTCCTATGCTCATTGCTCCCGCCGATTCTCCAAATACCGTCACGTTGTTTGGATCTCCGCCAAACGCAGTGATATTTTTCTGCACCCATTGTAAAGCTGCCACCTGATCAAGAATTCCGCAATTCCCTGAGGATTCATATTCCTTGCCGCCAATTTCTCCAAGATGAAGAAAGCCCAAAATTCCCAGCCGGTAATTTATCGTGACCACGACTACATCTCCTTGCGCAGCGAACGAAGCTCCATCGTACCAATCACTGGAGCCTGAGCCGGACACAAAAGAACCCCCGTGGATCCAGACTAGAACAGGACGCTTTTTACCATCAGCACCAGGAGACCATACGTTCAGATACAGGCAATCCTCATTCATGTTCGATATGTCATTTCCATAGAACTTCATAATTTCTCTCTGTGTCTGCGGAGCTACAGGGGAAAACGAGGTTGCATCACGAATGTCTTCCCAAGAATCCAGACGCTGAGGGGCCCGAAACCGGAGTGATCCAACAGGTGGCTTAGCATATGGAATTCCTTTCCATGCGTAAACACCATCAATCTCCGTGCCTGCCAGTTTACCGTAAACGCTTTCAACAATCGTTTTAGACATTCACATTCTCCTCTCTTCCTTAAAACCAAGCGTATGATAAAAACAAGTTAAAAAATCAAATTGATCTTTAGTTAAATAATATCAAAATATTCAGAATTTGAAAATGTATTACATGTTGTGATAATTGGAGAACAAGAGGGGAATTAGTTGGATTGATAAGGAAAAGGGCTGGATTTAATTCAAGCAACTGTTTTAAGCGTCCTTAGAAATTTTAGGTAACGATACCTCGATGAGAAGTAAACTAGACAGCACTGCCTAAATCGTGCACAATTAATACTTTTTAATGTAAAAAATAAATGTAGAGCATGGGTGTACCTTGTGCTTCTATTTTAGTTAAGGTATTTATTGTAATAAGAGCTGTTTTTCAAGAGAGGAGAAGGAGTCTCTTAAGCTGTTTGGCACCAACTAGTGAATGAAGATCGACTAAGTAGTTTAATGATAATAAAGTTGAGTCAGCTGTTTTCAGAGATAAGTGATAATTATTTTAAAAGCTAAAAGTGGAGGATGTTACTAATAAATAATAAAAAAAGAGCCTGCACCCAAGCAGGCTCAAATTTTTTATCAACGCTCACACGCAAAATCATCGTGATCCCGGTCCATTTTGGACTGATACGCCGGATGAGTCGATGGTACTCCATTTGGATACACTTTTCTAAGTTCCGTACAATTAGCAAAATCTTCTGGCTGACTGCTGCTTGCAGGCGCAGCCGGCTTAGTGGTCGTAGTGTTTGATATGTTCGTTGTTGTTGCAGGTGCTTTTGCGACGGCTTTTGGATCTAGATCTCCCTTGGTCGTCCCGTTGGTTCCGAATGCCCACAGGCCAGTGCCTGATTCGCGTGCTTCTCTTGCAAACTTGACGAAATACTCACTGTATTTTACATCGGGCGGGTAGGTTGATGGTTCTGCATATCCATTAAGAACCAAATCCGCATTGAACATTTTTGTACGGATTTCGGTTTCGTTCGTGTCGTCTGTTGGGATGGCTAGCCAGATGATTCGCAGCAGTCGTCCGTAACGGTCGGTTTCACTGACGTCTTTCTGAATCCAGATTTTTTGGCCGTCTAGTTTGGAAGTCGTATAGTTGCTTGCTTCTTTTCCGAACGTTTCTGTCTTTGTAGTTGATTCGGGAGTATTGACACCAATGAAGCGGATTTTTTGGCCATCGGTTGTTTCAATCGTATCCCCATCTACGACACGGCCAACAGTGACTGCCATCAGACCTAATTTTTCTAGTGTGGCTTCTTCTTGAGCTTTAGCTTCTGCCTCAGCTTTCGCTTTTGCCTCTTCTTCAGCTATTGCTTTCGCTTCTGCCTCTAATTTAGCTTTTTCTTCAGCTTCTTCCTTTGCTTTCTGATCAGCTAATTCTTGCGCTTTCTTTTCTTCTTTTTCTTTTTTTATCTGCTCACTTTTCAATTTTTCGGCATCTTTCTTTGCCAGCTGTTCTGATTTTGCGTCGGCTTTCTTCTCTTCAGGAACAGGCTCTACAAAAATAAATACTAATATGATCGTGATAACAGCGCCTGCTGTTAAAAACATCCATGGTTTTTCGGAATAGCTTTTGCCTTTTAGCCTTAGGAAAAAGAGCCACATGCCGCCAAGGTAAATGGCAACGCCAATAAGTCCAATTGGTGCAGCAAATGATGAGAACAACAGGAATAAAAGAACAACAATCATGAGTACTAGTTTTACAATCTTAATTTTTATTTCCCCCTTTTTTTATATAATAAAAATTATACCAATTAAATGGAAAGGGAGGTATGGAAAATTGAGTTTTCTAACAAAAACTAAGTATTCGAAAAATAATTCCTTTTGAGAGTGTTGAGTACAGGTTATACAAATAGAAGCGAGAAAAAAAATCGTTGAAAGCTAGACTGCTATTTTTATGGTAAAATTAGGATAACTAGGCAAGAAGGGATGTAAGCAGTTTGATTTTAATAAATGGGAGTTTTTTTATTTTCATAGGTGTTCTTTGTTATGTTATGCTGCGGGGTCTTTTCATTGTAAAACGATACAGAAAACGGTTAAATATCCACTGGTGGAGGGAAACCATTTTATTCCTTTTTAATCTCTATCTTTTCATGGTTGTTTCTGTCACTTTATTTCCTTTCCCCATAGGCTTCCACTATCACAATGAAGATTTCTTACAATCTATCAATATCGTTCCGCTCATAAGCGTTATTGAGAATATCAATCAAATAGGGACGGCGTACGATGGAGATGTACTTTTTATGGTTTTCCTGATTATCAGAAATGTAGGGGGCAATATTTTATTGTTTATGCCTTTGGGATTTTTGGCACCGATTTTATGGAAAAGGTTCAGAAATGTAAAAGCTGTTTCATTATTAGGCTTGTCTGTATCAGTAACCATAGAGCTTTTACAACTCTTCCAGCGATTTGGAGGTGGCTGGGGACGAATCACTGACATTGACGATGTGATTTTTAACGTATTGGGTGCAGTAATTGGATACGCGGTTTATGTGGTTATTTTTAAAATTGGAAATAAATTAGGAATTAAAGTAATGAGGAAGCTAGGGACGTATCTAATGCTTCCATAATCTTGATAAAATCCCTCATTAGAGTTTCGCTTTAACCCTTTAACCAATTACTGTTAAAAAGAAGCAAGGGGTACGTCCCTTATTTTTTATACTTTATATAGTCAAAGTTTGAGGTGGGGACCTGTTTTATTATGTTTCCAAACTGATCCTTGTAAATTTCATACTCTCTGTAGGTTTCTACGATATAACCGTCTACTTCTTGGTCTTCATCTTTTTGGTGAATGTATTCGAACTCTGGCAGGATGAGCTTGGAGACTTCATCATTTGCATTTTGATCATTTTGAACAGGAGCATCGGTTTCTAAGTATTCGCTATTAGAGTTTATTTGAGAAATGGCCGAGTTATTAAAAATCAAATAAATACAGAGTAACAGTAGACTTAACAACCCAAATGTTTGTTTCATAATTTGCTCCTTTGATTTAGATTACATTAAAACAATATGCCTGTCCTAGGATGAATATTACTAAGGGATTGACTCCAGGTAGGTTCAGAAGGCGTTTGAAAATAAAATTAACTCAATTTGTGTAACAAAATGGAGCAGAATCCCACTATGCCAATAGGGGTTTTAGTGGTTGGCTAAGAGTCCTGAATTTTGAACAGACAGCTAATTTAATATTGAGAGAGGATTAGCTGCGGAAAGGCTTTCGTTTAATTCTGGTTCGTCGCATAGAACAAAAGGGCAGCTCGGCTGGCGTTTAAAATTGAAATATAAAAAGAGCAGTATT